>JBOHKB010000054.1:0-3924 GCA_050728815.1 Propylenella sp.
GTGATGGTCTGTTCCGTCATACGGCCTCCGGCCGAGGCTGCAAGAGACGCCTCTGTGGAAGGCAGCCTTGGCCAAACCTCGGCAGCCAACCCGCCTTCGCTAGTTCTCGAAGCGCTTGCCGACTGCGCTGACGGTCTCCTGCGTCACGAGCTGGGCGCGCGTGTCGAGGTTGGCGGCGGCGATGCCACGGTCGATCTGCAGGTAGAGCTGCATGACCGGCCAGAAGCCCTGCAGGAACGGCTGCTGCCCGAGGGCGCCGGTCAGATCGCCGCTCGTGAGCGCTTCCTGCTGGGCCGGGCCGAGGTCGAACCCGTAGGCGCAGATCTTTCCGGTCATCCCGGTCTGCGCGACTGCCTTGGCGAGCGCCGGCGTGAACACGTTGTTGCCGGCGAAGGCGCCGACCACGTCGCCGCGCGACTCGAAGAGCGTCACGATACCGTTCACCGGGTCGTTCGGGTTGGTGTCGATGCCGGTGTTCTCCGGGCCCGCGTCGACCTTGAAGTTGGCGAGCTTGCCGGCGTCGTTCAACGTCTTGACGATGGCGTTGAAGGCGGAGGTGACGCGATTGTTCACCTCGATGTTGCCCATCGCCGTCGAGGAGGGCAGCACGATCGAGCCGGATTCGACGCCGCGGTCCATCAGGCACTGCACCAGCGCCTCGCCGGCGATCGCCGCGGCGGACGCATCCTGCCCCGTATGGCTGATGCCATTGCGGTTCAGGATCGAGCCGTCGAACGAGTTGGTGGTGGCGACGGGGATGCCGTTCGCCTCGGCGGTCTTCACGATGTCGTTGTAGGCGCCGACCTGCGGCGTTGTCATGATGATGCCGTCGATCGTCGGATCCTGGATGATCTGGTTCAGGATTTCGATCTCACGCGCCGGGTCGTCGGTGGGCGATTCGGAGCCGAGCAGCAGGATCGTCGCGCCGATCATGTCGCCGGCGACCTTGGCGCCGACATAGACCGGGTCGAAGAAGCCGTTGCCGGCGGTATGCGTGACGATCGCGAAGGTCAGATGACCGTCGGCCGAGTGGAAATCCTTCGTACCGGGCGCCTCGGCGGCGGCGTCCTCGAAGCTGTAGCCACCGACCGCCTTCTCGACGCTGCCCGATTGGGCGAATGCCCCCGTTACGCCGAGCGTTAGCGCCGCGGCCGCAGCCGCAAGCGGGACAAAATGCTTCATGCTTACCTCCCTCTGGTCAAAGGAGGACGCCAATCCGGAACGCTTACCCGCTGTCCTGGACGCTTCCCCCTTAAATCATACTTTTCCCCAAAGACGCCCCAAACGTAAATAGGCAAATTGGCCGGTGCGGCAGAAAAACCGCTCACAGCCTGCTCAGCGGATGAATTTTTCGACGAATCCTGCTCCGAGCCCGACCGCTTCGAAGTGCGTTTTGCACATGTCGATCTTGGTGAAGACGTCCTCGTAACCCTGCACCCGGCCATCGGAATCGACGTAAATCATCGCCCCGTTGACCTGGAAGAGCGTGATCATTTCCGGAACGCCGTCGTCGACGACGAGCGTGTGCGTCTCGCCCGGCGCCTCGTAGACGTAGGCGCCTTCCGTCGCCACCCAATCGTGCTCCAGGTAGCGCCAACTCCCCTTCAGGACGTAGCCGTGTACGGGCTGCGGGTGGCGGTGGCGCGAGAGCACGCCCGAGCGGCGCACGCGCAGGAGGTTCTGCCAATAGCCGCGCGTCGCCGACAGGCATAGCGGGCGGAACCAGACATTTTCGGCCTGCGGCACCCAGAGCCGCTCGTCCGCCGGGATCGTGTCGGGAATGACGATCTCGGGCGGCGAATGTTTCGGCTGCGGATGGCGGTAGGGGACGCGCTTCTCGTCCGCCGTCTCGGTCAAGCCCGCGTGGCCGGGCATCTTTTGGCGTGCTGTCATGTCGTTCGTCTCTTCCGTCGTGGCCGGAAGACTATCATCGTTGCCCCGGCTTCCGCCCGCCCCAGTTTGCCGAGCTCCGTGACGATGAAGCCACTTCCGGTCGCATGTCCGCCGCGATAGGCTGAACGCAATTCGCTTCTTCTCGGGAGGGGTACGTGGATCTCGTCAGGCTGGCGCTGGCAACGGCCGGCGCGTGGGCGATTCTCGCTTTGATGGTCGTGCCGCTTCTCCGCCGCCGGGCGGATGTAGCGGACTTGGCGCAACGGCCCCGGCGGCTGGCGCTTTGCGCGTTCTTCGAGACGGGGGCGAGCATTGCGTTCTGGCTCACTCTTTCCTTCCTGGGCGCACTCGCGATCACAGCCTATCTGACAGTTCTTTCGCCTGCGACGATCGAGCAGGCGGACCAGGCGCTCGGGCGCGTCGACTGGGTTTTTGATTTCGTTGCGAGGGTCTCCAGGCACTGGGGCCTGCTCGCTTCGATGCTAGCGCTTTTTGCACTCCTCATCTGGTCCTATCGCCGTGTGCAGCGCGTCGAGACGGCGAACATCTCAAGGGATGTCAATGCCGAGCTGAAGCGGGTGACGGAAGAGCGGCAGCGCGGCGAACTGCCGCCGCGAGCGGCGGGCCCGATGCTGCAATCGGTTCAGAATGCGCTTGCGCAGAAGACCGCACCGCTCGCCGCGATCGAGGCGGCGAGCGCCGCGGGGACGGCGGATCCGCAAAGCAAGGAGAAGGCCGCTGTTGCGCGCGCCGAGGTCGAGAGGTTGCGCGCGCTCGTAACCGAGGCCGACACGATGGAGCGGGCGTACGAGCGCGTGGCCGGGCGCGTAAAGTCGCAGACTCGGCGCTTCCGGGTGGCGACCTTCTTCGGCTCGCAGGGGATGCTGACGACGATGTCAGTCGGCCTGAAGGCTCTCTCGGTCCTCATTCTCCTCCTGTCGGTGCCGGCATCGCTCGCGGTGACCGGGCCGGAACTCGGCGCTCGACTCCTGCGAAAGGCGGACGCCCTGAAGGAGAACATTCGAGAGTTTCGCCTGGTCGCGCAGTTCTCGGAGGCCGAAACCGAGTTTCGAGCCGCCGTCGAGGCTGACGCTGCGGCCGAGGCGGCCGAGCTTTCGGAAATCGATGAGGCGGCGGCGGACGGTCTTGCGCGGATCTTCGAGTCGGAGGTCGTGCCGCAATCCTGGAACCTGTCGGCTCAGCCGGCCACCGCGGAGGCGGCGGTCCGGATGCAGGCGCAGGCGGTCCGGAACGCGATCCTCCAGAAGCATGCGGAACGCGCGCCCGCCCTCCTCAGGACAAATATCGCAACGCCGGCGGCGGCCGAGCGGACCTTCCTCACGGAAGCCGATTCGCTGCTTCGGCAAAGCGCGCAGACGCGTGGCCCGGTCACTGAAGTCGGCCGCCTCGCGGCTGCCGAAAATCGCCGGCTGGCGCGGGAGCATCCGCAGCTCTGGTCAAAACTCCGGTCGGGCTATCAGTCCTACGCCCAGTCGTTCGGGCGCCTCGCGCCGCCGCAACAAATCAGGAGCCTCGCTGTCAGCCAGGTCGTCGGCGACATCTTCTCCGTCGCCGGTGGCCAGGGCGAAAGTTTCTTTGCGCGCCAGCTCCCCTCCATGGGCGGTGAGATGACCTCCGATGCGGCGAAGGCCTATGTCGAGGCGTCGCACAAGCGGTTCATCGTCGAGATAGCGCGGGGCGGCGACGTGACGGCAGCGGCGCAGCGGGCGGCGCAGATCGGACAGTTCGCGGCAACGCCGGAGCATGCCTCGGCGCTTCGGCAGATCGCCTCGCTGACGCCCGACAATGCGCGACTCGCCGAGATCGCCTCGTCCACGCGGCCGGCGCTTTATGCCGCGGATGCAGGCGCGAGTCCGGATCGCGTAAGCCGAGCCGTCGACCGCATCGCGAGGACGACCAGCACGCGTCCAGTGCAACTCGCGGACTCCCTCGTATTGTACGAGGACTATTTCCCGGGGACGCGCGGCGACGAGCAGCGGACGCGCCGCGCCGCTATCTCGCGCGACCTCA
>JBOHKB010000055.1:0-9967 GCA_050728815.1 Propylenella sp.
TCGCAGCCCCGTCCCGGATGAACAACCTTCATAGCTTCGACAGTTAGCGCAGGGATACGCGCTGCCCCGGATGGCGCTCGACGCGCCCCGCCAGATCAAGCTCCAGCAACACCACGAGCACGGTCCTCGCCGGAAGCTCTGTCCAGCGGACGACCTCGTCGATCTCGGTGGGCGTCGGCCCGAGCGCCTCAAGAACGCGGTTGCGGTCGCTGTCGGCCGGCTCACCGTCGAGATCGCCTGCCGCTGGCGCGCTGAACGCGCCGGGAGCCTTCTCAGGCGGCCGCGCCAGCATCGGCGTCACCGCATCGATTACGTCGGCCGCTTCGGTCACGATCCGCGCGCCTTGCTTCAGAAGATTGTTGGAGCCGGCGGCGCGCGGGTCGAGCGGCGAGCCGGGCACAGCGAAAACCTCGCGGTTCTGTTCGAGCGCCATCCGCGCCGTGATGAGCGAGCCGGAGCGTTCGGCCGCCTCCACCACGATCGTGGCGAGCGCGACGCCCGCGATGATGCGGTTGCGGCGCGGAAAATCGCGCGCGCGTGGCTCCCAGCCGAAGCGCATTTCGCTTAGGGCGCAGCCGCCCGCATCGAGGATGCGCTGAAACAAATCTCCGTTCTCCGGCGGATAGATCGTATCGATGCCACCGGCGAAAACGGCGATCGTGCCGCTGGAGAGCGCCGCCTCGTGCGCGGCGCCGTCGATGCCGCGCGCCAGCCCGGAGACCACGACCATCTCCGCGTCGCCGAGCGCCCGGGCGAGCATTGCCGCCATCTTGCGGCCTGCGGTGGAGGCGTTCCGCGCCCCGACGATCGCGATCGCGGGCCGCGTCAGGTACTGCCGGTCGCCGCGCACGGCGATCAGCGGCGGCGGCGCATCCGTGTGGCGGAGCCAGGGTGGGTAGTCAGGCTCGGCCATGCCAACGAAGACGCCGCCGATCCGCTCCGTCGCCGCCAGTTCCGCCTCGGCTTGCTCGCGGCTCGCGATGCCGATCGAGCGCGCGGCGCCGCCGCGCCGCACCAGCGCGGGAAGCGCATCGAGCGCCGCCTCTGCCGAGCCGAAATGACCTACGAGCTCCCGGAAGGTGGCAGGCCCGATGTTCTCGCTGCGGATGAGCCGCAACCAGGCGAGCCGCTCTCTGTCGGTCAGCGGAACGCGCTCAGGCCCGACGGGCACATCGTTCTCCTTTCGGGAATGGTCGAACATGGCCCAGCTTTGCCGGCTCGACAAGCCGACGGAGGCGGCCGCTATCCCGATTTCGCGCCGATCCGCGATTCCGCGCCGGCCAGGAGCCGCTTCAGGTTCTCCCGGTGCCGAAGCCAGATGAGCAGCGTCAGGAGGACACAGACAGCAGCCGCTTCGCGCTCGCCGAACGCGAAGAGCGCGATCGGCGCGGCGACGCTGGCTAGGAGCGCGGAGAGAGAAGAGTAGCGCGTGACGGCAGCGGTGCCGAGCCAGACGAGCGCGGCGATCGCCATGGTCGGCCAGTGGATTCCGAGCAGCACACCAAGGAAAGTCGCGACGCCCTTGCCGCCCTTGAACTTAAGCCACACCGGAAAACAATGGCCGACATAGGCGCCGAAGCCGGCAGCGAGCGCCGCATGCAAGCCGAAGCGCCACCCGATCAGCACGGCGAGCGTGCCTTTCAGGCCATCGAGCAGCAGGGTTGCTCCGGCAAGCCCTTTGCGGCCGGTGCGCAGCACGTTCGTCGCGCCGATATTGCCGGAGCCGATGGCGCGGATATCCCCGAGCCCGGCGAGGCGCGTCAGGATCAGCCCGAAGGGGATCGAGCCGAGGAAGTAACCGAGAACGAGCGATGCGAAGATGCTCAACGACATGGAATCGATCCTACCGCGCTCGTCCCGCGATGCGAAGAACCGGCGCTCCGCCGCATTGCGGACAAACTTGCCCGCACACATTATGCTGGACGGCGAGGGGGCGTTCGTTATGCGGCCGGAGAGGCAAGATGTCAGTGTTCGCCAAGGCCCCCCGAGTCGTCCACTTCCCGACGGTCGTGGACGAGCGTTTCCTGAGAAGCACCGTGGACGCGCTCGAGCGGCTTCGAGAGGAAAGCGATCTGCGAGGGCATAGCATGCTGGCATCGCTGCTTGCGATCGCAAAGTGCGAAGCCGAGGACGACCTCAAGACCAGGGCCAAGATACGCCGCCTGAATGCACGCGGGCAGGATCGGGACGACGGGGCGGCGATGATGGCTCAGAAGCTGGCTCGCCGCGGAGCAAAGCAGAGCGCCTGAATCTCCGCGCGGTGCGCGTCAATGTAGCCGCGGAGCGTGCTCGAAAACGGTGCGGCCGCCCACCAGAGTGCGCATGACCTTTCCCGAAAGCCGCGCGCCTTCGAAAGCCGTGTTGTGGGATCGCGAGCTTAACTCCTCCTCTCGCACGATCCATGGATAGTCGAGGTCTACGACGATGAGGTCGGCGGGCGCGCCGGGCGCGAGCGTCCCCGCCTCAAGCCCGAGCAGCGCGGCGGGATTGGTGCTCATCGCCTCCACGAGGCGGGTCAGCGACACCTCGCCGGAATGGACGAGGCGCAGGCCCGCCGCGAGCATTGTCTCAAGCCCGATCGCCCCGTCGGCGGCCTCGGCAAAGGGCTGGCGCTTGCCCTCCACGTCCTGCGGGTCGTGGGCGGAGCAGATCACGTCGATGGTGCCGTCGGCGAGCGCTTCGACCATCGCCTGCCGATCCTCCTCCGAGCGGAGCGGCGGCGACATCTTGAAGAAAGTGCGGTAGGCGCCGACGTCGTTCTCGTTGAGCGTGAGATGGGCGATCGCCGCGCCTGCGCTGATGCCGTTGCCGGCGAGCTTAGCGCGCCTCAGCGTGGAGACGGACGCCTCGCAGGAAAGCTGCGCCGCGTGATAGCGGCCATGAGTGAGCCGCGCCAGGCGAATGTCCCGGTCGAGCATGATCGTCTCCGCCTCGCGCGGGGTGCCCGGCAGGCCGAGCCGGGTCGCGGTCTCGCCTTCGTTCATGACGCCGCTGCTGGCGAGGTCCGGGTCCTCGACGTGGTGGACGATCAGCGCGTCGAAGTCGCGGGCGTAAGTAAGCGCGTTCCGCATCACCTGCGCGCTTCGCACCGATCGCCGCCCCTCGGTGAAGGCGACCGCGCCGGCTTCTCGAAGCAGCCCGAACTCCGCCAGCTCTTCACCGGCCAGCGCCCGCGTCATCGCCGCCATCGGATGCACGCGCACGATCGCCGTGTCGCGCGCGCGGCGGAACATGAAATCGACAAGCGCCGGATCGTCGATCGCCGGGTTGGTGTCGGGCATCGTCACCATCGCGGTAACGCCGCCCGCCGCGGCGGCGCGGCTCGCCGTCTCCAGCGTCTCGCGGTGCTCGCCGCCCGGTTCGCCCACGAAGACGCGCATGTCGACCAAGCCCGGAAGCACCGCCGCGCCGTCGCAATTGACGATCTCCCAGCCCTCCGGGGCACCCTGGTTCACGACCTCAGGACCGGCGGCGACGATCCTGCCGTCGGCGACAAGCACTGCGCCGCGCGTATCGAGCCCGCGCGACGGGTCGACTACGCGGGCATTGGTGAAAAGGAGGGGAGCGTGCGACATGGGCTACTCCGGCGCCGGGATGTCTTCCAGGCGCGTGAAAACCGACTTCCCGTTCTCGCGGGCGAGCGAGACCATTTCGTCCGCGCCCTTCGACGGACCGCCGATCCGGAGACAGCCGTCGCAGCGTGCAACGAGCCTGCGTGCGATCGGATGAAAGACCTCGTCGAAGATCGGATCGCCGATGCCCGTCGAGCCGGTATGCTCAATCAGAGGCAGGGCCAACCACTCGCCAAGCACCGGAAGGTGGCCCGCGCGGAAGAGCTTCAGCGCGGTTTCGGTCATCGCCGCGACGTTCCGCGCAATGAGTTGCGGATCGTCGTTGGTCCCAGAGCGATAGGGTCCCGCAATCAGGATCAGTAGCGGTCGGCCGCTTGCCGCTTGCCTCTCGCTTGCGAGAGGCGCGCTCATGCGACGAGGCCGACCACCTGGGGCAGGCCCTGGCCGAGCGCTTCTAGCACCGCCATGCGAACCGCGACACCCATCTCCACCTGCTCGCGGATGACGCTCTGCACGCCGTCGGCGATCAGCGGGTCGATCTCGACGCCGCGGTTCATCGGGCCGGGATGCATGACGATCGCGTCGGGTTTCGCCCAGGACAGTTTCTCCGCGTCGAGTCCCCATATGCGGAAATACTCGCGGACGCTCGGCACGTAGGCGGCGCTCATGCGCTCGCGCTGGAGGCGGAGCATCATCACCACGTCGGCGTTGGCCAGGCCTTTGCGCATCGACGTATAGACCTCGACGCCGAGCCGCTCGATGCCGGCGGGGAGCAGCGTCGAGGGCGCGACCACGCGCACGCGCGCGCCGATCGCGGTCAGCAGCAGGATGTTCGAGCGCGCCACACGCGAATGCGCGATGTCGCCGCAGATCGCGACGGTGAGCCCGCCGAGCCGCCTCTTGTGGCGGCGGATGGTGAGCGCGTCGAGAAGCGCCTGGGTCGGGTGCTCGTGCGCGCCGTCGCCCGCGTTGATGACGGCGCACTCGACCTTCTGCGCGAGCAGCGCGACCGCGCCGGCGGCATGGTGGCGTACGACGAGAAGGTCGGGCCGCATGGCGTTCAGCGTCATCGCGGTGTCGATCAGCGTTTCGCCTTTCTTCACCGAGGAGGCGCCGATAGCCATGTTCATGACGTCAGCGCCGAGCCGCTTGCCGGCCAACTCGAAGGACGATTGCGTGCGGGTGGAAACCTCGAAGAAAAGATTGATCTGCGTGCGGCCGCGGAGCGTCGCCTTCTTCTTTTCGACCTGACGGCTGACATCGACCGCGGCTTCCGCGGAATCGAGGAGAAAAGCTATATCCTGGGGGGAAAGGCCCTCGATCCCGAGAAGGTGCCTGTGCGCGAACTGATAAGCCATTAAAGTCGCCCCTATACGACCTCGATCCTCCCGGGGCAATCGCGAGGCGATGTCCCCGGCGCCTTGCACACAGAAAGACGCTCGATGACTGGCCTGGAAACCCACGCCGTACTCAACCAGTCGCCGCCCTACGGCGGCATCAACCTGTTCGAATCGGACCCGCTCCTGAACCTCGCCGCCTCTGGCTTTCCCGACGGGGTGCGCCAGGAGCTTTCCGAGCTTGGCGCTTTCTGGGGAATGCACGAGGCGCGGGAGTTCGCCCGCCTCGCCAACCGCAACGCTCCCGAACTCGAGCGCTACGACGCGCGCGGGCAGCGCGCCGACCAGATCGTCTTCCACCCGGCCTATCACGCGCTGATGCGACGCTCGATGCTTGCCGGCCTGCATTGCTCGGCGTTCGACCGCGGCGAGGACGAAGCCGGAATGCGGCATCGAACGCGCGCCGCGCGGCTCTACATGACGGCGCAGACCGAGTGCGGGCACCTCTGCCCGATGACAATGACGAACGCGTCGCTCGCGAGCCTCAAGCACGCGCCCGACCTCCTCGGCACGTGGGCGCCCCTCCTCCTGTCGCGTACCTACGACCGCAATTTCCGTCCGGTCGCGGAGAAGCGCGCGGCCACAATCGGCATGGGGATGACCGAAAAGCAGGGCGGCACGGACGTCCGCGCCAACACCACCCGGGCGGTCGCCGGAGAGGGCGGAGAATACCGTCTCACCGGCCACAAATGGTTCATGTCGGCGCCGATGTCGGATGCCTTCCTTGTGCTGGCCCAGGCGGAGAACGGCCTCACCTGCTTCCTGATGCCGCGATTTCTGCCGGACGGGAGCGTCAACGCCATCCGCTTGGAGCGGCTGAAGGACAAGCTCGGCAACCGCTCGAACGCTTCCTCGGAAGCGGAATTCGACGAAGCGACCGCCTGGCGGGTCGGCGGGGAGGGGCGGGGGATCGCGACGATCCTCGAAATGGTCACGCTCACCCGGCTCGATTGCGCCGTCGCCACCACCGGCCTGATGCGGGCCGGCTTCGCCGAGGCCGTGCACCACGTCCGCCACCGCGCGGCCTTCGGCAAGCCGCTGATCGACCAGCCGCTGATGCTCCGTGTGCTCGCCGACATGGCGCTCGACTTGGCCGGTGCGCTTGCCATGTCGATGCGCCTTGCGGAGGCGTTCGACATGGCCGAGGAGCAGCCCGCCGAAGCCGCCTACGCACGATTAATGACTCCCGCCGTCAAGTATTGGATCTGCAAGACAGGGCCGGCGTTCCTCTACGAGGCGATGGAGTGCCTCGGCGGCAACGGCTACGTCGAGGAGAGCGCGCTCCCGCGCCTCTATCGCGAGGCGCCGGTCAACGCGATCTGGGAAGGCTCCGGCAACGTGATGGCGCTCGATGTGGTGCGGGCGCTCCGAGCCGAGGGCGTCCTCCAGCAGGTGCTCGACACCATCAGCGGTGAGCTCGGCCCCGGCTCAAAGGCCGCGGTCGATGTGCTCTCCGCCGCCTCCGATGTCGCGCTCGAGGACGAAGGCTCGGCGCGGATTCTCACCGAGCAGCTGGCGCTGACCGCCGCCGCCGCGGCGCTCCGCCGCGACTTCCCATCCGCTTTCGCCGACGCCTTCATCGAAACCCGGCTCGGCCGCCCCTGGCGCGCCACCTACGGCATGATCGACGCCCGCTTCGACGGCCGCAAGCTCATCGACTACATCGCGCCGGCGTTCGCATAGGGCGCAGCAAGTCGTCCCGCGGCCGAAGCGGCCCGAGGTTGTCAAAGAGCCTTCGCCTCCCTGCGCGAGGAGGGAGCGGGGCGCCGAAAGAGTGCCTCGCAAAGTAAGTGATGGCGCCCTTCAGGCGCCCCGCGCGGCGGTTACGGCCTTCGACTCGTCCTCGTCTTCCGTTCGTTCGAGGGCGGCTTGCGCCGCCGCCTCACGACCATACAGCCGACAACATCCGGCAGAGCGCTCGTAGTGGCGCTCGGGGGACCCTTCCGGAGGCCGCCGAGTCAGGTCCGTCCGGCGAACCTGCCGCGGCGCCGCCCGCTACGCCCGCCGTAGCGTCAGAGACGCGAAGGCGGGCCCTTCCCATGAACGCTCCGGTCGCGACACGGACCCTCCGGTGAAGGGCGGTAGAGGGATTGTAGCGGAGAACTCCGGGGCGGGGATTACTTTGAAGGTTCGCCGGCGGCGCGCAACCGGGCCAGGCGATCGAGCGCGCCCTGCAGGATGAACGCGGCGGCCGCGGCGTCGATCTTCGCGGCGCGCTTCCTGCGCGAGAGGTCGGCCTCAAGCATGGCGCGCTCGGCGGCGGCGGTGGAGAGCCGCTCGTCCCAAAGCACGACGGGCAGGTCGGTGAGCTCCGCGAGGTTCCTGAGGAAGGCGCGCGTCGCCTGGGCGCGCGGTCCCTCCGTGCCGTTCATGTTGATCGGGAGGCCGAGGATGAGTCCGCCCACCTTCTCCGCAGCGCAGAGCGCGAGCAGCGCATCCGCGTCCTTGCGGAATTTCTCGCGGCGGATGGTCTTGAGGGGCGTCGCGATCTTCAGTCCGAAGTCGGATAGAGCGACGCCGATCGTCTTCGTGCCGAGGTCGAGCCCGGTAAGGCGAGTGCCGGCCGGAAGCCGCGAAAGAAGGTCCTCGATTGGGATGTTTCGATCCGCCGCCATGGATCGCAGCTTACCCCTCCCCCAGCCCCTCCCCACAAGGGGGAGCGGAGGGCGAACGGCGTGTTGTCCGCAAGACTCGCCGTGCGCTAAGCACGCGCCATGGGCAAGCAACTGATTCCGCCGGCAGGCAACGACTCCGGCGGCGAGATCGTCCCGATCAACCTCAGGACCGCGCTCGAGGAGCGCTATCTCGCCTACGCGCTCTCCACCATCATGAACCGCGCGCTTCCCGACGTCCGCGACGGGCTGAAGCCGGTGCACCGCCGCATCCTTTTTGCGATGCGCGAAATGCGGCTGAACCCGACCGGCGGCTACAAGAAATCCGCGAAGGTGGTCGGCGAGGTGATGGGCAATTTCCATCCGCACGGCGACCAGGCGATCTATGACGCGCTGGTGCGGCTCGCCCAGGATTTCGCCGTCCGTTATCCGCTGGTCGACGGGCAGGGGAATTTCGGCAACGTCGACGGCGATAACCCGGCCGCCATGCGCTACACCGAGGCGCGCATGACGCCCGTCGCCGAGCTGCTGCTCCGCGGCATCGACGAGGACGCCGTCGACTTCCGCCCGACCTATGACGGCGAGGGCAGGGAGCCCGTGGTGCTTCCGGGCGCTTTCCCGAATCTTCTCGCGAACGGCTCCGCCGGCATCGCGGTCGGCATGGCGACCAACATCCCTCCGCATAACGCGGCGGAGCTTTGCGACGCGGCGCTCCACTTGATCAAGCATCCGAAGGCGACGCCCGCCAAGCTGATGGAGATCGTGCCCGGTCCGGACTTTCCGACCGGCGGCGTCGTCGTGTCGTCGCGCGAGGCGCTCGCCGAGTGCTACAAGACCGGGCGCGGCGGCATCCGCGTGCGCGCCTTCTGGAAGCGCGAGGATACTGGGCGCGGAACCTGGGTCGCGATCGTCACCGAGATTCCCTACCAGGTGCAGAAGAGCCGGCTGATCGAGCAGATCGCGGGTCTGGTGGAGAACCGCAAGCTGCCGCTCGTCGGCGATGTCCGCGACGAAAGCGCGGAGGACGTGCGCATCGTCATCGAGCCGAAGAGCCGCGCGGTCGATCCCGGCCTGATGATGGAATCGCTCTTCCGCGTCACCGATTTCGAAACGCGCTTCTCGCTCAACATGAACGTGCTGTCGCGCGGGCAGGTGCCGAACGTGCTCTCGCTCCGCGACGTGCTCACCGAATGGCTCGAGCACCGCAAAGTGGTGCTGAAGCGCCGCACCGAGTTCCGCCTGAGAAAAATCGCCGAGCGGCTGGAGGTGCTCGGCGGCTACCTCATCGCCTACCTGAACCTCGACGAGGTGATCCGCATCATCCGCGAGGAGGACGACCCCAAGGCGGTGATGGTCGCGCGCTTCAAGCTGACCGACGTGCAGGTCGAGGCGATCCTCAACATGCGGCTCCGGCAATTGCGGAAGCTCGACGAGATCGAGATTCGGAAAGAGAACGACGAGCTGAAGGTGGAGCAGAAGGACCTCAAGGCGCTGCTCAAGTCCGACGAGCGGCAGTGGAAGTGCGTCGCCTACGAGATCGAGGAGGTGAAGAAGACCTTTGGGCCGAAGACGGAGCTTGGCCGCCGCCGCACACGCTTCGAGGATGCCCCGGAGATAGACGTCGAGGAGATGCAGGAGGCGATGATCGAGCGCGAGCCGGTCACCGTCGTGCTCTCCGACAAAGGCTGGATCCGCGCCATGCGCGGGCATTTGACCGACTACGGCACGCTCACCTTCAAGGAGGGCGACCGGCTGAAACGCGCCTTCCACGCCACCACCATGGACAAGGTGCTGATGCTCTCGACCGGCGGGCGCGTCTTTACGCTGGAGGCGGCAAAGCTCCCGGGCGGCCGCGGCAACGGCGAGCCGGTCCGGCTGATGGTGGACATGGACAAGGACCAGGACGTCGTCACGATCTTCCCCTACGACCCGGAGCGGAAGCTCGTGGTGGCGAGCGCCGCCGGCTACGGTTTTCGCGTCGCCGAGAGCGAACTTGTCGCCAACACGCGCAAGGGCAAGCAGGTGCTGAACGTCGCCGGCAAGGACGAAGCGAAAATCTGCGTGCCGTCCGAAGGCGACCTGATCGCCGTGGTCGGCACCAACCGCAAGATGATCATCTTCCCAGTCGAGCAGCTGCCCGAGATGGCGCGCGGCAAGGGGGTCAGGCTGCAGCGCTACAAGAACGGCGAGCTGTCCGACGCGCGCGTCTTCAGGAAGGGGGAGGGGCTGAGCTGGTCCGACGGCGCCGGCCGCGTCCATACGCGGACGGTGGCGGAGCTGCGCGACTGGATGGGCGACCGCGCGCAGGCA
Organism: Propylenella sp.; assembly: GCA_050728815.1. Classification (GTDB taxonomy): domain Bacteria; phylum Pseudomonadota; class Alphaproteobacteria; order Rhizobiales; family Afifellaceae; genus DASWJZ01. Next base: position 9,892 of record JBOHKB010000055.1, read on the forward strand.
GGGCGGTTGGCGCCGCAGGGGTTTCCGCGGTCGAACAGGTTTGGAGAAACGTGACGCCGGACGGGAGGAGCGCGCC
>JBOHKB010000056.1:0-19340 GCA_050728815.1 Propylenella sp.
ACGCTGAACGGGTCCGGCCTGATGCTGAATCCCTATATTGCGATCGCGGTTCTGGTCGTGGTCGGCGTCGCCATCGGCGGCCTCAATGGCACGCTGATCGTGCGGCTCGGGCTGAACGCCTTCATCACCACGCTCGCGATGCTGATCCTCCTGCGTGGCGTAACGATCGGCCTGACGAATGGCCGGACGCTCTACGACCTGCCGGAGCCGCTGCTCTATCTCGGCAATGCGCGCTGGCTCGGGCTCCCGGCGGCGGTCTGGGTGTCGGCGGGCCTCTTCATCCTCGCCGGCTACATCCTTCGCTACCACCGCTTCGGGCGTGCGCTTTACGCCATCGGTGGAAACGCCGAGGCCGCGCGCGCGGCGGGCATTCCGGTCGACCGCTACATCTGGGCGGTGTTCGCGATTGCCGGAGGTCTCGCGGCGCTTTCCGGCCTGATGCTGACGGGGCGAATGGCCTCGGTCCTCTCCGGCCAGGGCCAGAACATGATTTTCACCGTCTTCGCGGCATGCGTGATCGGGCGGATCAGCCTGAACGGAGGCCGCGGCTCGGTGTTCGGCGCTCTCTGCGGCGTGATGCTCCTCGGCATCATCTCGAACATCCTGACGCTCTCGAACATCGAGACGTTCTGGATATCAGCCACCTACGGCGCGATCATCCTGCTGTCGCTGATCGTCACGCGGCTGACCTCTGGAAAATCGTACCGGAGCGACTGAATCACGCTCATATGCGAAACGTTTTATGCATTCCCCGGTGTTGCGTCCGCTGAAGAGCACGGCTGGGATTATCCCGTGGCAACGGAGAGGTTCGCGCTCAAGATGCCCACGACTTCTCGAAATGAACAACGATATTTAACGCCTTGTCTTTGCTAATAAACACTGACCAGGCGACCTATCGCCCGAGCTGCGGACGACGGGCGCGGATCGTGTCGGGAACCTGCTCGTCTACTGTCGTGAGAGCGCCCAATCTCGCGCTGCAACAACTTTTCCCCTTGCCTTCACGAAGGCACAAAACTTAAATCGTTTTCGAAGGTCTGACGCTGCCCAATGCTTGCAACGACCCCACCGACCGCCGGAGTTGAGAAAGGCCAGCCGATGAAACCGAAAGAGAAGAGCCGCTACAAGCTCGATCCGGGCGATTTCAAGCCCGACAAGACTCTCAAGGAGGACCGCGGCTGGCTGAAGATGGACGTCCGCTGGATCGTGACCGAGAAGACGATGGGCTCCGAGATGACGGTCGTCGGCCGCACCATCATGCCGCCCGGCGTCGGCTCCAAGCACGCCCTTCATCGCCATCCGAATGCCGAGGAGTGGGAGTACATCGTCCACGGCACGGGCATCAAGCACGTGGGCGACGAGACGTTCTATCTTCGCGCCGGCGAGTTGGCGTTCATCCCGCGCAACGTCTACCACGGGCTCGAAAACGCCTCGGAGAACGAGCCGCTGATCACGCTCTGGGGCTATTGCGGCGCGCCGAGCCTCGAGAAGGCCGGCTATGTCCTTCCGGAGGACAAGGGCAAAGGCGTCGCGAAGCGGGCAGGCAAGAGCAGGCGCAAACAGAAGTGACGTGCAGAGCGGCGCGCCGAGAGTGCGCGCCGGCGCGGCCTGTCCCGGCGGCCGGGCCTAGGTAGAGAAAAGAAAAAGCACGTCGATCGGGGAGGAAGAGATGGCGCGGACCCTCATTCGCAATGCGACGATCATTTCGGTCGATCCGGCGATCGGCGACCTCCAGCACGGCGACATCCTGATCGACGGAAGCAAGATCGCCAAAATCGCGCCCTCGATCAAAGCGGACGGCGCGGAGGCGGTCGACGCCACGAACCGGATCGCGATCCCCGGCTTCATCGATACGCACCGCCACACCTGGGAGTCGCTTCTCCGCGCGACCGGACCCGACTGGTCGCTCGCTCAGTACTTCACTGGAGTCCGCGTCACCATGGGCGGCCTCTATACGCCGGAGGACAACTACGTCGCCAACCTGCTCGGCGCGCTCGACGCACTGGATAGCGGGATCACCACCCTCTACGACTGGTCGCACAACAACAATTCGCCCGAGCACGCAGACGGGTCGATCCGGGGCCTGAAGGATTCCGGCATTCGCGGCGTGTTCGGGTACGGCAACGCCAACGCCGAATGGTTCCCGCCGAACACGATCGCGACCAACTACGACGACATCCGCCGCGTCAGGAAAGAGCACTTTTCCTCCGACGACGGGCTGGTGACGATGGCGGTCGCCGCGCGCGGCCCGCAATTCACCACGCTCGATATCACCGAGCAGGATTTTCTGACGGCGCGCGAGGTCGGCGTGCGGATCACGGTGCATGTCGGCGACGGGCTGTGGGGGCTGAACAAACCCATCGTGCAGCTGAACTCGCGCAAGCTCCTCCGCGACGACACCACCTATGTCCACTGCAACACGATCGGCGACGAGGAATACCGGCTGATTGCCGACACCGGCGGCACCGGCTCGATCGCGCCCGAGGTCGAGATGCAGATGGGGCACGGCCTGCCGCCGGCGCTCCGTTTCCTGAAAGTCGGCATCCGGCCGAGCCTCTCGATCGATGTGGTGACGACCGTGCCGAGCGACATGTTCAACGCCATGCGCGCGCTTCTCGCCGGCACCAGGCTGATGACGCATCGGCAGGCGCTCGAGGAGAAGCGGGCGATCCATCCGCTGCCGCTGACGAGCCGCGACGTGCTTGAGTTCGCCACGCTGCAAGGCGCGAAGGCCTGCGGCCTCGACCACAAGACCGGCAGCCTGACGCCCGGCAAGGAAGCGGACATCGTGCTCGTCAGCACCGACAGCATGAACCTGATCCCGATGAACAACCCGGTCGGCGCGGTCGCCGAGTTCGCAAATGTCGGCAACGTCGACAGCGTGTTCATCGCCGGCAAGGCGCGCAAGCGGAACGGCAAGCTGCTCGACATCGACTTCGCTGCCTTCCGCAGGAAGGTGGACCAGCACCGTGACGCGCTCTTCGCGCGCGCCGGCGTGCCGACGGACGGCTCGTGGATCGTCGCGCCCTACGAGGAAGAGCCGAAGTCGGAGTTTTAGCTTCGCGGCAAGCGGCTGCGGTCGCTGGCCCCGCGAGCCACTTGCGGAGTGTTCTGATGGCAGCCCCGGCGACGTGTCAGCGCATCCCCGTCTCGCTTGTCAGCGGATTCCTGGGGAGCGGCAAGACGACGTTGATCGTGGCGCTGCTTCGGCAGCCGCGAATGCAGGGCGCCGCGGTCGTCGTCAACGAGTTCGGCGAGGTCGGCATCGACGATGCGATCTTCGCTGACGCGATCGGCTCAGACGATGTCGCCCTCCTCGCCAACGGCTGCCTCTGCTGTGCGGCGGGCGACGATCTCGCACGGACGGTCTGGTCGCTGACCCGGCGGGAGCCGGCCCCGCCGCGGCGGATCGTGATCGAGACATCCGGCCTTGCCGACCCGGCGCCGGCGCTCGCGCGTCTGATTGCCGATCCGCGGCTCCGGCAGTCGACCCGGCTCGATTCACTGGTTGTGACGATCGACGCCGTCAATGGAATGCGAAATCTCGACGAGCAGCCGATCGCCATGCGGCAGTGCGCGGTCGCCGATCGGCGCGTCGTCACAAAGACCGATCTCGCAGGCCCGGAGGCTGCTGCCGCGCTCGCAGAACGCCTGTTCGCCTTGAATCCCGGCGCCTCAGTGACGCAAGCCAATTTCGGCGCTGTCGAGGCGGAAGCGCTTTTCGGAGCGGCGCTTTTCGATGCGGACAGCGGGCGCGCCGACCTCGACCGCTGGCTCGGCCTCGACCGCTATCGCGCCAACCCGTGTGGGCACGAAGATCATTCGACGCATGACGCCGAACACGGCGACGCACATGACCATTCGGCCGCGTGCTGGCTCGTGGAGGAAGAGCGGCCCGTCGACTGGGCGCTGCTCTCGCCGCTCCTCGGAGATATCGTCGCACGACATGGCGACAGCCTGCTCCGCCTGAAGGGCGTTATCTGGACGGCTGGCGACGAGCGCCCGCTTGCAATCCATGGGGTGCAGCGCGTGTACCATGCACCGGTCCGGCTCGGCCGCTGGACGCGACCTCCGAAGACCAGCATCGTCGCGATCGGCGATGAAGGCGCTGCCCCGGCCATTGCATCGATCGAGAAGGCGCTTGCGCGCGCGGCGGTCTCGGAGCTCTCCGCGCGCCCCTCCGCCTACGAAGGAGCTGAAGCATGAAGATCGGTTGGATCGGCGTTGGCCGCATGGGCGCTCCGATGGCCGCTCGGCTCCTCCGGGCCGGTCATCCCGTGAGCATCTGGAACCGCACGCGCGCCAAGACCGAAAGCGAAGAGCTGCGCGGCGCGAAGGTGGTCGATGCGAAATCAGAGCTCGCCGGCGTCGACGTGCTCTTCACGATGCTGTTGACCGGCAAGGACCTGATCGAGGTGTGCTTCGGTCCCGACGGTGTGTTCCGTGCCGGACAGAAGACCCTGCCGCGTATGCTCATCGACTGCTCGACCATCAGCATGGACGAGTCCGCGGAGGTGCGCGCTAGGCTCGACAAACTCGGCGTGCAGTTCCTCGCCGCTCCGGTCAGCGGCAATCCGAAGTGCGTGCGTGCCGGAAAATTCTGCTGCGTCGTATCCGGGCCGCGCGACGCTTACGACAAAGTGAAGCCGCTTCTTCTTGCGATCGCGCCGCGCGGCGCAGCGTATGCGGGCGAGGGCGAGCTCGCGCGCATGTGCAAGATCGCCGTCAATCTGCTCCTCGCCGTCGTCAACGCCAACATGATGGAAGTCACCCTGCTTGCGCAGAAGGCCGGCGTTCCGCGCCACGCCTTCCTCGAATTCCTGAACGACAGCGTCGTCGGCTCGACCTTTACCCGCTACAAGACCCCTGCCCTCGTCAACCTCGACTGGACCACGACGTTCCCGCCCGCCGGCATGCGCAAGGACATCGACCTTGGCCTGTCAATCGCGCGCGAGCTGGATGTCGCGATGCCCATCACGGCAGCGATGCGCGAGGCGCTGCAAGCCCATTTCGGCGCGGCGATGCTGAAGCCGGACCCGAAGGCCTATCTTGCCAAGGACTTCGCCGCGCTGTTCGAAACGCTCGCGCTCATGTCCGGAATCGAACTGGAAAGCGAAAACGTCGCAGTATCGGACGGGCTCGAGCCGGAGGCGGCATCGGCGGGACCGAAGCGATGAGGGTGGCCGTGGCCGGCCTCGGCTGGTGGGGCCGGCAGATCATCGGCTGCCTTTCAAAGAGCCCACGCTTCGAGGTGATGTACGGAGTTGATCCGGCGCCAGCCGACGACATCGAATCCTTCAGAGCAAAGCACCCGCCGTTCAGACTTGCGTCTCACCTGGACGAAGTGCTGGCCGACCCGGCCGTGGAGGGCGTAATCCTCGCGACGCCCCACGCGCTCCATGAAGAGCAGGCGCTCCGGGTCGTCGCGGCCGGCAAAAACCTCTTCTGCGAGAAGCCGCTCACCATGACGGGCGCCGGCGCCGCCCGCATCGTCGACGCCTGCCGGCGGGCGGGGAAGGTTCTCGGCATCGGCCACGAGCGCCGTTTTGAGCCGGCGTTCGAGGAGCTGCAGGCCATGGTGGAGGCCGGCGCTCTGGGAAAACTCCTGCTCCTTGAGGCGAACGCCAGCCACGACCTCTTCCGCAAGCTTTCCCCGTCGACCTGGCGGCTGAACAGCGAGCACGCGCCGGCCGGCTTGATGACCGCGCTCGGCATCCACTTGACCGATCTCTTCGTGCACATGGCCGGCCCGGCGGCGGAGGTGCGCGCCCGCACGACCACGATGATCCTGAAACCCCCCGCCGAGGATTTCATGAGCGCCGACATCATCTTCAAATCCGGCGTGCGGGCGAAGATCACCTCGGTGTCGGTCACGCCCTTCTACAGCCGCGTCACCGCCTTCGGTGACAAAGGCTGGGCCGAGATCGTCGCGGAGGCCAATGTCGATCAAGGAAAACCCACGGTTCTGACGCGGGTCGATCAGGGCGGACGCCGGAGCACGGTCTACAAGCCGACCGACACCGTCACGCAGAATTTCGAGGCGTGGGCGGACGCCGTCGCGGGGCGCGCGCCCTATCGTTTCACTCCGGAAGAGCTGGTCGAGAACATCCGGATCTTCGAGGCGATCGTCAGGTCGTCGCGGAACGACGGCGCCGCCGAGCGCCTCTGAGTCGCGAACGGCGGTCGCCCGACCGGTTCCGCACAAGCAAAGCCCTCGCCCGGCTAACCAAATGCGAAACGATTTACCGCTGAGGCGTGTCGGTTCTTCGCCGCAAAACGGCGATTCTATTCCTGATTTCAAAAGACTATAGGTCGGTCGAGCGTGAGCACTCGGTTTTCCGCTTGCGTTGGGTCGGACGATAAACTTAAATCGTTTTCCGATGCGGAAGCTTGGCGTTTCCGCCCGTAAAGTCCGGGCGTCGCCCCGGCGGGGACGCGTGCCGGCTGCGGAAACGAGCGGCGCCGAGCTTGCGCGCCGCAATCAGGGAGGAGACCAATGCAAGGTCATCGAAGGAGGAAGCTCACTTACGTCGGCGTTTCGCTCGTCGCGCTCGCGGTGGCGGGCACCGTGGCGTTCGCACAGGGGACAAAGCTGGAGCTGATGCACTTCTGGACCTCGGGCGGCGAGTCGCACGCGATGCAGGTGATCAAGGATGAAGCGGAAAAGGCCGGGATCGTATGGGAGGACGCCGCCGTCGCGGGCGGCGCCGGCATGAACGCCTACCAGGTGCTGCAGGCGCGCATCGCCGCCGGCAACCCGCCCGCCGCCATGCAGATGCACAGCGCGCAGATCCGCCAGTTTGCGCAGGAGGGCCTGCTCGGCAACGTCGACGAAATCGCCGCCGCTCAGAACTGGGACGCAGTCCTGCCGGACGGTCTCAAGTCATACGCCCACACAGACGGCGATTGGGTGGGCGCGCCGTTCAACACGCACCGCCACAACTGGATCTGGATCAACAAGGCGCTGCTGGACAAATACGGGGGCACCCCACCCAAGACGTGGGACGATTTCTTCGCGCTCGCCGACAAGATGAACGCCGACGGCGTCATCCCGATCGCCCATGGCGGTCAGGCTTGGCAGGAGCTGTTCCTTTGGGAAGCCGTGCTGAACGGCGTCGGCGGACCCGAGTTCCACAAGGCTGCCATCGAGGAGCTCGACGACGCCGCGCTGAGCGGGGACACCATGGTGCAGGTGTTCGACACGTATCGGAAGGTGCTGAGCTACGTCGATCCCGGCTATCCGAACCGCGACTGGAACCTCTCGATCGCGATGGTGATGGAAGGCCAGGCGGCGATGGCGCTAGCCGGCGACTGGGCGCTCGGCGAATTCAACGTCGCGGGCAAAGTGGCGAACACGGACTACGTGTGCGCCAACGGCCCGGGCACCGAAGGCCAGTTCGTGTGGCTCGCCGACTATTGGGGCTTCTTCAGCGGCCTCGACGAAGCGGGCGTCGCCGCGCAGAAGAAGCTCGCCGAGATCACCATGGACGCGGCCGTGCAGGAGGAGTTCAACATCCGCAAGGGTTCGATCCCGGCGCGGCTCGACGTGAAGCCCGACAATTTCGGCGCATGCGGCCAGAAAGGCATCGCCGATCGCGCCGCCGCGGTGGCGAACGGCATGATGGTGCCGTCGCTGTCGCAGAACTCGGCGCAAACCACCGACGTGCGCGGCGTGTTCGAGGACGTCGTCAACGAATTCGCCAACACGCCGGGCATGACGGCCCAGGACGCGATTGCTAGTATCCAGCAGGGCTTGTCCGAGCTTTGATCTGACGATCGATCGGCGGCGGCGGGCTGCGGCCCTGCCGCCGTCGTTCTGACGGGCAAGGGCCGTCTCGCGGAACCAGTCTCGGGGCGCATCTGGTCTGATGACGGCGGCAGTATTGAGCAGCGAGGAGCGTCGCGGGGGCGCGGGCAACGCCCTGTCGCGCTGGCTGGCCTCGCGGATCAATGTGCTCGTGGTCATCCCGACCGCCGTGATCGTCGCAATCTTCGTCTACGGGTTCGTGTCCTATTCGGGACTGCTCTCGTTCACCGATTCGAGGACCGTGCCACGCTTCGCGTTTGTCGGCTTCCAGCAGTACGTGGCGCTCTGGTCGAACAGCCGCTGGCACGCGAGCGTCTACAACCTGATCGTCTTCACGATCGGCTATGTCGGCGTCTCGACGGTCTTCGGCCTGCTGCTTGCCATCCTCCTAGACCAGCGGATCAAGGCGGAGGCGCTGTTCCGCACGATCTATCTCTATCCGCTGGCGATCTCCTTCATCGTCACCGGCACGGCGTGGAAGTGGATTCTGAATCCCGGCCTCGGCATCGAAAAGCTCATGCACGACTGGGGTTTCTTGGATTTCCGGCTCGATTGGATCGCCAACCCGGACCGGGCGATCTACACGCTGATCATCGCCGCGGTATGGCAGGGATCTGGCTTCGCCATGGCGGTGTTCCTGGCGGCGCTGCGCGGCGTCGACGCAGAGATCGTCAAGGCCGCGAAAATCGATGGAGCCAGCCTCTTCCGCACCTATTGGAGCGTGGTCACGCCGCTCTTGCGGCCTGCGTTCCTGACCGTGTTCATCATCATGATGGCGCTCGCGCTCCGCACCTTCGACCTGATGGTGGCGATGACCGGCGGCGGGCCTGGGTTCGCGACCGATCTTCCGACCAACTTCATGTTCCAGTTCGCTTTCGGGCGGCAACGGCTCGGGCTCGCGGCGGCAAGCTCCATCATGATCTTCGTCTCGGTGCTCGTGCTGATGATCCCGTTCATCGCTTGGGAGCTTCGCCGCGAGGACCGGCAATGAGCGTCGCCGCCGTCGCATCGATGCCGTCGGCGGCAACGGCCCGGCGCAGGCACCGGCTCAGCCGCCTCGCCATCTACGGCGCGCTTTCGTTCTTCGCGCTCCTCTATCTCTTCCCGCTGCTGGTGATGATCTTCACGTCGCTCAAGCCGATGAGCGAGATCCGCGCCGGCAACATCCTGGCCCCACCCGCCGAGGTGACGGTCGAGCCGTGGCAAGCCGCCTGGTCCACCGCCTGCATCGGGGTCGAATGCATCGGCATCAGCCCCTTTTATTCCAACACCTTCATCATCGCAGTGCCGGCCGTCGTGATCGCGACGCTGATCGGCGCGCTCAACGGCTTCGCGCTCACGAAATTCGCCTTCCCGTACCACCGGCTGGTATTCGGGCTGATCCTGTTCGGCACGTTCACGCCCTACCAGGCGATCCTGATCCCGATGGCGCGGACGCTCGGCTCGCTCGGGCTGTCGGGTAGCCTGCTTGGCCTGATCTTTGTGCATACCGTCTACGGGCTGCCCTTCACGACCGTCTTCGCGCGCGGCTACTACATGACCGTGCCGCAGGAGCTGGTGAAGGCGGCGCAGGTGGACGGCGCCGGCTTCTTCCGCACGTTCTTCAGCGTCATGCTGCCGATCTCCGCTCCCATCCTGATCGTCTCGGTGATCTGGATGTTCACCAACATCTGGAACGACTTCCTGTTCGGCTCGGCCTACGCCTTCGGCAGCAACGCGCCGATCATGGTGGCGTTGAACAACATCGTGAACACGAGCACCGGCGAGAAGCCGTACAACGTTCACATGGCGTCGGCAGCGCTTGCCGCCATCCCCACGCTCCTTCTTTATGTCGTCGCCGGACGGTACTTCATCCGTGGGCTGATGTCGGGTTCGGTGAAGGGCTAGAGCGCGATGGCGTCGCTCGAAGTCAGGAACGTCTCCAAGAAATTCGGGAGCCTGAGCGCGATCAGCGGCGTCAGCCTCGCAGCGAACGACGGCGAGTTCCTGGTGCTGCTCGGGCCGTCGGGATGCGGCAAGTCGACGCTCCTCAACATGATCGCCGGGCTCGAGCCGGTCAGCGCCGGCGACATCCTGATCGACGGACGCGTGGTCAACGATTTCGCACCGCGCGACCGCGACATCGCCATGGTGTTCCAGTCCTACGCCCTCTACCCCTCGATGAACGTCCACCAGAACATGAGTTTTGGGATGAAGGTGCGCGGCATCCCGCGCGCCGTGCGCGACGCCGAGGTGCGGCGGGTCGCGGCGCTGCTGCACCTCGACACACTCTTGGACCGACGGCCAAACCAGCTCTCCGGCGGGCAGCGGCAGCGCGTGGCGATGGGGCGCGCGCTGGTGCGCAATCCGAAGGTCTTCCTGTTCGACGAGCCGCTCTCCAATCTCGACGCCAAGCTCAGGGTCGAGATGCGCACCGAGCTGAAGAAGCTCCACCAGAACCTCGGCGTGACCATCGTCTACGTGACGCACGATCAGATCGAGGCGATGACGCTCGCTACCAAGGTCGCCGTGATGCGAGGCGGGGAAATCCAGCAGATGGCCGCGCCGCAGGAAATCTACGACCGGCCGGCTAATCTGTTCGTCGCCGGCTTCATCGGCTCGCCCTCGATGAACCTCATCAACGGCGTCCTCGACGAGAGCGGCGGACGCGCCATGTTCCATATCGCCCGCAACGGCGGGGATGAAATCCGGCTCGCGATCGGAGTGTTCTCGCGGGAGCATGCCGCGTACCGGGGCGCCCCGGTCATCCTCGGCGTGAGGCCGGAAGCGATCGCCCCCGACACCGCGGGCGCGGCCGACGGAACAAGCTTCGAGGCGCGGATCGACGTGATCGAGCCGACCGGCGCCGACAGCCTCGCCTTCCTGACGCTCGGCGGAAGCGACGTCATCGCGCGCCTGCCGTCGGGAAAGAACGCGGCCGGCGAACGCATCCGATTGCAGATCGATCCGGCGCGGGCGATGCTTTTCGACCCGAACAGCGAAGCGCTGATCGGTTGAAACGCCGCGGGCGCCGGTCAAAGCCCGAGATAGGCCTTCTGGATCATCCGGTCCTGGCGCATTTCGTCCGAAGTTCCGGCACCGACGATACGCCCGTTCTCGAGGACGTAGACGTGATCTGCTAGCCGGAGGCTCTGATGCGCGTTCTGCTCGACGAGGACGATAGCCTGCCCCGCCTCGGTCAGGCGGCGAAGCACCGAGAAGAGATCGCCGACCAGCCGCGGGCTCAAGCCGAGCGAAGGTTCGTCGAGGAGCAGTATCCTCGGCTCCGACATCAGGGCGCGGGCGATCGCCAGCATCTGCTGCTCGCCGCCGCTCATGGTCTTGGCGAGCTGGTGCCGGCGCTCGGCGAGACGCGGGAACAGCGCGAGCTGCCGCTCCAGCCGCTCGGCCTCGCCGGCGCGGGAGCGTTTCGGATAGGCGCCGATCTGCAGATTGTCCATCACCGACATGTCGCCGAACAGGCGGCGGCCTTCGGGCACGAGCGCGATGCCCGCCGTGACGATGCGGTGCGGCGCGTCCTGCTCGATCGGCCGGTTCTCGAAGAGGATGCGGCCGCCGGGCTGCGGCCGGACGAGGCCGGCGATCGTCTTCAGCAGCGTGGTCTTTCCCGCGCCGTTCGCGCCGAGGATTGCCGTCGCGCGGCTTACCGCGACGTCGAGCGTCACGTCATGCAGGGCCTCGTGCTTGCCGTAGGCGACGCTGATGTGCTCAAGCCTGAGCATCGTCCTCCCCGAGATAGACCTGCATCACCTTCGCGTCGGACAGAACCTCCGCCGGCGTCCCCTCCGCGATCTTCATGCCGGCGTTCATGACGACCACGTGGCCGCAGAGCGCGCGGATCGCCTCCATCACGTGCTCGACCATGACGACCGTGATCCCCTCGCGCTGAATCCTGCGAACCAGCTCGATGCCGATCTTGAGCTCCGTCGGGTTCAGGCCGGCGAGCCATTCGTCGAGCAGGAGGAGCTGCGGCCGCGTCGCCAGCGCGCGGGCGAGCTCGACGCGCTTCTGGTCGATATAGGTGAGCTGCGAGCCGACGAGGTGAGCCCGGTCGGCCAGACCGACGCGCTCAAGCAAAGCATCGGTTTCGCGCATCGCCGCCGCCGGCCAAGTCGGATCGCTGCCGAACATCCGCCCGAGCATGATGTTCTCGCGCGTGGTCATGCCGGGGAGGACGCGCACGAGCTGAAACGTCCGGGCGATGCGGGCCCGACAGACCTCGAAGGATCGCGCGCCAAGGATTTCCTCGCCGTGGAAGTGGATCGAGCCGGCATCCGCCGGCAACTCGCCGGTGATGAGGTTGAGGACGGTCGTCTTGCCGGAGCCGTTCGGTCCGATCAGCCCGGTAATGCCGCTTTTCGGGATATCGAACGAGAGGTCGCGGACGGCGACCAGGCCGCCAAACGCTTTTCTGAGCCCGTGGACGCTCAGGATCGTGTTGGGCGGCGGACCGCCGCCGCTGCGCTCGACAAGCGTCGGGCCTGACCGCGTGACGCGGTGCATGAACGGGCGAGGAGCCTTGCGCCGCGTCTCGCGCGGCACGGAGATCGGAGCGCTCCCCGTCCGCGCTGCCGCTGTCGAAAGCTCCGGCCGAGCGCGGCCGCCAGCCGGCGTCGCCGCGGCGGGGCGAAAGCGGGCGAGCGTCTGGCTTGCAGCCAGCTTCGCGTAGAGCTGCTCGATCCGGAGGGCGATTCCGCCCGGAATGAAATAGACGATCACGACGAAACAGATGCCGAGCGCGATGGTGAAGTACTGCGAGAAATGTCCGACGAGAAAATCGGACAAGAGCACCAGCAGGACGGCGCCAACGGCCGGACCCCACGGTCTGCCGGGACCGCCGAGCAGCGCGGCGATCAGCACCGTGAATGACCATTGATTGCTGAAGCCGACGGTGGGATCGATGCTCGGGTAGCGGAGCGCATAGACGCCGCCGACAAGCGCCATCATCGAGGAGGCGATGGCAAAGACCAGCACCTTTACCAGCGTGGTGTTGATGCCGCTGTGGCGCGCCACGGTCTCGTCCTCGCCGATGGCGCGGAGCGCGTAGCCGAGGCGGGTCCGGCTCATGTACCAGCTGCCGACGACGGCGATCACGGCGAGGGCGAGCAGCATCTCGTAGATGGTGATCGCGCCGACGCTGACGCTCATGAAGCGGTTCACCTTGTTCGTGATGGTGATCTCGTACCAGCTGACCAGCTGGCGCATAAGTTCTGTCAGTCCGAAGGTGAAGATGACGAAATAGACGCCGCGCAGCCGGAGCGTGGACAGCCCGACCACGACGGCGAAGAGAAAACCGACAATCCCCGCGAGCGCCAGTGAAACCGCGAGGGGCACAAGCTCATTCGTGAACGCCACCGTGTACATCCCGACGCCGACGAAGGTGGCGGTTGCGAGCGAGATGTAGCGGGTCGGCCCCGAGAACAGCGCCCACGCGGTGGCGAGCGCGACGTTGGCGAAAAACACGATGCCGGAGGAGATGCCGTAGCGTGAAAGCACGAGCGGCAGCGCCGCCAATACGGCCGTGACGACGATAGCCGCCGCCAACGCAAGCCATCTCAACCGGTCCTCAGCCACGGGCGAACAACCCGGTTGGCTTGATCAGAAGAACCAGGATGAGAATTGCGTAGTTGAACGCCAGCGTGTGGCTCGAATCGATCAGGTAGCCGCCGAGCGCCTCGGCGAGCCCGAGCAGGAGGCCCGCGGCGATGGCGCCTCCCATGCGGCCGGGGCCGCCGACGATGATGACGATCAGCGCCTTCAGCGTGAACAGGATGCCGATCGAGGCGCTGATGGCGATGAACGTGCTGACGAGCGCGCCGGAAATGGCGACCATCGCGCCGCCAAGCGCAAAGGCGAGCGCCGAAAGATTGAGGACATTGATGCCGGAGAGGCTCGCGGCGATCGGGTCTATGGCGATGGCGCGGAGCGCGGTGCCGAAGCGGGTCTTGCGGAGCGCAAGGATCAGGATGCCGCCGAGCGCCATCGCGGCGATGAAGGCCATCAGGCGGTTTGCCGGGAGCATCGCGCCGGGGAGATGGATCGGGAAAGCGAGGAACTGGTAGGCGCGGACGTTGCCGCCCCAGTAGATCTGCTCAAACCCCTGGAAAACGAAGAGCAGGCCGAAGGTGCAGAGCACCACGTCGCCGTCGAGCGCGTCGCGGTTGGGTGCCCGCCGGATCAGCGGCAACAGAAGGAAGCGGTAGATCAGCCAGTTGGCGGCGAACGCGATGGGCACGCTGACCGCCAGGCCGAGCAGCGGATTGAGCTTGTAGAGTGTAAACGCGAAGAAGGAGGCAAACGCGCCCGCGGTGAAGAACTCTCCGTAGGAGAGGTTCAACATGCGGGCGATGCCGTACTGGAGATTGAGCCCGAGCGCGATCAGGCCGTACATCCCGCCGAGGACGAGGCCGTTCAGCACGACTTCGAACATGGTCCGAAAGGTCCCCGCCCGGGAATGCGTGGGCCGAACGGGTGACCCCGTCCGGCCCGCGTTTCATGCGGTTACTAGCCCCACTTCGGCTTCGGGAAAAGCGGCGGCTGCGCGTTCGTCTTGTCGGCGGGGAAGATGCCGACCATCTTGCCGCCCTGCCACTGGCCTACCGCCCACGGGTTGGCGTTGATCTGGTTCTTCCAGGTGATGTCGCCCCAGAGCGTGCCCTTGCCGCCCTTGGCGATCTCGTCGCGGATCTTCACGCGATCGATCTCGCCGACCGCCTCGATCGCCTGCTGGACGATCTGCAGGCAGGCATAGACCTGCACCGCGCCCGCTTCGGGCTCCTGGTTGTACGTCGCCTTCATGGCCTCGGCGTACTCCGCGTAGCCGGGCGCCTCAGGGTCCTGCCCGCCATAGGCGAGGATGCCTTCGACCTTGTCGGCGCCGAACGCATCCCGGTAGCCGGGGAACACGCCGCCGATGCAGACATAGAAGACGGCGGGGTTGAAACCGAGCTGCTGCGCCTGTCCGGTCACAAGGAAGGTGTCCGGCGGGTAGCTGAAGGAGAGGAAGGCGTCCGGTTCGGTCGCCATTACCTCCCGCAGCAGCGGCTGCAGATCCTGGGTTTCCGGCGGATAGCTCTTGTTGAAGACGAGGTCCAGACCGGCTGCGGGCGCCAACGCCGCAAACGCTTTGGCCATTTCGACGCCCAGCTCGATGCCGATGTTTGTGGTGGCTACGCGCCCTTTGATCTTTCCTTCGTTCTTGAGCTGAACGAGCCAATCGACCAGCGGCTGGGTCGCCTCGTTCGGCTGCGCGAGCGACCAGAATGCATACGGCCAGTCGTTGCCTTTCGTGTAGAGAATGGAATCGCCCGCCGTCGTGTAGATCACCGGATACTCGTACTGGTTGGTGATCGGCGCGGAGACGATGTTCCACTGCGTCCCCCACGGGGCAAGCATCATCTCGACCTTGTCGTCGAGGATCAGCTTCTCGGTGAGCTTGATGGTCTCGTTGTTGTCGAAACGGCCGTCGTAATAGACGATTTCGACGGGTACCTTCTTGTTGTACTTCGACAGCATGATGCCGCCGGCGTCGTTCGTACGCTTCGCCCAGAGGTCGTACTGGGAGACGGTCGTCGATTTCGCGCCGTCGATGAACGGGCCCGACAAACCGACCGCGGTGCCGAAACGGATCTTGGCCGGCGCCTCCGCCTGCGCGTAGAGCTTGCGCGGCAAACTCACGGCGCCGACGGTGGCCGCACTGCCCTTGATGAACGTTCGTCTATCCATCGTATGTACCCTCCCTTGAGCTTCGGATGCGTTCAACCTGCACTTTTCGGGGCGCCGTCGGCGGTTCTGAGCGACCGCGTCGCGACGCTTGCCGGTTGCGCGTGTTCCGATCGTTGGCGAAAAGGAACGTATGGCGCAGGCAGCCCGATACGTACCTCCCGTCACTTTCAATTTTGCCTGCCTAGTGCATAATACACGCAATTTCACGCCGCATGAAGTGTGGTCATCGGCGGCAATTCTGGTGCGGGAGAGCGGCCGGCGGCGCCAAGCCTCTGGTTCAGCGGGCCTCAGGGCGAGAGAAGGGAGCAGCGCCATGTCCGACCGACTTCGTTTCGATTTCATGCACTTCATGCCTTACACTTACCTGCCCGAAGACATGAGCAAGTATAAGTCGGTCTGGGTCAACTTCCCCAACAGCATCTACGATCCGACGAAGGCAGGCGCGCTCTACGAGACCTATTTCAGCCAGCTTGAGCTCGCCGACCGGCTCGGCTTCGACGCCATCGTCATCAATGAGCATCACAACACCGCGTACAGCATGATGCAGGCGCCCAACATCATCGCTGGCGCGCTGCTCAATCGTGTGAAGCGGGCGAAGATATGCGTGTGGGGAACGCCGCCGAACCTCGAATACCCGAACCGTCTCGCCGAGGAATACGCCATGCTCGACGTGCTGTCGGGCGGACGGCTGGAAGTCGCGTTCCCGCTCGGAACGGGAATGGAGTACTGGGCGCATCCGGTCAATCCTGCGACCTCGCGTCAGCGCTACCGTGAATCGCTCGAAATAATCCTGAAGGCATGGACCGAGGATGGGCCGCAGCAATACTACGGCGACTTCTATACCTACCGCTTCCTCAATCCGTGGCCGCGCCCGCTGCAGAAGCCGCACCCGCCATGCTATCTCGTCGGCACCGGAAGCCCCGAAACCATCGAGCTCGCGGCGGAGCTCGGCTTCGGCTACTCCGCCGTTTTCATCACGCGCGAGAAGGCGCGCGAGCTGAATCAGAAGCTCCGAGAGCGCTCCGCACATTACGGCCATCCGGTCCGGCCCGAGCAGCTGCCGATGGGCGTCCTGACTTACGTGGCGGAGACGGACGAGATCGCCGAGAAGGAAGGCCTCGAGCACATCCAGTACTTCTTCGAAACATCGCTGCGGACGATCCCGCAGTTCCTCGCGCCTCCCGGCTACATCTCGATCGAGCAGCTCAAGGCGCGCGCCTCCGTCGGCGACAAGCTGCACGGCTCGTTCAACTTCAAGAACCTGGAGAAGATGATCTTCATCGCGGTCGGCGGGCCGGAGAAGGTCGCCAACCTGATCGGCGAATGGGCGCACCAGATGGACACCACGCACGTCAACATCCAGGGCCACCTCGGCAACGTGCCGAACTGGAAGGCCGTCAAGAACCTGACGCTCTTCGCCGAGGAGGTGATGCCCAGGCTGCGCGGGCAGTCGGTCAGCGAAGCGCAACGCGAAGCGGCGGAGTGAGGGGGCGGCGATGCAGGGCTTCGAACGCAAGTCGTACAAGGTGAACGGCGTCGACACCGTCATCTACGAGGGCGGCAAAGGCAAAGAGCCGCTCATGTTCCTGCATGGCGGCGGGACGTTCCACGGCTTCGAGTTCGTCAGCGCCTGGACTGATCAGTTCCGCGTCCTCCACCCCTATCATCCGGGCTACGGCGAATCGGGCGACGACCCGGAAATGAACGAGCTACAGGACTACGTGCTCCACTACGACGCGCTGCTCGACACGCTCAAGATCGACAAGATCAACCTGGTCGGCTTCTCACTCGGCGGATGGATCGCGGCAAAGTTCGCGATCGCCTACCCGAACCGGGTGAAGAAGCTCGCTTTGGTCGGGCCGGCGGGTTTTCGCGACAAGGAGCACCCGACCGCCGACATCCTCGGCCTGCCGGGCGAGCAGCTTCCGGGAATGCTCGTCTCGAACTTTGACGTGATCAAGAAATGGCTGCCCGAAGGGCCGCCGCCCATGGACTTCATTGCCGCGCGCTACCGGGAAGCGACCACGTTCGCGCGGCTCTTCTGGGAGCGGCCGTGGGACGCGAAGCTGCCGCGCTACCTGCACCGCGTGACGATGCCAACGCTGATCGTGTGGGGCGATGAAGACCGCATCGTGCCGGTCGAGCAGCACAAGCACTGGAAGAAGTTCCTGCCCAAGGCCGACATCAAGATCATCAAGGGCGCCGGCCACCTCGTCCTCGACGAGAAGCCGGAGGCGGCGAAGGCGGTCGCGAGCTTCATGGCGGGCTGATCAGGCCGCCTCGGCAGCCGCCGCTCATTCTTGCTAGCAAAGTGCCGCCTGCAGCGTGAGGCGTCTCGCGGCGGGCGCCGTTTTATGATCAATTGACAAGAAGCCAGCGAGACGCTGGACCCGAGGCGCGCCGAAGACGATGGTCGAAATCGGCACGCGCCCGGTTGGCGAAGGACTCGCGTGGACGACCACGATTCGATGCTGCCTTCCGCCGTCGAAATTCTCGAGGGCATGGACGAAGCGTTCTACGCGATCGACCACGAGTGGCGCTTCATCTACGTCAACAGCGGCGCCGAGGATTTCTGGAACCGCCGGCGGGAAGAGCTTCTCGGCAAAAGCATGCTCGAGACGTTTCCGACCTTTCCCGGCTCGAACTCGCACGCAGCTCATGTCGAGGCGATGGCCACCGGCAAGCGTGCACGCCTCGAAACGATCTCCACGGTCACGCGGACTCCCGTGGAGCTCCATCTTCGCCCCGCGGCGTGGGGACTGGCGGTCTTCTTCCGGGACATCACCGAACGCCTGCAGACGGAACGAGCGTTGCGGGAGCGCAGCGAGCTGCTGAGCCTGGCGGAGCAGACCGCCGAGATCGGCGTCTGGGACATCGACCTCGAGAAAAATACTTTCCGCGGCACCCCGCAGTTCTTCCGCATCATGGGCCTTGAGCCGACCGATCGGCCAGTGCCGATCGAGGTGACGCGGAGTCTCCGGCACCCCGAGGATCGGGGTCGCGTCGTCGACGGATTCCACGCGGCGGTCGAGGAAGGCCGCGACAGTTACGAAGCCGAGTACAGGATCACGCGCCCCTCGGATGGCGAGGTCCGCTGGATATTCGGGCGCGGACGCGTCATCCGCGATCGCGACGGGAGCGTCCTTCGCTATGCCGGGGTGGACATAGACATTACCGAGCGGAGACGGATCGAGGAAGCGGCGCTGCGTCTCGTCTCAATCGTGGAATCCTCTCAGGACCCGATCATCAGCAAGAACCTTGATGGCATCATCACCAGCTGGAACGACGGTGCGACCCGTCTGTTCGGCTACACCGCCGAAGAGATGATCGGCCAGCCGGTCACGCTGCTCATTCCGGAGGATCGTCAAAACGAGGAGCCCGGCATCCTGGACCGCATCCGCCGCGGGAAGCGGGTGGAACCCTATGACACGATGCGCCGCCGCAAGGACGGCAGCCTTGTCGAGATTTCGCTCACCGCGTCGCCCCTCAAGGACACTTCAGGCCGTGTCATCGGCGCCTCAACGATCGCTCGCGATATCTCCGAGCGCCGCCGCGCCGAACAGCAAGAGCGCTTGCTGCTCCGCGAGATGCACCACCGGATCATGAACCTCTTCGCGTTAGCGACTGGCGTGGTGACGCTCAGCGCGCAATCCACGAAAACAGCGCCGGAACTAGCCGAGATGATCCGGGATCGGCTTGGCGCACTAGCACGCGCTCATGCCCTGACGCTGCCGCAAATCACCGAAGCGGGGACGAAGATCGAGCGATCGGCGACGCTTGCAGACCTCCTTCACACGGTGCTGTCCCCCTA
>JBOHKB010000057.1:0-20613 GCA_050728815.1 Propylenella sp.
ATCGTCTCGACGCAGGCGCTGAACGCCTCCTTCATCTCCGACAGCGTCGTGTCGACGGGATGACGGAAGTCGACCGTCATCGACACGGAGCCGGGGATGACGTTGCGCGAGCCAGGATAGGTGTTGAGCACGCCGACTGTGCCGACGGCATGCGGCGCGTTCTTGACCGCGATGTCGTTCACCGCCTGCACCAGCCGGGCGGCGCCGAGAAGCGCGTCGCGGCGGCGCGGCATCGGCGTCGAGCCGGCGTGACTCTCGAAGCCGGTCAGCTTCACGTCGAACCAGCGCTGCCCCTGCCCGTGCGTGACGACGCCGATATCGACGCCCTCCGCCTCGAGGATCGGCCCCTGCTCGATATGGTATTCGAAGAATGCCTTCAGCGGCCGCTTCCCGACGGGCTCAGGGCCGACATAGCCGATGCGCTGCAGCTCCTCGCCGAAGGCCTTTCCCTCAGAATCCTTGAGCCCGTACGCGTAGTCCTGGGTGTAGGCGCCGGCGAAGACGCCGGAGGCGATCATCGCGGGCGCGAAGCGCGAGCCCTCCTCGTTGGTCCAGTTCACCACCTCGATCGGATGCTTCGTCTTGATGCCGAGGTCGTTCAGCGTGCGCACGATCTCGAGGCCGGAGAGCACGCCGAGCACGCCGTCGTAGCGGCCGCCGGTCGGCTGCGTGTCGAGGTGCGATCCGACCATCACCGGCGGCAGGAGGCTGTCCGTCCCCTCGCGGCGGGCGAACATGTTGCCCATCGTGTCGACGGCGACCCGGCAGCCGGCTTTCTCGCACCAGGACTTGAAGAGATCACGGCCCTGCTTGTCGACGTCAGTGAGCGTGAGCCGCCGGTTGCCGCCCTTCACGCCCGGCCCGATCTTCGCCATCTCGTGGATGGTCTCCCACAGGCGCTCGCCGTTGATTTTCAGGTTTGAACCGGGTGCGGACATCAGCCTTTCCCTGTCGTCATTGCCGGGCCTGACCTGGCAATCCACTCCGTGACCGTCGAGCCCGCGACACCGCTACGGAATGGATGCCCGAATCAAGTCCGGGCATGACGACATTCCTGAGAGGTCCCCGCCGCATCCACTCAATGCATCGACGGGAAGGTGTAGACCGCGCCATGGGCGATCCCCGCCGGCCAGCGCGTCGTCACCGTCTTCAGCCGCGTATAGAAGCGCACGCCCTCCGGCCCGTAGATCGCGTGGTCGCCGAAGAGCGAGCGCTTCCAACCGCCGAACGAGTGATACGCGACCGGAACCGGAATCGGCACGTTGACGCCGACCATGCCGATCTCGATCTGGTCGGCGAAGGTGCGCGCCGCGTCGCCGTCGCGCGTGAAGATGGCCGTGCCGTTGCCGTATTCATGCTTGTTGATGAGGTCGACGGCATGGTCGTAGCTGTCGGCCCGGACGACCGAGAGCACCGGCCCAAAAATCTCTTCCTTGTAGATGGTCATCTCCGGCGTTACGCGGTCGAAGAGCGAGCCGCCGACGAAATAGCCGTTCTCGTAGCCCTGCAGCTTCAGGCCGCGTCCGTCGACGACAAGGTCAGCGCCTTCCTTGATACCCTTATCGATGTAGCCGAGCACCTTCTCCATGTGCTGCTTCGTCACGAGCGGACCCATCTCGGCGTCGGGATCGGTGGCGGGGCCGACCTTCAGCGCGCGCACGCGCGGGACAAGCTCCTCGACCAGCCGGTTCGCGGTCTCCTCGCCGACCGGGACGGCGACGGATATCGCCATGCAACGCTCGCCGGCGGAGCCGTAGCCGGCGCCCATCAGCGCATCCGCCGCCTTGTCCATGTCGGCGTCGGGCATGACGATCATATGGTTCTTGGCGCCGCCCAGCGCCTGCACGCGCTTAGCGGCGGCCGTGCCCCGCGTGTACACATACTGCGCGATCGCGGTCGAGCCGACGAAGCTGACGGCCTTGATGTCGGGGTGATCGAGGATGGCGTCGACCGCCTCCTTGTCGCCGTGCACGATGTTCAAAACGCCGTCGGGGAAGCCCGCTTCCTTGAAAAGCTCGAAGGCGAGCATCGAAGCGGACGGGTCGCGCTCCGACGGCTTCAACACGAACGTGTTCCCGCAGGCGATCGCCATCGGGTACATCCACATCGGCACCATGGCCGGGAAGTTGAACGGCGTGATGCCGGCGCAGACGCCGAGCGGCTGGCGGTCGGAGTAGGAGTCGATCTCCGGGCCGACGTTCCGCGAGAACTCGCCTTTGAGCAGCTGGGGAATGCCGCAGGCGAATTCCACCACCTCGATGCCGCGAGAGACCTCCCCGACCGCGTCGGAATGCGTCTTGCCATGCTCGGCGGAGATCGCGCTGGCGAGCTTGTCGACGTTCCGCTCCAGAAGGTCCTTGAACTTGAACATGAAGCGCGCGCGCTTCAGCGGCGGCATCGTGCCCCATGCGGGCGCGGCCTTCTTGGCGGCCTGGACGGCCTTGTCCACTTCGGCGGCGCTCGAAAGCCCAAGCTCGCCCGTCTGCTCGCCCGTCGCCGGGTTGAACACCGGAGAGAAACGGCCCGAGGCTGACGGCTCGATGCGGCCGTTTATGGCGTTCGCGATGCGATCCATTCAAGAACCCCAACTCGTAGCCCGCATGGAGCGAAGCTAAATGCGGGACTTAGTCTTCGGACGTGGACCCCGGATTGCGCTTCGCTCCATCCGGGCTACGTGTCGACGCAGCGGCGCGCTCAATTCAAGTTCTTCAACACGCCTGCGAGTTTTCCAATCAGCTCGTCAATTTCGCTCTTCGAGATGATGAGCGGCGGCGACATGGCGATGGTGTCGCCGGTGGTCCGGATCAGGATGCCTTGTTCATAGGACTCCAGGAACGCCGAGAAGGCCCGCTTCGCCGGCTGGCCCTCGATCGGCTCGAGCTCGACCGCGCCGACCAGGCCGATGCTGCGCACATCGATGACGTGCGGAAGCCCCTTCAGGCTGAAGAGCGCGTCCTCCCAATGCTTCGCCATTTCTGACGCGCGGGTGAGCAGGCCCTCGCGCTGATAGATGTCGAGCGCGGCGAGGCTCGCTGCCGATGAGGCGGGGTTACCCGAATAGGTATAGCCGTGGAAGAATTCGATCAGGTGCTCAGGGCCGCTCATGAACGACTCGTAGATATCCTTCTTCACGAACACCGCGCCCATCGGAACGACGCCGTTCGTCAGTCCCTTCGCGGTCGTCATGATGTCCGGCGTGACGCCGAAATAGTCTGCTCCGAAAGCCGCGCCGAGGCGTCCGAACCCGGTGATCACCTCGTCGAAGATCAGGAGAATCCCGTGCTTGTCGCAAATCTGCCGGAGCTTTTGCAGATAGCCCTTGGGCGGGATCAGCACCCCCGCCGATCCTGCGACCGGCTCGACGATGACGGCGGCGATGGTCGAGGCGTCGTGCAGTGCGACGAGGCGATCGAGATCGTTGGCAAGCTCGGCGCCATGCGCGGGCTCGCCGCGGGTGAAGGCGTTCCGCGCAAGGTCGTGCGTATGGCGGAGATGATCGACGCCCGAGAGCAGCGCGCCGAAATGCTTCCGGTTGGCGACCATGCCGCCGACCGATGTGCCGCCGAAATTGACGCCGTGATAGCCGCGCTCGCGGCCGATCAGTCGTATGCGGCTCCCTTCGCCTTTCACGCGATGGTAGGCGAGCGCGACCTTGAGCGCGGTCTCGACCGATTCCGAGCCGGAGTTCGTGAAGAAGACGTGGTCGAGCCCCTGCGGGGCAAGCGCCGAAAGCCGAGCCGCAAGCTCGAACACCTTCGGGTGGCCCATCTGAAAGCCGGGGGCGTAGTCGAGCTCGAGAAGCTGCTCGCGGACGGCGTCGGCGATCTCGGGGCGCGCGTGGCCGGCGTTGACGCACCAGAGGCCGGACGTGCCGTCGAGCACCTGGCGTCCGTCGTGGCTCCAGTAGTGCATGCCCTTGGCGCGGACGAGCAGGCGCGGCGCCTTCTTGAACTGCCGGTTCGCCGTGAACGGCATCCAATAGGCTTCGAGGTTGTTGGCGATGGGCGTTGTCTGCAACATGGTCGTCGCTCCGCCGCGTTTAATGGTTTTCGAGCCCGCTCTCTAACCGGTTTCGAGGGCCAAGCCAAACTTGACTGTTTGGTCAAAATCAACGCTAGGTTCGGGCACTTGGCCGGTCAAGGCGAAAGATCGCAGCACGCTGGATCGCTCCAGAGGTCGGAGGCATGCGTCCCAATTGGATCGAGATAGACGACTTCCCCTATTGCGGAGTCGGCGTCACCGCACTGAGCGAAAAGGACGCCCTAGCATTCCTCGAGCGTGCATACGGCAACTCATACAGAATCATCAGCACGAAGGTCATTTCCGACGCACAAGAACTCGATCAAAACCACGTTGTCCCCAACATGGGAAACATGTTGGCACGCGGTATCTGGTTCCCGCTCGGTTACGAGCATCTTTCAAAAGAAACAAACGCGTGAACCGGCCTGAGCAGCCGCCGAAGAAGGCGACGCGCATCCAGAAGAAGAACCGCAAGGTCATCCTGGACGCGGCGCTCGAAGTGTTCTCCGCCTACGGCTTTCGCGGCTCGACAATCGACAGGATCGCAGAGAAGGCCGGGCTGTCGAAGCCGAACCTCCTCTATTACTTCCGCTCGAAGGAGGCGATCTACGTGGCGGTGCTGGAGGACACGCTTGAATTCTGGCTGGAGCCGCTCGCCGCGCTCGACCCGGCCGGCGACCCGCTCCAGGAGATCGGCGGCTACATCACCACAAAACTCGAAATGTCGCGCCGGCGGCCGGCGGCCTCGCGCCTCTTCGCCAACGAGATATTGCACGGCGCGCCTGCGATCGGCGCCTTCCTCAAAGGGCCGCTCAAAGAATTTGTCGACCGCGAGGCGTCGGTGATTTCGGGCTGGATCGCGGAGGGGAAGCTCGCGCCGGTCGAACCGCGCCACCTGCTCATGATGATCTGGGCGGTGACGCAGCACTACGCCGATTTCGATACGCAGGTGCAGGCGGTGCTCGGCCCGGCCGCGAGCAGGAAGCGGTTCGAGACCGCCAAGGACACGGTCCTTGCGGTGCTCTTGGAGGGATTGCACCCGCGCAGCTGAGACTCGACGCGGAGCAACGGAGCCTCAACCAAATTGCGCTAACCGAAAAACCGGGAGCGCGTCGGTTGCGTATAGGCTCCCGTAACACAGTCGCGAAACCCTGTTGGGCGCGGATTGGGACTGTGTCACAATTGATCCGAGGGGACGGCAATACGGAGCAACGCCGACATGCTGCGCGCGATATCTGCTACTGCCGTGACTTTTCTTCTGGCGCTTTCCGCCGGATCGGCGACCGCGGCTGAGGAAATCGGCGCGGTCAGCCGCACGCAGGGAATGAGCAGCGGAAACGTTGAAGGCAAGATCGAGATGCTCAGGATCGACTCTTCGGTCTTTCACCAGGAGATCGTGTCGACGGGGACATCCTCGCGGCTGGAAATCACGTTCGCGGACGGCACGCAGCTGACGCTCGGCGAGAAGGCCGAGATGACGCTCGACCGCTTCGTCTACGATCCGGCGAGCGGCACCGGCGAGCTCAAGCTCGGCATTGTCGGCGCGTTTCGTTTCATCTCCGGCCAGGCGTCCAAGATGGCCAACGCCGACGTAACAGTGACCACGCCGGTCGCGACGGTCGGCATCCGGGGGACCGATTTCTGGGGCGGGCCGATCGACGATCAGTTCGGCGTGCTCCTGATCGAAGGGGCGGTGAGCGTTTCGAACGCCGCCGGCGAGCAGGTCCTCGACACGCCCGGCGAGGGGACGAACATCGCCGCGCCGGGCGCCGCGCCGGGCAACGTCACGTTCTGGCCGCAGGACAAGGTCACCCGCGCGTTCGCGACGGTGACGTTCCAGTAGACCGGATTCCGCTACGCGGATCTGGCGGGGCGCAGACCTACGGTCCCGGCCGACCTGCCGGTCGAGTAGAGCAGCCGCAGGAAATCGAAGCTCGGGACAGCCGGCGATATGTAGTAGCCCTGCACTTCGTCGACGCCGCAGGCCTTGAGCGCCGCGATCTGCTCGGGACGTTCCACGCCCTCCGCCACGGTCGTCATGCCCAACTCGCCGGCGACTCTTACCAGCATATCGACGATGACGCGTGCGGAATGATCGCGCTCGATCGAATCGACGAACAGCTTGTCGATCTTGACGATGTTGACGCCGAGCCGCTGCAGATAGGAGAGGCCGCTGTGGCCGGTACCGGCGTCGTCTATCGCGACCTTGAACCCGAGCTTGCGCAACTCGGCAATGCGCTCGCTGGCGGCCTTCAGATCGTCCAGCTCCTGCCGCTCCGTCAGCTCGATCACCACCTGTGCACGGGACACCTCTGCGGCGTCGACGAGCGCCGCGAATTCCGCAACGAAGCCATCCGACATCAGGTGGCCCGGAAAGATGTTGAACGCGACGGTGACGTGCCGCTTGAGATTCATCCACGAGCGCAGCTGCTCGAGCGCCTCCGAGACCAGCTGATGCGTGAGCGGCACGATGCGGCCGCTCTCCTCCGCTTGGCGGATGAAGCGATGCGGCGTATCGACGGAGCCGTCGGGGCGGACCCAGCGAGCGAGGACCTCGCATCCCACGATGTCGCCGGTCGTGAGCGACACGATCGGCTGCAGGAACGGCTTTAGCTCGCGTGCCGCAAGGGCGCGGTCCAGCTCGGAGATTGGATCCTGCCGCTGCACCACTGCTCCGGTCAGGAGCAGCCCGAATGCCAGCCCGAGCACACCTCCGGCGCCGAGAACATAGCGCTCGGGCCGTCTATTCCATGACGCGAAAACCGGCGCCGCCACGCTGATGCGCGAGGCGACGGGATAGCGTGCCGATGCAGCGCTGAACTCCAGCATCGCGGGCGCGCTCGCACGTTCGGCTTCCTGCACCGAGTACTCGGCCACGGGGCTGCCGTCTGCGAGTTCGAGCCGCACCACGGCGTGATCGCGCAGCTCGCGCGGAAGGACGGCGAACAGCAGCGCATCGGTATTGACGACGGCGAGCAGCGGCGTGCCCGCCAAGTCCCAGAGCACGCCCATCGCAAGCGCCGATTGCTGCTCGAGCCGCACCAGCCGGATGGTGGGGTTGCGCGCTGCGAAGGCTTCGATCTCCTCAAGCGGACGCGCATCGAACTCAAGCGTCTCGGCAAAGGCCGAGCACTGGGTGCGCCCGCTCTGATCGACGACGCGGATGTCCTTGACGGCCCCCTTCTCATAGACTTGGCGGCGCATCGCGCCGAGGCTGGCGGAGCTGCAATCGATCGCGCCTTTTTCGGCGAGTTCGCCCATCGCAACCACGGCGAAATCGACCTCCAGCTCGGCGCTTCGCAGGACAAGCTGCGCGAGATCGCCGAGCTGCCGCCTGTTCTGCGCATCAACGAACGCAGCGCCGCCGATCTTGGCGACGCCGGCGAACAGGCCGATCGACAGCCCCACGAGGGCAAGACCGAGCAGTAGGGTTCTGCGGCGGAAGTCCGGCACTTACGCGCATTCCTGGTTGCAACAAGCGACAACCTAGCAGGCCTATTGTTGACGCCGTGTTGACGCGCATGCTTGCCGAAACGCTGCCCCGACGGCTCGCAAAAGGCTGCAAGATTGCAAAGCCGTCGAACCTTTACGGCCGATGTCTTAGCTTTCGTGGCAAGAGTTGGGCCGTGGCGCTAGCCGCAAGCACCCGCCCTCGAAGTATCAATCGAGCGGCACGTCTCGGTAGATGTCAGCGAGCAAAGGCGAGAAGCCGAGAGGTTCGATTTCGATCTTTGCCGTCGCGCCGTTGATGACGCTCGGCTCAAAATCTTGTGACCGGGCAAATACGGTCGCCTCCATGCGGTCCTGCGCCAGCACGATGTAGTGTGTAAGGCTTTCGATCCTCGTGTAAAATCCACGCTTCCGAACCATGTCTCTGCGAAGGGAATACGGCGAGAGAACCTCGAAGGGCACCAAGGCCTCAAACGTCCAGTTTGTCGGTTCGGACAATCGCGGACGGATCATCACGTCGGGGACAGGCTCGCTGTGAGCATCATCAGGGAGGCGGACGCCAATCCCTGGCGAAATCTGCCAATTTCCTCCGACCCGATCACAGGCGTTGTAGAGTTCGTGGACGAGCCTGCCGACGATGACCTGATGGCGGTCAGTGGGTGTGGGATTCAACACTATCTCCCCGTCAATGAGTTCCCACTTCTCCTCCTCAGGGCGATCGTCAACGAAAGCGTGAAACGCTTCGATCGTCGTCCGGTAATCGCTTTGCAACGCTTCGCGCACGGCAGGGAAATCCATATCTCCGGCACAGATATAGGCTCGGCGCGTCTGCGCCACAATTGCGCCGCTACTCCGCGGCCTGCCGCGCCATCGGGTTGTTCGGATGCGTCGTCCAGTTGGCGTAGCCCGCCTCGACTACGCGCCCGGTGCGGGCGTCGATCGCCCCGGCGGCGAGCGGCAGCATGGTGATGCAGTTCTCCACCGGGCACACCTCGACGCAGAGGTTGCAGCCGACACATTCGGCGTCGATCACTTCAAAATGCCGTTTGCCGTTCTTGGTGTGGCTGATCGCCTGATGCGAGGTGTCCTCGCAGGCGATGTAGCAGCGCCCGCACTTGATGCAGAGGTCCTGATTGATGAACGCCTTGGTGACGTAGTTCAGGTTCAGGAACTGCCAATCGGTGACATTCCCCGCGGCGCGGCCGGAGAAGTCGGAGACGCGGGCGTAGCCCTTTTCGTCCATCCAGCGCTCGAGACCGTCGAGCATCTCCTTCACGATCTTGAAGCCGTAGGCCATGGCGGCGGTGCAGACCTGCACAGTGCCCGCGCCGAGCGCCAGAAACTCCGCCGCGTCGCGCCAGGTGGTGATGCCGCCGATCGCCGAGACCGGGTAGCCGCGCGTCGCCGGGTCGCGCGCGATCTCCGACACCATCGAGAGCGCAATCGGCTTCACCGCCGGGCCGCAATAACCGCCGTGCGAGCCCTTGCCGTCGATCGAGGGTTCTGGGGAGAAGCAGTCGAGATCGATCGAGGTGATCGAATTCAGCGTGTTGATGAGCGAGACCGCGTCCGCCCCGCCCTTCGCCGCAGCGCGCGCGGGATAGCGGATGTCGGTGATGTTGGGGGTGAGCTTGACGATCACCGGCATGCGCGTGTGGGCCTTGCACCAGCGCGCCACCATTTCGATGTATTCCGGCACCTGTCCGACCGCGGAGCCCATGCCACGCTCGCTCATGCCGTGCGGACAGCCGAAGTTGAGCTCCACGCCGTCGCAGCCGGTCTCCTCGACTTTCTTCAGGATATCGGCCCAGTTCCTCTCCTCGCACGGCACCATCAGCGAGACGACAAGCGCGCGGTCCGGCCAGTCGCGCTTCACGTTCTTCACCTCGCGCAGGTTCACGTCGAGCGGCCGGTCGGTAATCAGCTCTATGTTGTTGAAGCCGAGGAGCCTCCGGTCCGGTCCATGGATCGCGCCGTAGCGCGGGCCGTTGACGTTGACGATCGCCGGGTCCTCGCCGAGCGTCTTCCACACGGCACCGCCCCAGCCTTCTCTGAAGGCGCGGACGACGTTGTATTCCTTGTCGGTCGGCGGCGCGGAGGCGAGCCAGAACGGGTTTGGCGATTTGATGCCGACGAAGTCGGTGCGGAGATCAGCCATGGCTAGCTCCTCGAGCGTTGGGCGCCTCCCCCTCCCCACAAGGGGGAGGGGTGCGGCGTTCCTTTCTGCAAGCTCCACGCACGGCTCAACTCGAAAGCGCTTTGTGGATCGACTCGGCCGCGCGCTTGCCATCCTCGACGGCGGCGACCGTCAGGTCCTCGCCGCCCGCGACGCAGTCTCCGCCGGCCCAGACGCCAGGCATAGACGTCCGGCGCTCCGCATCCACTGCGATGCGTCCACCGTCGAGGCGAATGGAAGGGTCCGAGCCGTAGAGCGGCGCCTGAACAAACGTCTGCCCGATCGCCTTCATCACCATGTCGGCGGCAAGCGTCACGATCTCTCCGGTGCCGGCAAGGCGGCCGTCCTTCATATGCGTGCGCTCAAGGGCTACTGCGTGAACGTTGCCGCGCGGATCGGCGAGGACGCGGAGCGGCTGCGCCCAGTGCATGATCTTCACGCCCTTCACCTGCGCCAGCTCCTGTTCCCATAGGCTCGCCATCATCGCCTCCTGACCCCGGCGGTAGACGATCGTCACCTCTTCCGCACCAAGCAGCTTCGACTGCACGGCGGCGTCGATCGCCGTCATGCCGCCCCCGATGACGACGACGCGGCGGCCGATCGCAATCCTGGAAAAGTCCTCCGCCTGGCGCAGCTCGGCGATCCAGTTGACCGCATCGAGCGAGCCTCTCGCATCCTCGCCGTCGGCGCCGAGCGCGTTCACGCCCGCGAGTCCCACGCCGAGGAAGATCGCGTCGAAATCTTCCTTCAGTTCGGCGAGCGTGAAGTCCTTGCCGAGCGCCTTGCCCGTCTCGATCGTGATGCCGCCGATCGCGGTAATGAACTCGACTTCGCGCTGCGCGAAGTCTTCCACGGTCTTGTAGGCGGCGATGCCATACTCGTTGAGCCCGGCAGGCCTTTCGCGTTGGTCGAAGACGACGACGTCGTGGCCGTGCATGGCAAGGCGGTGCGCACACGACAGTCCCGCCGGGCCGGCGCCGACCACCGCGATGCGTTTCCCCGTTGACGCCGCGCGCCGGAACGGGTGCTCGCCGCGCCGCATGAGATAGTCAGTAGCGTAGCGCTGCAGTTCGCCGATTTTTACGGGCTTGTCCTCGGCGGCGTTGCGGACGCAGGCCTGCTCGCACAGCGTCTCAACCGGGCAGACGCGCGCGCACATCCCGCCCATGATGTTGGATGAGAGGATGGTCTTGCCGGCGCCGCCGGGATTGTCCGCCTGGATCTGGCGGATGAACAGCGGGATGTCGATCGAGGTCGGGCAGGCCTGCGTGCAGGGAGCGTCGTAGCAGAAGTAACAACGGTCGGCCTCGACGAAGGCCTCGTGCCGCGAGAGCGGCGGATGGAGGTCTGAGAAGTTGCGGGTGTAGTCGTCGGCGGCGAGCCGCCCGGCGGCAATGTCCGGCGCAATCTCTCCCCTACGCATGCGCGCAACTCCCTCGGTCGGACGCGGGCGTCTGCCAACTCACGCCGAAACCCGCTTCACAAAGGATGAACCGGTCGGGGCATACGGTCAAATTTTTTATCAACCGATCAATTTTCGACGGGAAAGAGCGGCGCCGCAAGTAGATGGCTGCGATTTCGCCACCTTTGTTGAATCTGCTCGCACCTGCTAGAATCGCATATCCCAGCGAGGTCGCCGGATGGAACAGCAGGATGTAGAGCGCCGGCTCGCGGCGGTTCTCGCCGCCGACGTGGTGGGCTACAGCCGCCTCATGGAGGTCGATGAGGCGGGCACGCTCGCGCGTCTCCGGTCGGTGCGCCTCGAGCTGATCGATCCGGCGATCGTCAAGTGCAAGGGCCGCGTCATCAAGACCACCGGCGACGGGATGCTTGTGGAGTTCCAGAGCGTCACCGAGGCGCTGAGCTGCGCCGTCGATTTCCAGCGGCGCATGGCTCGGCGCAATCGGGACGTACCGGCGTCGCGCAGCCTGCTTTATCGCATCGGGATCAACCTCGGCGACGTGATCGTGGAGGAAGGCGACATTTTCGGCGACGGCGTCAACGTGGCCGCGCGTCTGGAATCGATTGCCGATCCCGGCGGCATCTGCATCTCTGCTGCGGTGCGCGATCAGGTGGGCGATCGGCTGGACGTCGACTTCGAAGACCTCGGCGAGCAGCACGTCAAGAACATCACCCGGGCGATCCGCGTCTACAAGGTCCTGGTTGACGGAGAGGCAACGGCAACGGCCAGCGGCGAGGGCGCTCCGGCGGCGCCCGAGGCCGGCGCGCACAAGCCGTCGATCGCTGTGCTCCCGTTCGTCAACATGAGCGGCGATCCGGAGCAGGAATTCTTCGCCGACGGACTGACCGAGGACATCATCACCGAGCTGTCGCGCTTCCGCGAGCTGCTGGTCATCTCGCGCAACGCCGTCTTTGTGCACAAGGGCAAGGCGGTGAAGGCCAAAGAGATCGCGCAGGAGTTCGGCGTCGACTACGTGGTCGAGGGAAGCGTGCGCAAGGCCGCCGACCGCGTGCGCGTCACGGTGCAGTTGATCGACGGGGAGACCGAGACGCACATCTGGGCGGAACGCTACGACCGCAAGCTGGAAGACATCTTTGCCATTCAGGACGAGGTGACCTCGGCGATCGTCGCGACCTTATGGGGGCGGGTGGAGGCGGCCCGCCACGACCGGGTTCAGCGCAAGCGCACCGAGAACATGGCGGCGTACGAATACGTCCTGACCGGCAAGGTGCTGCACCACTGGTCGAACCGCGAGGCCAACGCGGAGTCGCTTCGCATGCTTGACCGCGCCATCGAGCTCGATCCGAACTATGCGCACGCGCATGCCTGGAAGGCGTGCGTCACCGGCCAGGCCTGGCTGCACCAATGGTGCGAGGACGCCGACGTCGCTGTCAAAACGATCTCCGACGAGCTGCAGACCGCGCTCTCGCTCGACGACAATGACGCCGATGTGCACCGCATCCTCGCCGCGCTCAACCTGAACTTCAACGAATTCGAAAAGGCGGTCTATCACCAGGAGCGTGCGCTCAGCCTCAATCCGAACAGCGATATTATCGTCGTCCAGCAAGGCGAGGTTCTGACCTGGCTCGGGCGGCCGCAGGAAGGGATAGAGTGGATTCTCCGAGCGATGCGGCTAAATCCCTACCATCCGGAGCGTTTTTGGAGTCACCTCGGCCGCGCGCAATACACGGCTCGCGCCTACGGCGACGCAATCCAGTCCTACAGCAAGCTGACCGCGCCGGACCATTCGCACCACGCTTTCCTCGCCGCCTCTTCGGCTCAGCTTGGGAACGCGACCGCCGCAGCCGCGCATGCGGGCGAGGTGGTCAAGCGTCAGCCGGCATTCACCGTCGCGAGCTACGTTGCGACGCTCCACTTCAAGCAGCCTTCGGACACGGAGCACGTGCGCGAGGGGCTGACCAAGGCGGGATTGCCGGCTTAGCGCGAAAGCCCGCCTGCCGCCTCGATGAACTCCACGACGCGGTCGAGTCCCCTGCGGCGGAGCATGTCGGCGAAAACATAGGGCCGGCCGCCGCGCATGCGCCTTGTGTCAGCCTCCATCACATCGAGGTCGGCGCCGACATGCGGTGCAAGATCGATCTTGTTCACCACCAGGAGGTCGGAGCGCGTGATGCCCGGACCGCCCTTCCGCGGGATCTTCTCGCCGCCGGCCACGTCGATGACGTAGATCGTGAGGTCGGCAAGCTCCGGCGAAAACGTCGCGGCGAGATTGTCGCCGCCCGACTCGATGAACACCACGTCGAGGTCCGGGAAGCGCTGCCGCATCTCGGCAATCGCCGCAATGTTGATGGACGCGTCCTCGCGGATCGCGGTGTGCGGGCAGCCGCCGGTCTCGACGCCGAGGATACGCTCCTCAGGCAGCGCCTGCGCGCGGGCGAGGATCAGCGCATCCTCCTTGGTGTAGATGTCGTTGGTGACGACGGCGAGCGAATAGCGCCCGCGCATTTCCTTGCAGAGCATCTCCGTGAGCGTGGTCTTGCCCGCGCCGACCGGCCCGCCGATGCCGACGCGGAGTGGCCCGTTCGCGCTCATGTGCGGAACACGCGCGAGTACTGCGTCTCGTGGCGCATCGAGGCGATGTCGGAGAGGACCGCCGCCGAGCCAAGGTCATCGAGCGTGGAGCGTAAGGCGCGCTCCATTGTTTCAGCGACAAGCGGATGCAGCGCAGCGACGACCTTCAGTCCAGCGTTCTGGCCGATGGGAATGAGCCGCACTCCGACAGAGACGAGGTTGGCGACGAAGGCATTGAGATACGCCGCAAGCGCAGCACCTAGGGGGATGGCGTTGCCCGCAGCCGCAGCGCCAACCGCGACCGGATAGGCCGCGCCGCCCTCCGCCATGAGATGGCTCACCGGCTCGGAAGGCCACGCAGCGGAGACTGCCTCCAGAAACGCCCTCCCCTGCCCGGTCGTCTCGGCGTGCCGCTCGCACGAGGGCGCCAGCGCCTCCGCTAGCTCAGCGATCGAACCGAGCGCCTCGGAGTCACCCGCCTCAGCTGCGCGGTGCGCCGCAGCGAAGAGCACGGCGTCGTTCCAGCCGCTTCCGAGTTCCAGAAGGTCGGCGATCCACGCCGCCAGGCCATCCGCCGTCCGGATCGCGCCGCTGTCGATCAGCCATTCGACCCCATGCGAACAAGAAAAGCCCCCGACAGGGAAAGCCGGCGACAGGAACGTGAGAAGCTTCAGGAGCTGCTCGGATGTCGTCTCGGCCCCGACAGGAAGCGGAACGGGAAACGGCGTAACGTCAGGCGTGGCCATGGCCCTGCCCTTGCGCCGCGCCGTGGCGATGGCCGCCGTCATGACTGCCCGCATGCCCGGCATAGGCGCCGCCCTCGGGATCGAACGGCGCTTCGATGGCCGCAACGTCGGCGCCGAGACCTGCGAGCATCTCGGCGATGACATGGTCGGCGCGGATCAAGATGCGGTGCGCCTCGATCGCAGCCGGCACATGCCGATTGCCGAGATGCCAGGCAAGCCGCGCCAGGTGATGCGCGTCGCGCGCTGTCACCACGAGAAGCGGCTCCGGCTTGGCCCTCACTTCGACCACGCGGCCGTCCTCTAGGACTAAGCCGTCACCGTGATTGAGCACTGCCGCTTCCGGAAGGTCGAGAAGGAAGACCAGTCCACGCTCGCCTTGCATTGCAAGGCGGCGGCGATGCCGATCCTCGTAGCCGAACAGAACGGCATCGGTCGCGACACCGCTCCAGCGGCCGGCGCCGATGACCTTGGTGGCGCGGATCATGCCCGTCCTCCCTGCAGACACACTAGCTGCCGCCCGATCAATCGTGCATCCCAGCCGCTGTAACGTGCGGCCGGATCATAGCGTCGAAGCTGGATGGATGCACCGACGACCACGCCTTGATCGGGGTTGTCGGCGGATGCAATAGTGCCGCAAGGCGCTGTCGCGCCAGCAGTCACTTCGGCCGCGCACCGCCGCCCCAAGCCCCAGCCTACATTCGAATGCTAAGACTCGTCGCCAGACTGCTTGACCTGATGCCGCGGCGCAGCTCGCCGCTCACGCTTCCAGATCGCCGCCAGCAAGCGTCGATCGCCGAGGAGGAGCTGCTTGAGCGGATAGCCGAACGTTGGCGCCGCTACCGGGCGGCCGAGATCGACATGACCATCTCGCCGTTCGACGACATGTACTCCACCGATCATCCGAAGCCGCTTGAGACTTATGCGCATGCGGGCCGGTTGGCGCTTGCCTTGATTTCCGAATCGATGCTGCTCGCGCGGCGAACCGAATTTGCGCGGATACTCGACCTGCCGTGCGGCGGCGGTCGCGTGACGCGGCAGCTCGTCGCCTTCTTCCCCGACGCAACGATCGATGTGAACGACATCGAGCGCGCGAAGCTCGACTTCGTCGCAACGCAGTTTCGCGCGCAGCCCATCGAGGTCGCCGTCGATTTCGCCGATCCTCCGACAGAGCGCTACGATCTCATTTTCGTCGGCTCACTGGTGACGCACCTGAACGAGACCCTCTATCGCCGGTGCCTCGATTGGCTGATCGCCGCGCTTGCGCCCGGGGGCGTTCTCATCGTCACGATGCACGGCCGCCAAAATGTGCAGAAAGCGCTGACGGCCCTCTCGCGCCGAAAAAAGTTGCAGCTGGTCTGGCGGCGATTCCGGCTGGAGCGACGCCTTGAAGCAAGCGGCTTCGTATTCTGGCCGAGCCTGCAGCAACAGCACGAGAAGTACGGTCCCACCTATGGGACCAGCTTCAATACTCCAGCCTGGGCGGCGGGACTGATCGAAAGGCGGAAGGACGCAGTCATCCTCGGCCTGAAGGAAGGAACTTGGGGCAGCCAGGACGCGCTGATCGTGCAGAAGCTTTGAATGCAATCGCAATCCAATTGCAGCCACGAGGCTTCGGCTCAGAACAGGAAGTACCGCTGCGCCATGGGCAGCACTTCGGCGGGCTCGCAGGTCAATAGCTCGCCGTCGGTGCGCACTTCATACGTTTCCGGATCGACCTCCATGTGCGGGGTGGCGTTGTTCAACACCATCGAGGCCTTGGAGATGCCGCCCCGCGTGTTCTTCACCGGCACCAGCGTCTTGGTCAGCGAATATCGCTCCGCAACGCCGGCATCGATCGCGGCCTGGCTGGTGAAGACGACGCTCGTCGCCCGCTGCGTCACACCGTAGGCGCCGAACATCGGACGGTAGTGAACCGGCTGCGGCGTGGGGATGGAGGCGTTGGGGTCGCCCATCGGCGCCGCCGCGATTGCGCCGCCAAGAAGAACGAGATCGGGCTTCACGCCGAAGAAGGCCGGGCTCCAGAGCACGAGATCAGCGCGCTTTCCAGCTTCGACCGAGCCGACATGCTCAGCCACCCCATGCGCGATGGCTGGATTGATTGTCACCTTCGCTATGTAGCGCTTGACGCGGAAATTATCGTTATCGCCGCTCTCCTCCGGCAGCCTTCCACGCTGCACCTTCATCTTGTGCGCCGTCTGAAAGGTGCGGATCAGCACTTCGCCGACGCGGCCCATGGCCTGGCTGTCGGAGGCGATGATGGAGAAGGCGCCCATGTCGTGCAGGATGTCCTCGGCCGCGATCGTCTCCTTGCGGATGCGGCTTTCGGCGAAGGCGACGTCCTCGGGGATCGACGACGAAAGGTGATGGCACACCATCAGCATGTCGAGATGCTCGTCGATCGTGTTCCTGGTGTAGGGCCGCGTCGGATTAGTCGACGACGGGATGACGTTCGGCAGACCGCAGACCTTGATGATGTCGGGCGCATGCCCGCCGCCGGCGCCCTCTGTGTGGAAAGCGTGGATCGTTCGGCCCTTGAAGGCAGCAATCGTATCTTCGACAAAGCCAGATTCGTTCAGCGTGTCGGTGTGGATCATCACCTGCACATCGTAGCGGTCGGCGACCGAAAGGCAGCAATCGATGGCGGCCGGCGTCGTGCCCCAGTCCTCGTGCAGCTTGAGCGACGACGCGCCGGCGAGAATCTGCTCCTCCAGCGGCTCCGGCAGCGAGGCGTTGCCCTTGCCGGCGAAGGCGAGGTTCATCGGAAAGTCCTCGGCCGCACCCATCATCGACATGATGTGCCATTTGCCGGGCGTGCAGGTGGTGGCGTTGGTGCCGGTCGCCGGTCCGGTACCGCCGCCGAGCATGGTTGTGACCCCCGACATCAGCGCTTCTTCGATCTGCTGCGGGCAGATGAAGTGGATGTGCGAGTCGAAGCCGCCGGCTGTCAGAATCTTGCCCTCGCCGGCGATCGCCTCCGTCGCCGCGCCGACGATGATGTCGACCCCCGGCTGCGTGTCGGGATTGCCGGCCTTGCCGATTGCGGCGATCCTCCCGTCCTTTAGCCCGACGTCGGCTTTCACGATCCCCCAATGATCGATGATGAGAGCGTTGGTGATGACGGTGTCTACCGCGCCGTCGGCGCGCGAGACCTGGCTCTGGCCCATGCCGTCGCGGATCACCTTGCCGCCGCCGAACTTCACCTCTTCGCCGTAGGTAGTGAAGTCCTTCTCCACCTCGACGATCAGCTCGGTGTCGGCGAGCCGAACCTTGTCGCCAACGGTCGGGCCGAACATGTCGGCGTAGGCGGCGCGTGAGATACGGGCGGGCATCAGAGTCCGCCCATCACTTTTTGATTGAAGCCGAAGACCCGCCGCGCCCCGCCATATGGCACGAGGGTTACATCGCGCGATTGTCCCGGCTCGAAGCGGACGGCGGTTCCGGCGGGGATATCGAGGCGCATGCCCATAGCCCTCGCACGGTCGAAGTGAAGCGCCATGTTCGTCTCGAAGAAATGGTAGTGCGAACCGACCTGGATCGGCCGGTCGCCGGTATTGGCAACTGTGAGTTTTAGCGTCGGAGCGCCGGCGTTCAGCTCGATCTCGCCTTTCGCGGGAAAAATTTCTCCGGGGATCATCGGCTCACCTGATCGGCTCGTGGACGGTGACGAGCTTCGTTCCGTCGGGGAACGTCGCCTCGACCTGCACGTCGTGGATCATCTCGGCCACCCCCTCCATGACCTGGGAGCGGGTAATGACATGCGCGCCGGCCTCCATCAGATCGGCGACGGTGCGACCGTCGCGCGCGCCCTCCACCACGAAGTCCGTAATGAGGGCGATCGCTTCCGGATGATTCAGTTTGACGCCGCGCTCAAGCCGCCTCCGCGCCACGTTCGCCGCCATGGCGATCAGAAGCTTGTCCTTCTCGCGCGGCGTCAGGTGCATTTCATATCTGCCAGATGGTGGGGAGGGCGGCGCCGTCGAGCAGCCCGACGAGCCCGGGGATGAGTACCCGGCGCAGCGCCGCGCCGCCCTCGGCGGTTACCCGAGCAAGAAGCTTGCCACCGAAGGCGCTCGCGCCGCCGGTGTCGCCGATGCTCGCGCGCATGGCTTCCAGATGCCGCTCCGACTCGGCTCCCACATAGAGGATCGTCGCCATCGCGCCGGCGCCCGCAAGGACCGCCGGCCTGCCCAGCAGATCGGCACGTGCCCAATCGAAGCGCAGATCGTCGGCGAAGACGAGGCTCCCCTGCCGCCGGATGCGCCAGCGGTCGGTGAAAAGCCCAGACCGCACCGCCTCTCCGCGTGCGGCGCGGCCGAAGATCAACGACTCGACGATCAGGAGCGTGGCCGCCGGAGCGAGATTCACCTCGAGCGTCCGCGAAAGGCGCGCGCCATCGAAGAGGATCGTTTCCTGCGGCAGCCAGTCGAGGCGCGCGCCTTCGCCGACCGTCAGGCGGGCCGCGACCGAGGCAGCGCCGCCCGCCGACCGGTAGATTTTCTCACAGGCCTGCGTCGTGACGGCGGCGCGGCATCCAGCGCCGAGCGCAACCTCCGCCGCCATGCGGTCGCCGCCGGTCAGCCCGCCCGCCGTGTTGATGAGCACCGCCTGCGGCGGCTCGCCGGAAGGAACGTGCGGTCGCCGCACCTTGGCCGCGCCGGATTGGTGCAGCCGGTCGAGGCGCGTTTCGCGCCCGACCCGTTTGAAGGCGACGCGCGCGACGCCCTCCGTCCGTTGCAGGCGGGGCGCGACCGGCGAAAGGGCCGGCTCAGACCGTGAGGTGGCGGCGAACGGCAGGGTCATCGAGATCGGCCGCGGAGCCCGAAAAGACTACCTCGCCACGATCCATGATCGCGATGCGATCGGCAAGCTCGCGGGCGAAATCCAGATATTGCTCCACAAGCACGATCGCGAGCCCGGCTCTGTCCTTCAGATAGCCGATGGCGCGGCCGATATCCTTGATGATCGATGGCTGGATGCCCTCGGTCGGCTCGTCGAGCACGAGGAGTCTTGGGCGCATGACCAGCGCCCGGCCGATCGCGAGCTGCTGCTGTTGGCCGCCGGACAGGTCGCCGCCCCGCCGCCCGAGCATTGACTTCAGCACCGGGAACAGCTCGAAAACCTCGTCGGGGATCGTGCGGTCCTGGCGCTTCAGCGGCGCGTAGCCCGTTTCGAGGTTCTCCTTCACAGTGAGCAGCGGAAAGATTTCCCGGCCTTGCGGGACGTAGCCGATGCCGGCGCGGGCGCGGGCGAAGGGCGAGCCGGTGAGTGGCGATTCTTCGAAGAGTATACGCCCCCCCGACGTCGGTTGCTGCCCGACGATGGCGCGAAGCAGGCTGGTCTTGCCGACGCCGTTCCGGCCGAGCACGCAGGTGACCTTGCCGGCCTCGGCCGCGATGCTCACGCCGCGCAGCGCCTGCGCGGCGCCGTAGTGGAGATCGAGGTTTTCGACGCTCAGCATGGCTGAGCCTCGCCGGACGGGCGCGAGAACCCTCTCCCCCCTGTGGGGAGAGGGGAGAGAGCCTCCTTCGGACACCGAGTCATCCTCACCTCCCCAAATACACTTCGATGACGCGCGGGTCGGAGCTGACGTGTTCGAGCGAGCCTTCGGCGAGCACGGAACCCTCGTGCAACACCGTGACCTTCACGTCGAGGTCGCGCACGAAGGTCATGTCGTGCTCGACGACGATGACGGTGTGGGTCTCGGCGATCCGCTTCAAGAGCTTGGCGGTCTCCGCCGTCTCCTCGTCGGTCATGCCGGCGGCGGGCTCGTCGACGAGAAGGAGCTTCGGGTCCTGCGCGAGGAGCATGCCGATCTCCAGCCACTGCTTCTGGCCGTGGCTCAGGCTGGCAGCGAGCCGGTCGCGCAGGCCGCCGAGGCGGATCTTCTCCAGAATCTCCTCGATACGCGCCTTCTCTTCCGCGCTCGGGCGATGGAAAAGCGTGAAGAACACGCCGCGCTCGCCGGCGAGCGCGAGCTCCAGATTGTCCCACACCGTGTGGCCCTCGAAGACGGTCGGCTTCTGGAACTTTCGCCCGATGCCAAGTTCGGCGATCTCCGCCTCGTCGTGGCGGGTGAGGTCGACTTCGCCCTCGAAGAAAACCTCTCCTGCGTCGGGGCGGGTTTTTCCGGTGACGACATCCATCATGGTCGTCTTGCCCGCGCCGTTCGGGCCGATGATGGCGCGCATCTCGCCCTTGTCGACGACCAGCGACAGCCCGTTCAGCGC
>JBOHKB010000058.1:0-2705 GCA_050728815.1 Propylenella sp.
GCTCAGGACGGGCTACCCTCTCCCCGCAAGGGGGAGAGGGCGCTACCGGCTGATGGCGGCAATTTCGTTCAAAAGGGTTTCGTCGACCTGGATGCCTTCGGATTCCGCCCTGCGGCGGAGGACTTGCCGCTGGCGGCCGGGGAGACGGGCGCCGGATTCAGCCTCGATCCGCTCCGCCAGCTCGGCGAAGCGGCGGAGCGCTGAGCCGCCCGGAGCGCGCGACGGGTCGATCGCAAGGATGATCTGGCCGACGCCGGGCGGCGCGCCCTCGGCGTCGAAGAACGAGGTGGCCTCGTAGGAGAAATTCGCCCCGGCGAGCCCCGCGACCAAGAACTCGACCATCAGCGCGAGCGCCGTGCCCTTGGCGTCGCCGACCGGCGCCATCGTGCCGACGAGAGCCGCGGCGGGGTCCGTGGTCGCGCGGCCCTCCGCGTCAAAGGCCCAGCCTTCGGGAATTCTTTCGCCCCTCTGCCGCGCCGCCATGATTTTTCCGCGAGCGACCTTCGACAGCGAGAGGTCGACCACGACCGGCGGCGCACTATCAAGCGGCGCGGCGAAGGCGATGGGGTTGGTGCCGAAAAGCGCGGTCCGCCCGCCCCAGGGCGCGATCGCGGCGGGCGTGTTGGCGAACATCAGCGCGACCAGGCCGCGCTCCGCGAGCGCCTCGACGACGAGGCCGAGCGCGCCGCAATGATGCGACCGGCGGACAGCCGCCATCGCAATCCCCTGCCGCGCGACGAGATCGGGGAGGCGTTCGACGGCGAGATCGAGTGCCGGATAGGCGAAGCCGGAGGCGGCGTCGACGGCGAGGATGCCGGGCGCAGTCTCGCTCGCAACGGGCGTCGCGAATCCGTCCACCTTGCCGGCGGCGGACTGCGCCGCATAGGCGGCGACGCGCCGGAGCCCGTGCCCGATCTGGCCGATCGCCTCGGCTCCGACGAGCGCCCGCGCAACCGAGCGGGCGGCGGGCTCGGCGGTACGCGAGCGGGTGAGCGCGCCGGCGGCAAGCGCCTCCGCCTCGTCGAGCGTGACGGTGCGTTCGCGCATCCGCCGGGCGGTAGTCAGGCGCTCCGGTAGAGCTTGGTCATGACGAACTCGCGATGGCCGAGCGCCTCGGCGGCGGTGATCCGCCCGCTCGCGGTGCGGATGACCATGTCGATCAGCGCGTCGCCCGCCTGGTCGATCGTCATGTCGCGGCGCAAGATGCCGGTCACGTCGAGGTCGATGTGCTCGCCCATGGTGCGGAGCGTGCGCGGGTTCGCGGTGAGCTTGATCACCGGCAGGATCGGGTTGCCGATGACGTTCCCCTGGCCGGTCGGGAACGTGTGCACGACGTAGCCCGCGGCGGCCATCAGCGTGACGCATTCCGCGGCGGCGGACGACGTGTCCATGTAGTAGAGACCGGGCCCCTTCCGCGGTGCCTCGGCCGGTTCGAGCACGTCGATGTAGCGGCACGTGCGGCCGATTTTTTCGAGGTTGCCGAGCGCCTTCTCCTCGATGGTGGTGAGGCCGCCCTCGAGGTTGCCCTTGGTCGGCTGGCTGTCGGAGAGGTCATCGGTCTTGAAAGGCTCGATCACCTCGTCCTGGTAGGCCCGCCACATCTTCATGAAGCGCTCGCCGACCTCGGGCGTCGCCGCGCGCGCCTTGCAGATGTGTTCCGCGCCGGTGATCTCGGTGGTCTCGCCGAAGACGCCGGTGACGCCCTCCGGGATGAGCTTGTCGTACATGTTGCCGACGGTCGGGCAGGAGCCGAGGCCGGTCGTGGTGTCGCTCTCGCCGCACTTGGTGGAGACCCAGAGCTCCGACACGTCGCACGGCTCGCGCTGCAGTTCCGTCGCCCAGTGCACGAGCTCCTTGGCCTTGCGCGAGGCGTCCATGATCGTCTTCAGGTCGCCGTTCTTTTCGATCGAGAAGCCGGCGACCGGCTTGCCGGTTTTCGCGATGCCCTCGACGATGCGGCTGGTCCAGCCGGGCTCGATCCCGATCACGACGCAGGCGGCGACGTTCGGGTTCGCGCCGGTGCCGATCATGGTGCGGAAGTGGAGGTCGAGGTCCTCGCCGAACTGGAGCCGCCCGTAGGAGTGGGGCAGCGCCATCGTGCCCTTGATGTTGGCGGCGACGCCCTCGCAGGCGGCGTTGGAGATGTCGTCGACCGGGAGGATGATTACGTGATTGCGGACGCCGACGCGGCCGTTCTCGCGCCGGT
This sequence comes from Propylenella sp., assembly GCA_050728815.1. Taxonomy (GTDB): domain Bacteria; phylum Pseudomonadota; class Alphaproteobacteria; order Rhizobiales; family Afifellaceae; genus DASWJZ01. The sequence goes on from JBOHKB010000058.1 coordinate 2,207, forward strand.
ATCCCATGAACTTGGCGTTGCCGTTGCGGGCCATGCTCGACGCTCCCTCACCAGCGCTTGGTCTTGAGATTCTGGACGTGGACATGGCCGCCGACCGGAACGTCGGCGACGATCTTGCCGATGTCCTCGCCGTATTTGATCGCGATGTCGCCGGACTTCAGCGCTTTCAACGCGATCTTATGGCCGATCGGCACGTCGGCGGCGCTCTTCAGCCGGAACGACGAATTGTCGGCGGTCACCACACAGAGCATGTCCGTTCCGGCCTTCAGGCCCTCGACCACCACGACGCCGACATTGTCCTTGCGATCGTGGACCAGGAGATGCGGGATGCTCATGACGCCTTCACTTTCTCTACCGTTGTGGGCTGGGAACACCACAACCCTCATCCTTGTAAGTCACGAATCGCCGCTCCGGCTAAGATGATTAGTGCGGTGTCGGAAGGGGTCCCGTCTCATCCTTGGGCAAGGAAGCCCGAACCTCAGCATGGGAAACCTTCCGA
>JBOHKB010000059.1:0-20696 GCA_050728815.1 Propylenella sp.
CACCAAAAGCGGCGAACGCTCCAACGTCGCCGAGCACTGGTCCTCCCGGATACGCAAGATCGATCAGGAAGATCAGCGCGATGTCATAGATGTTGGCGCCGAAGATGTTGGAAAACGCCATCACGTAGCGCCGAAGGCGCACCGCCGCAACGACCGTGGCGACCTCCGGCAGCGAGGTCGACGTACTGGTGAAGACAGCGCCCATGAAGCTCTGGCCGATGCCGGTCTGCTCGGCCAGAGCGTCGCTGGTTGCCGCCAGGGCGTAGCCGGCTACGAGGATCACCGCAGCGGTCAGCGCAACCCTGCCGCCCGCTGCTGAGAGAGAAATCGCCGGCTGCGACTCCGGGATCAGGCCCTCCTCCCGCTCCGGAAATGCAGCGCCTGCGCGTTCCTGATAGCGCGACAGCACCGCATATGCAGCAACCACGCCGAGGAGGAGCACGGTCGACCAGACGCCGACGCCGACAACCGCAAAGTCGCCGACGGTGATCGCAGCTGCGACCATGCAGAGCAGCATCGCCGAGAAGACGGCCTCCAGCAGCAGCATTTGCGACGGAGCAGAGGCGCTGAGCGGACGACGGCGAAGCACCGCGTCTCCGATTGCGAGCACCACGACCTGAAAGGCGATGCTGCCGAGGATGTTGTTCACCGAAAGCCGCGAGTTGCCGCTGGCCCCGGCGCTGACCGAAACCGCGGTTTCCGGCAGTGCGGTGATGAAGGAGAGAATCAGCAGACCCGCCAATGCGGAGCCGATGCCGGTATGCTCGGCAATGGCGTCCGCGGCGCGGGCTAGCTGCGGGCCCGCGAGCCAAATGGCGCCGGCGGCGAGCAGGAAAATGAGGATGTTGGCAGGCAGTGAGAGCGCAGCGGCGTCGAAGATGGACATGGCTGCGAATCAACTCCCCTGAAGAACCGGAGGATCGGCAGCGAGCCGTTCGACGTCAACGCAGGGCGGTGCGCCGCGGCGAAAGCGCCTCGGCGAGGTCCGGCACGTCCGGCATTGCGCCAAGCACGAGCTTCGCGCCGAGCGCCGAAAGCGCAGGCGACGTCTGGATGCCGTAGCCGCCCTGCCCCGCGTACCAGAAGAAACCCTCGACATCGGGATCGTAGCCGACGACCGGCAGCCGATCCGGCGCAAAGGTCCTGAGGCCCGCCCATGTTGCGGTCGGACGCGCGCGCGGCACGATCGTCGCCTCGTGGAAGCGCTCGAGCGCCAGCGCCACGTCGAGGTCTTCCGGATAGGCGTCGCATGGCTCCGACGGGGTCTCCTCGGACAGGCTTACCATGATCGCCTGGCTGTCCGGCTTGAAGTAGAAGCTCTCGTCTACCGGTATGGCGGCCGGATGCGTCGGGAGCCGCCCGGCAAATTCCGGCGGCGCGACGATCGTCGCGGCCGTGCGACGCATCGGGGTCAGCCCGAGCGGGCTCGCGCCGGCGAGAGCAGCGATGCGCTCGGCCCAGGCGCCAGCTGCATCCACGATCACTCCGCAGGAAATTTCGTGACCGCCGGCGCGAACGGCCCATCCCCCCGGCCGCCGGTTGATCCGCTCCCCGCGCGCATCCAAGAGAATGGTCCCGCCGCTCTGCCGCACCATCCGTGCGAAGCCTTGCACTAATGCGTTTGTGTCCAGATCGAGCACGCCCGGCTCCAGGAACCCGCCAGCGGCGATGCCCGGGCGCATCAGCGGGCATGTCTCGACAACGCCCTCAGCGCTCAGGCGCTCGACCTTCGTGACCGCAGCCGCCTTCTCGAACTCCGACTCGAGCCGGGGGAGATGCGCCTCGATGGCATAGACGAGCGCGCCGCGTCGCCGGGAGAGCGGCGCCTCGGCGAAACCCTCCGGCGGCGCCTCGAAGAAACTACGGCTCAGCGTCGTCAGGCGGCGGATTTCGGGCGGACCGTACGCCTCGACCAGCAAAGCCGCCGACCGGCCCGTGGCATGCGTTCCGAGATGCGCTTCGGCCTCCGCCATTATGACGCGTGCGCTCGAAGATAGCCGCGCCGCAAGGCTCACGCCCGAGATGCCGCCGCCGATGACCAGAATGTCCGCGCTTTCGCTCATGGCATCAGCGCGAGAGCCAACCTCCGTCAACCGAAAGCACTGTGCCGGTGATGTAGCGCGCCGCCGGCGAGGCGAGGAACACAGCAGCGCCGGCGATCTCGTCCGGTTCGGCAAAGCGGCCGGCGGGGATGCGCGACAGAAGCTCGCGCATGCGCTCCTCATCGGCGCGCAGCGCGCGGGTGTTGCGCGTCGCGACGTAACCCGGCGCGATGGCGTTCACGTTGACCCCGTGGGGCGTCCATTCGTTGGCGAGAGCCTTGGTCAGCCCGACGACGGCGTGCTTGGCGGCGGCATAGGCGGGTACGCGGACGCCTCCCTGGAACGACAGAATGGAAGCGATGTTGATGATCCGGCCGTAGGACCGCTGCGCCATCCGGCGCGCCGCCGCCTGCGACAGCAGCCATACTGCGTCGAGATCGACCGCCATCACGGCCCGCCAATCCTCCCACGGATGATCGAACGCGTCGTGGCGCAGAATGATCCCGGCGTTGTTGACCAGGATGTCGAGCCCGCCGAGCCGCCCTTCGGCGTTGGCGACGAGCTGGACGAGCTCGTTTTTCGATGAAGTCGCGAGGTCGACGTTCAGGACCTCCGCGCGGCGGCCGAGCCCGCGTATCTCCGCGACGGTTTCGTCCGCGTTGCGCTCGTGAACGGTCATCGCCACGTCGGCGCCGCAGGCGGCGAAGGCCTGCGCAATGGCCGCGCCGATCCCGGCGGCGCCCCCCGTCACCAGAGCCCGGCTGCCCTCGAGCGAGAACGAGGACGGCCCGATCATTCCTCCTCTGGGACTTCCAGCCCGGATGCGACGTGCTTGTTCTCCGGCTTCAGCGTCATCCCGGCGCCGATCGCCGCGGTTTCGAGCAGCGCGGCGAAATCCAGCTGCAGATAGGCCTCGGGGTCCGCCTTCAGCTTCGCCACACCGAAATGCGCCTGCAGCGCCTCGCGCGCCGCGGCCGTGACTGGCATCGGAACGTCGAGATCGCGTCCGCGCCCAAGGCCGAGGTCGAGGTCTTTCCTGAGCAGCGCCGGCGTGAAAGTGGTCGTCCAATCGAGGTTGACGAGAGCGTTCGACTTGTAGCGGGTGAACATCGAGCCGACCACGCTGTCGTTGATGAACGCCAGGAAGGCGTGGCGCGGGACGCCTGCCTTCTCAGCCATCAGCGTGATTTCAGCGAGATTCTGGATGACAACCCCCAGCATCACGTTGTGGGCGATCTTGCAGATGCGCGCGAGCTCGCCCCCGCCGACATAGGAGACGCCGTGGCCGGCGATCGTTTCTAGATACGGCTTGACCACCTCGAACGTGCTTTCCGGCCCCGACACGACGATCGAAAGCTTGCCGGCCCTGACCACCTGGCCGTTGCCGGAAACCGGCGCCGAGAGGAAGTCGGACCCGGCGCCCTCGATACGCCCTCGGATTGCCTCCGATTCCTCCACGCCGATCGAGGAGCAGTCGACGACGATGCGCGGCGCCGGGCCGGCGCGGCCGTCGACGACGCCGGAATCGCCAAACAGAATCTCTTCGAGGTCGGACCCGGTCGACACCATGGTGAAAAGAATGTCGCGGTTGGCGAGGTCGGCCGGCCGGGCGACGATGGTCGCGCCCTTCCCCGCGAGAGGCTTGGCCTTCGACTGCGTTCGGTTCCACACCGAAACGTCGTGGCCGCCATTGATCAGCCGCTCGGCCATCGGGAAACCCATCCGCCCAATGCCGATCCAGCCAATCCGGTGCTTGTTCTCCTGCATGCGATTCCCTAGCCGAGTTCCAGCGCCCAGTCGTGTGTTTCCAGGACCTGCTTCAGACGCTGAAGATAGGCCGCCGAGTAGGCGCCGTCGAAGGCGCGATGATCGAAGCTCTGCGCTACGACACCGACCGGGTGCACGGCAATAGCATCGCCGGCGTCGCTCTCGACCACGACGGGCCGTTTCCTCACGGCGTCGGTCGAAAGTATCGCCACTTGTGGCGGATTGATGATTGGAGCGGTGAAGAGCGTGCCGAAACTGCCGTTGTTGGAGATAGTGTAGGTGCCGCCGGCAAAATCGTCCGGGCCAAGCGCCTTCGCTCGCGCCCTCTCAACCAACCGGGCGATCGCCTTGGCGAGGCCGGTCGCCGTCAGCTCGGCGGCGTTCTTCAAGACGGGCACGACCAGCCCTTCGTGCGACAGATCGACGGCGATCCCGAGGTTGACATCGGCGTTGAGCCGGAGCCCGTCCTCTTCCAGCCGTGCGTTGACCCTGGGAAAATCGGCTATCGCGATAGCAACGGCCCGGGCAATGAACGGAAGATAGGTGAGTGCAATGCCGTGGCGCTCCCGGAAGTCCGCCTTGCGCGCTTGCCGGGTGCGGTCGACGGCGGCGAAATCCACCTCCACGGCCTGGAACACGTGCGGGACGCTGCTCCAGGATTGCGCCAGCCGCTCGGCCGTCTGCCGGCGGATGTTGTTGAAGACAACCTTTTCCCCTCCCCCTTGTGGTGAGAGGCTGGGGGAGGAGTGGTTCCACGCGTGCTGGCCTTCCTCCAGAGCCGCCAGAACATCAGCTTTGGCGATTCGTAGTGAGCCTTTGGCACTGACAGCTGTGGCCAGCCGCGTCAGATCGATCCCGCTTTGCGCGATCAGACGTCGCGCAAGCGGGGTGATCTTCAGCCCGTCGGGCCCGGTCGCCTTGCCGAAATTCCTCTCCGGCGTTCGCGTCTCGGCGAAGGGAGCAAGCTGGAAGGGGGCAGCGCTCGGTTGAGGCTGTATCTTTCCCCCTCCCCTAACGCCTCCCCGCAAGGGGGAGGCGGAGGCGCGCTCCCTCCCCCCTTGCGGGGGAGGGACAGGGAGGGGGGAATGCGACGCACTCGACCCCTCGCCGATCACCGCTACCACGGCGCCGACCGGCACCGTCTCCCCGACCTCGACTCGAACTTCGGATAGCACGCCGCTCGACAGCGCCTGCACCTCCATCGTCACCTTGTCGGTCTCGATCTCGAACAGGTTTTCGCCCGCCGCGACCTGGTCGCCGCGCGCCTTGAACCAGGCCGAAACCTTTCCTTCGGCGACTGTCTCGCCGAGCTGCGGCATCAGGACGTCCATTCTATTCCGCGCAGCCATCACCACTCAGTCGAGATGTACTGCGTCTCGAGAAATTCCATGATCCCGTGATGCGCGCCCTCGCGGCCGATGCCCGACTGCTTCATTCCGCCAAAGGGGGCCGCGGGGTCGGAGACCAGCCCCCGGTTGAGCCCGATCATGCCGAAATCGAGCTGCTCGGAGAACGCCATGCCGCGCTTCAAATCCCTGGTGTAGACGTAAGCGACGAGCCCGTACTCGGTGTCGTTGCAGCGCTGGATGCAATCCTCCTCGTCAGAGAAGCGGGCAAGCGCCGCGACCGGCCCGAAAATCTCCTCACGGAAGCAGCGCGCATCGTCAGGCACGTCCACCATCACGGTCGGTTGATAGAAATAGCCGGGCCCGTTGCGGATCGAGCCGCCGGTCAGCACCTTGGCGCCGCGCTTTACCGCATCAGCGACCAGCTCGACCACTTTGTCGCGCGTCTCAGCATTCACCAGCGAGCCGATCTCGACCCCCTCCTCAAGGCCGTTGCCGATCTTCATCGCCCCTATGCGGTCGGCGAGTTTCCTGGCGAAGGCGTCGTGCACCCTGTTGTGCACGTAGAACCGGTTCGCCGCCGTGCAGGCCTCGCCGATATTGCGCATCTTAGCGACGATCGCGCCGTCGACCGCCTCGTCGATGTCGGCGTCCTCCAGCACCACGAACGGCGCATTGCCGCCAAGCTCCATCTCGGGGTTGAGAACGCTGTCTGCGGCCGCGTGGAGCAGCTTCCGCCCGACCTCCGTGGAGCCGGTGAAGGAAACGACGCGGACGCGCGGATCGTGGAGCAGCGCATCGACGAGCTTGCCGGTCTGCGCCGACGGCAGCACCGAGATGATCCCCTTCGGCACGCCGGCCTGCTCCAGGATCGGCATCAGCGCGAGCATCGTGAGCGGCGTAGCCGAGGCAGGCTTGAGGATCACGGGACAGCCGGCGGCGAGCGCCGGTCCGATCTTCCGCGTCGCCATGGCGGCGGGGAAATTCCACGGCGTCACCAGGATCGCGATGCCGGCAGGCTTGTGGCCGACGACGATGCGCGCGCCCGTCGAGGGCCCGCGATAAAGGTCGCCGATGGCGCGCACCGCCTCCTCGGAGCTCCAGCGGAAGAACTCCGCCGCATAAGCGACCTCGCCACGCGAATCCGGCAGCGCCTTGCCGTTCTCCATAGTGATGAGGCGGGCAAGCTCTTCCTGCCGCGCAATGATCAGCTCGAAGGCCTTTCGCAGCACCTCGCCTCGTTCTCGCGGCTTCCGCGCCGCCCAGCCCGGAAACGCCTTCTCCGCCGCGTCGAGCGCCGTCATGCCGTCAGCGACGGTGGCGCTCGCCACGCGCGCGATGATCTCGCCGGTCGCAGGGTTGTCGACGTCGAACGCGCCGCCGTCGGAGGCGTCGCACCACTCGCCGCCGAGGAAGAGCTGAGTCGGCACGTTGGGGATCGATGCGTGCTTCATAGCTGCGCGTCTTTCACGAGCTCATCGTGCGACTGACCCTCTCAACGATCCGGTCTGCGGTCGGCAATGCCAAGTCCTCGAGATTGTCGGCGGCCGGCAGCGGAATGTGCGGCGTGGTGATCCGCACGATCGGTCCGTCGAGGTCGTAGAACGCCTCGTCCGCAACGATGGACGCAATCTCCGCGCCCCATCCGCAAAGCCGCGGGTTTTCTTCCACCGTAAAGAGCCGCCCCGTCTTGGCGACCGAGCCGAGAATGGTCTGCGTGTCGAGCGGCACAAGCGAGCGCACGTCGACGACCTCGGCGTCGATACCGTGCTCGGCCTTCAGCCTCTCGGCCGCGGCAAGCGCGCGCGGCACCATCAGCGCCAGCGCAACAATCGTGGCGTCGCCGCCTTCGCGGAGCACCTTGGCGGTGCCGAGCTTATCGACGATCTCACCATCGGGGACATCGCCCTTCATGGCGTACAGCGACTTGTGCTCGAATACGATCACCGGGTCGTCGTCGCGCACCGCAGCGGCCATCAGCCCAATCATGTCGGTTGGCGTGGACGGGGCCACGACCTTGAGGCCGGGGATCATCATCGCCCAGTTTTCGACCGACTGCGAATGCTGCGCGCCGAAGCGCGCCCCGCCGCCATTGCCGGTCCTCACCACCAGTGGGCACTTCAGCTGGCCGTTCGACATGTACCGGCTTTTCGGAATCTCGTTGGCGATGAAATCGAAGCAGACGGCGAGGAAATCCGAGAACATGATCTCGGCAATCGGCCGGAGACCGGTCATCGCGGCGCCCATGGCGGCGCCCAGAATCGCCTGCTCGGAGATCGGCGTGTCCCTCACCCTCTTCGGCCCGAACTGCTCGTAGAGCCCGACGGTCGTCTTGAAGACGCCGCCGGGCTTGGCCACGTCCTCGCCGAGGAAGACCACGCGATCGTCGCGCTCCATCTCCTGCGCTATGCCGCGTGTCACCGCATCGCGGAAGGTCAGTTCCGCCATGCCCAGCCTCCATCCGCGTAGACATCGGTCGTGAGAATCTCGGCGGGAGGCGGCGGCGCAGCCTTGCAGGACTCGGTGGCGCGCTCGACCTCCTCCTTCGTCTCGTTCTCGATGGCGGCGATCTGCTCCTCGCTGATCCCGAACTCCTTGAGACGCGCGCGGTAGATCTTCAGCGGGTCACGCTCGAGCCACTTCTCCAGCTCTCCGGCAGGTCGGTATTTCGCGGGGTCGGCGCGCGAGTGACCGGAGAAGCGGTAGGTCTTGCATTCGATCAGCGACGGCCCGCCGCCCGCGCGCGCCTTGGCATAGGCGGCAAGCGCGGCGCGGTAGACCGCGTCGGCGTCATTGCCGTCGACGAGGATCCTCTCCAGCCCATAGGCGGACGCCCGGTCGGCGGCGGGATGCTCGACAGCCGTCACGTCGCCGATCGGCGTGTATTCCATGTAAAGGTTGTTCTCGCAGACGAAGACGACCGGGAGCTTCCAGACCGCCGCGAAATTCAACGCCTCGTGGAAGGCCCCGATATTCGTGGTGCCGTCGCCGAAGAAGCAGACCGTCACGTCGTCCTGGCCGAGATATTGCGCGCGCCAGGCCGCGCCGTTGGCGATGCAGAGGTGAGCGCCGATGATGGCGTAGGAGCCCATCACGCCGTGCTCGACCGAGGTCAGGTGCATGGAGCCGCCCTTGCCGCGCATCAGCCCGTTATCGCGCTGCATCAGCTCACCGAGCACCTTCTCCATCGAGGCGCCGCGCGCGAGCGTATGCGCGTGCCCGCGATAGGTGCAGAACGAGAGATCGCCGGGATGCATGGCGACGGCGAAGCCGGTCGCGACCGCCTCCTGCCCGAGCGACAGGTGGCTCGTGCCCTTCACCAGGTTCTGCAGGAAAAGCTCGTAGGCGCGCTGCTCGCAGGCGCGGATCTCCACCTGCAGGCGATACATGCGCAGCCTCGTCTCCTCGCCGATGTCGTCGTTGAGGGCCGTGGAGTCGGCGGCCAGCGTGCGCGCTTGCACAATAGACATGAGGGCGTCCCCGAGAAGGCAGCGTTTCTTGGTGTTGGGCGGACCATAGTTGCCGGGCGAAGCATGGGCAACAGGAACGCGCGGCCGGCCCGCCGGTGGCCTACTCGACAGGTTTGAGGGGCGCCTCTAACCTGCCTTTGGCGCGTCCGGTTGCGGGGGCGCTCATCGCATCACGGGACACCAAAATGACCACCCCTCCCCTCGCGACGATCCTTCCGCGGGAGATGACGGATTTCCGCTTCCGTCCGCTCTTCATCTTCGTGATCGACGTGGCGAAGCCTTCGGTCATCGGCCAGACGCCGGGCGTCAACAGGCGCGTCGGCGAGATCACCGGCGGCCGCTTCGAGGGCGCGCGGCTGAGCGGCAAGATTCTGTCCGGCGGCTCGGACTGGCAGAGCGTCAGGAGCGACGGCTGCTGGGAGCTGAATGTCAGGATCGTGCTCGAAACCGATGACGGGCACTTGATCGGCATGACCTATCGCGGTCTCAGGCACGGGCCGAAGGAGGTGATCGAAGCCATCGCCCGCGGTGAGGAGGTGAGCCCCGCCGCATACTATTTCCGCATCGCGCCGGCCTTCGAGACGGCGTCGGAAAAATACGGTTGGATCAACAACATCATCGCGGTTGGGTCCGGGCACCGTCTGCCCAGCGGGCCGATCTACCAGGTGTTCGAGATTCTCTAGCGTTTTCCGCCGGGAGTGCGTCCTTTCGATTGATTGACACGCCCGCCGTCGCGCGGCACACGTTCGACCCAGCAATCTGAGCATCTCCGCGCGAGCAAACGAGCTCCGATAAGCGCCCGCGGTACGCGTCGCCGGGCCGCGCGGCCATACGGGAGGAGTCGCCATGCAGGAGAAGGTCAAGATACAGGCGAAGGCCAAGAAGCCCAAGACGGCGGCGCGGCAGATTCAACAGAAGCCGCAGGGCGACCTCGATCCGCACTACCAGTGGGAACGTCATCTGCCGGCCTGGGGCACGATGGGAGTCGATTTCGAGCTGCGCGTCGATTTCGACCGCATGCGGCGCTACCGCCTCAGCCGCGCCAGGCAGGCGCTGGAGAGCTCCGAGTGCGGAGCGCTCCTCCTCTTCGACGTCAACAACATCCGCTACGTGAGTTCGACCAAGATCGGCGAATGGGAGCGCGACAAGCTCGCGCGCTTCGCTCTGCTCGCGCGCGGCATGGAGCCGATCGTGTGGGACTTCGGCTCGGCCGCGGTCCACCACAGGCTCTATTCGCCGTGGCTTCTGAAGGAGCACTGCAAGGCGGGCCTGATTGGCCTCCGCGGAACGGTGCCGCCGGCGGCCGGGCTGATGAAGAGGCACGCCAAGGAGATCGCCGGCATCCTTCGTGAGGCCGGGGTCGCCAAGATGCCGGTCGGCGTCGACATTGTCGAGCCGCCGATGATGTTCGAGCTGCAGGCGCAGGGGCTGAAAATACTCGACGGCCAGCAGATCATGCTGGAGGCGCGCGAGATCAAGAACGTCGATGAGATCGCGCTTCTGAATCGCGCCGCCGCTATGGTCGACGGCGTCTACCAGCAGATCTACGAGGAGCTGAAACCGGGCGTGAAGGAATCGACCATCGTCGCGAACGCCAATCGGTTCCTCTACGAGCACGGCTCCGACGATGTGGAGGCGATCAACGCTATCTCCGGCGAGCGCTGCAACCCGCATCCGCACAATTTCACAGACCGCATGGTGCGGCCGGGCGACCAGGCGTTCTTCGACGTGCTGCAGTCCTATATGGGCTACCGCACCTGCTACTACCGCACCTTCAATGTCGGGCGCGCCACCGACGCGCAGCGCGATGCCTACAAGCTCTGCCGCGAATGGCTCGACATGGCGATCGACCTTATCAAGCCGGGGGTCAGCACCGACCGCGTGTGCAGCGTATGGCCGAAGGCGCAGGAGTTCGGCTTTCCGGACGAGTTCGCGGCGTTCGGCCTGCAATTCGGCCATGGGCTCGGGCTGAACCTGCACGAGCGGCCGATCATCTCCCGCGTGGTCTCGATGGATTATCCGATGGAGATCAAGGAGGGGATGGTGTTCGCGCTCGAGACCTACTGCCCGGCCAAGGACGGCTACTCGGCGGCGCGGATCGAGGAGGAGATCGTGGTGACCGACAAGGGCCACCGCCTGATTTCACTGTTCCCGGCGGAAGAGCTGCCAATCGCGAACAGGTACTAGCGACAACAAGTCATCTCATGAGGCGGCGACCGCTTCGCCGAGTTTGGGATACTTTGCTTCGCCGGGTATCCGCGCAACCTCCTTCTCTATCTTTCAAAGACGCTTCTCTTTTCGTGGATGGAAAGGAACTTGAACTGCCGTGGCGGGTTCTCGATGCATTCTCATTGGGACAGAGAATAATCGTTCTCTTCGACCCAGACGCATATCTCGTGGACCCGTCGCAGGAGAACAGGATTAGAAGAAATCCTCCCCAGGTTAGGAATCTAGTGGCGTATTCCCGCGAAGGGGAGAAGCTCTGGGAAGCGGAGTTTCCGGAAAGCGAAGAAAATTACTACTACAGAATTGAACCGCGGCGCCCATTGCGTGCAGCCTCGTTCTCTTCGTACGTCTGTGAGATCGATCCTGCCACGGGAAGAATAGTATCAATGGAGTTTGTGAAGTAGGTGCTTCGCGGATGCGCTTGTGAGGCGCCGTCCTTCCCCCTGTATGAGAACGATTGCACGGGCTATCATAGGTCATGGCCGGAACCCGGATCGGGATGCGCAAGCGCGCTACGCTGAAGGACGTCGCGCAAGCGGTGGGAGTGCATGTCTCCACCGTTTCGCGCGCGCTCGATCCGAAGACGCGGCACCTCATCACGGCGGAGGTGGCGGACGAAATCATCCGCGCCAGCGAGCGGCTCGCCTACCGGCAGAACGCCGCGGCCTACTCGCTGAAGACCAACCGCACGCGCACGATCGGCGTGGTGCTGCCCGACATCACCAACCCGATCTTTCCTCCGATCATCCGCGGCGTGGAGGATGCGCTCGCAGCGCACGGCTACGTGGCGATCCTCGCCAACACCGACGGCGACATCAGACGCGAGGAGAGCATCACCGAGACGCTCAGGGCGCGAGGCGTTGAGGGCCTGATCCTCGCCAGCGTCGAGCGCGAGGACGATGCCGTGTCGAGCATCGCCGACGAAGGGCTGGCGGCGGTGACGGTGAACCGGGAGGTCAACGACCCGAACATTTCTTCCGTCGTGCACGACGAGGACGAGGGGATGCGCCTCATCCTCGGTCATCTGGTCGCGCTTGGGCACAGGCGCATCGCCAACATCGCCGGCCCGCAGCGGCTTTCCACCGGCGAGGCGCGCTATCGCGGCTTCATCCGCCAGCGCGCCGCGCTTGGGCTCGCGGCCGATCCCGATCTGGTCGTTTTCGCGGATGCGCTGAACGAGGCGGAAGGCGAGCGTTGCGCGGCGGCGCTGCTCGCGGCCGGCGCCGGCTTCACCGCGCTCGCCAGCGCAAACGACCGGCTGGCGATCGGCGCTGTCACGGCGCTTCGCCGGCGCGGGCTTGCTTGTCCGGACGACATCTCGATCACCGGCTACAACGACATGGCGCTGGTCGACCGGATGTCGCCGCCGCTCACTACCATCCGCATCCAGCAGTACCGCGCCGGCTTTGAAGCCGCCGAGTTGCTGCTCTCGGCGCTCAGGACCGATCCGGAAGAACGGCGGCCCCGCCACGTCGTGCTGCCGGTGGAGCTGATCGTGCGCGGTTCCACGAGGACGCTCGCCTGAACGATAACGCGCTGAGATCGTTGGCTGAACTCGCGGGTGGCGGCGATGGACTCAATCAGGTCGTGGGCCCCCCGCCGGCGCCCGTGTCGATCTGCGCAATGAACCGGTTTTCAACGAACGCAGTCTGACGCTCTCCTAAACGGAAACGACCCAATTGAGAGGCGCTCCGGTGTGCTTTAGGCTATCGTACGGATGTAGGCTGCTTCTAGCGAGCTTGACGTGGCGCTCATGACAGACGACGAATATTCCTTGAAAATCGACGAACAGGTGCAGGGTTTCCTGGAACTCAAGCACAAACTGACCTTCTTCCTCATAACGGCTGCAGTCGGGTCGCTTGGCTTCACTCTTGCATTCTCAATCGAGCGGTTCGCAGAAATCTCAGCCAACCTATCTCAGTCCTTCATGCTGTACGCTGGTACCGCGACAGCCCTACTATCGGTCGGCTTGGCTCTTTCTTCATTATATTGCGAGATCAGGTCGTACCAATATCATCTAAGATATCGGTACGAAAAGAAATCATGGAACGCGCTGCCCTCAGATGAGCAGAACCGCTGGACCCTTATCAACAAGCTCGCCAGTAGATTTCTCATAGCTTCCTTCATTGCAATAGTTCTGTCTGTTGTATTTCAGTCAGGAGTATTCGTCGCGGATCTGAGCAAGGGAGAAGCGAAAATGCACCACTACGGTGAAGATTCCACTGAGGTGTCGGCCACAGAATCTGGGTTCAACATCGTGTTTAGGAACAAGGAGACTGCACAAGAGATCAGGATGTACATCCCGCGAGTCGGCGTAATGGAAGACCCTGCCAAGAGCCTGACCATGGTGCAGGTCCGCCAGGTTGCGGACGAGATTGCGCATCTTCTGAGGGTACGGCTGCAGTAGTCCTCCGGGAGCGCGTCCTACGCGTTACACGCGCGCCACAGCTTCTCCGGCGTCGCGGGCATCTCGATATCTGCGCCACGGCCGCCGGGAATCGCGTCGGCGATGGCGTTCATCACCGCGGCGATGGCGGCGGTGGTGCCCACCTCGCCCACGCCCTTCACGCCGAGCGGATTGGTCTTGCACGGCACCGGATGCTCGGCGGCGACAAGCGGCGGCATCTGGTCGGCGACCGGCATCGCGTAATCGCTGAACGTGCCGGTGACGAGCTGGCCGGTCTCCCGGTCGTAAACGACTTGCTCCATCAGCGCCTGCCCGAAGCCTTGCGCGAGGCTACCCGCCACCTGCCCTTCCACCAGCATGTGGTTGAGCACCGTGCCGCAATCGTCGACGGCGACGTAGCCGGCGAGGCGGACGTGCCCGGTGTCAGGATCGATCTCCACCTCGGCAATGTGACAGCCGTTCGGAAAGGTCTGCGGAGTGTCAGCGGTTATCCGGGTGTCGAGGCTTTCCGCGATCTCGCCCGCCGCCTTCCTTTCCGCCGCGATCTCGGCAAGCGCAAAGAAGCCGATCCGCCGATCCGTGCCGGCGACCTCGAACGCACCGTTCGCGTAGGCGATGTCGTCCTCCGCCGCCTCAAGCACCGAGGAGGCGATCTTGCGGCCCTTCGCAACCAATGCCTCCACGGCCTTCACGGTCGTGGCGCTGACAGTCGTCGCCGACCGCGAGGCGACAGTCGGAAAGCCGGGCAACTCAAGGTCGGAATCGCCTTGCCGCACGGCGATCGCATCCGGCGCGATCTGAAGCTGCCGGGCGAGCACGTCACGAAACACGGTCGCGTGCCCCTGCCCTGTCGACTGCGCGGCGAGCGAGAACGTGATCCGCTTGGGCCCGGCGAAGGAAATGTCGACGCTGTCGATTGGGAGGCCGCCGGCGTGCTCGAGGAAGCACGACACGCCGACGCCGCGCAGCTTTCCAGCCGCGGCCGATGCCTTGCGGCGCTCTTCGAAGGAGGCGTACCGCGCGAGTTCCAGGGCCTCGTCGAGGATCGCTTCGAACTCGCCGCTGTCAATCTTGGTGCCGACCGGCGTCGCGTAGGGCATGGCGTCGGGCGGCGCGAGATTCCGCCGGCGCAGCTCGATCGGATCGAAGCCGGTTGCGCGCGCGGCCGCATCGACCAGCCGCTCCATCAGGAAATTCGCCTCCGGCCGCCCGGCGCCGCGATAGGGGCCGGTCGGCGTGGTGTTGGTAAAGACGCAGCGCATGCCGATCGCGATCTTCGGGATGCGGTAGACGGTCGGAAAGCAGCGAGAAAAGTTGCCGGTCGCGATCTGCGCGCCGTTCGAGCTGAGATACCCGCCCATATTGGCGATCGCGTCGACCTTAAGCGCCAGGAAGCGGCCGTCGGCGTCGAGCGCAAGCTCGCCGGTCGCGACCACGTCACGGCCGTGATTGTCGCTCACGAAGGACTCTGAGCGCGTAGACATCCAGTGCACTGGGCGGCCGAGCCTTTTCGCCGCTACCATCAGCGGCGGATATTCGGGATAGACCGGCGTCTTCAGCCCAAAACCGCCCCCGACATCGTCGGTGATGATGCGGATCGCCTTCTGATCGACGCGCATCACGGCGGCGAGCGGCGCGCGGAGCGGCAGCGTGCCCTGCGTGCCGCAATAGAGCGTGTAGCGCCCGCTCGCCGGATCGAACTCGGCGGTCGCACCGCGCGGCTCGAGCGGCGCGCCGGCGAGCCGCTGATTCTTAGCCTTCACCCGCACGCGGTGCAGCGCCGCGGCGACGATGCGGTCGACCTCCGCCTCGTTCTCAGCGCTCGGCGCCGGGCCCGGCCAGTCGAGCGCGACGTTGCCCGGCGCGTCCGGCCAAAGCTGCGGCTGGCCCGGCTCAAGCGCCAGTTCCGTGCCGGTGACGGAGGCAAGCTCCTCGTAGCGGACGGCGACGCGCTCGGCGGCATCCTCCGCCATGGCGCGGCTCTCAGCCACCACCATCGCGACGGGATCGCCCACATGCATCGCACGACCGCGCGCGAGCGGCGGGCGCTTCGGCACGACGATCTTCTTTCCTCCGCGGCCCTCGATCGGCAGATGCCCCGACATGTCGGTCACGCCGGCCGCTTCCAAGTCCTCAACGGTCAGCACATCGACGACGCCGGGCGCGGAGCGCGCCGCGGCGACGTCAATCGAGAGAATCCTGGCGTGGGCGTGGGGCGAGCGAACGAAGGCGGCGTAGAGCTGGCCGGCCCGATGGATGTCATCGGAGAAACGCCCTTCGCCGCGAATCAGCCGAAAGTCCTCGACCCGTCCCTCGTTCGGCTGCCTCCCCGCCATGCCGGAAACCCTCTGCTGATCGGTCATACAAACGTTTGCGGAGGCTTATCACGAAGCCTTCCTGCGCGGCACCCCGCGCCGGATCCAAAGCCTTCGTGCTTCGTGGAGAAATGCGCGCACTGGGCGCGGCTTTATTCCGCGAGCGGAGATTGGGCCTCACTCGCGGGATTCGGCGCCTGGCTCTGCGCCGCAAGGGCCCGCCGGCGCTCAACCTCAGCCTGTTCCTTCTCCGCCTGCGCGACTTCGAGCGCGGCGCGCGCCCGCGCGAGCTCTTCATTAGTGCGCCGAAGGTCCGCTTCGGCTGCCTTCGCCTGATCGATTGCGGCCAGCGCACGCAGGCGCTCCTGATCGGCAAGTTCTTCCGCCCGCTTCGCCGCCTGCTCCGCCTCGGCGCGCGCCGTCTCCGCGCGAGCGGCCTGCTCTTCGGCTGCACGCCGCGCCTCATCGGCCGCGGCGGCACGCTCTTCTGCCTCCTGCCTTGCAGCGAATGCGCGCAGGCCCGCCTCGTACGCCAGCGCCGCATCGCTTTCCGCACGCTCAGCGGTGAGCTCCGCCGCCTCGCGCGCGGCAATGGCCTGGCCACGCTCCTCGGCCGCGCGGTTGCGCTCCTGTTCCGCATCGGTAGCTTGCTTGATCGCCGCCTGCCGCTCAGCTTCCGCCGTCTCGGCGCGCGCCATCGCATCTTGCTGCGCCGGCAGCGCGAGAAGACGCGCTTGCTCCGCCTCGGCGGCTTTGGCGTTAGCGGCCTCTGCGATCTGCTCCGCCGCCACGCGCGCGGCAACCGCTTGCCGCAGTTCCTCGTGCGCCTGATCGCGCGACGCCACCGCTGCGGCTGCCTGCTCGACCGCGGCCTGCCGCGCAGTTTCAGAAGCCTCGGCGCGCGCCACTGCGTCCAGCTCCGAAGCCAACGCCCGGTCGCGTTCGGCATCCGCTTCCGCCGCTGCGATTTCGGCGCGCTGCGCCGTCTGCTCAGCGGCCTCACGGGCTACGACAGCCGCGCGCCGTTCCTCGTCGGCGCGGTCGCGCGCCAGCCCGGCGGCAGTCGCCTGCTCGATCGCCTCCAACGCACGCCGCCGCTCTTCCTCGGCCCGATCGCTCTCCTGCGCCGCAAGCGACTTCGCCGCTTCGGCATCGGCCCGAGCAGCGAGCGTGCTCGCTAGTTCCTCCTCCGCGCGCTGCTCAGCCGCCGCGGCCAGCTTACGCTCCTCCTCCGCCCGCGCGCGCTCCGCCTCGGCCTGCTGCCAGGCTGCCTCGGCAGCTTGCCGCTGCTCCGCGGCAACCCCGCGCGCCTCCACGGCAGCCGCGGCCTGCTCTCTCGCATGCGCGGCTTCCTCGTTGGCGCGAAGGGCGGTGTAGCCGGCAAAGACCGTAAGCGGCGCGACAATGCACACCGTCACCACGGCCGCGAACGCGAGAAGCCGATTGCGCGCGCCTTGCTTCTGCCTTCCGGCAACGGAGTCGCTGGCGGTGGCGTCGGCGCGGCGGCTCTCCTCGAGGAACGTCTTCGCCAGCCGATAGTCGCCGCCATAGCGCATTGCCCAGAGAGCGGTCGGCTGCTCGCGGTCCCACCAATCGGCGAGACTCGTGAGCGCCGCGCCGTAAATGAGGTCGGTCTCGCCGCGCCGATGCCGCTCGGCATGATCGGCGAGCCGCCTCCAGGCCGCCGCCGCCGCGACCTCGTCCCTCAGCCAAAGCGCGAAGGCGTCCCACTGCCGGATGAGGCTTTCATGGGTGATGCCGATCAACGTCGCGGCGCGCAGCGGCTCGGGCCGCGGCGGCGTGAGGAAATCGCGCCCAGGGGCGCGGAACGTCTCGACGATCTCGCGCACGGCGATGTCCTCGCCGTGGGCGATCTCGACGAGGTCGCCGAACGCGGTCGGCCGCCCGACGGCATCGGCGAGGCTCGACCCCGCGACCAGCGCGCGAAAGACGCTGGGTGCGACGCTTCTGTGTTCCGGAAGCAATTCTTCGAGAATATCGCGCCCGTGCCTGGAGATCGCTCCGCCAACGCCGCCTGCCGCTTCGTAGTCGGCGCGCGTGAGGAGCACCGGCGCGTCACCTCCACGAGCTGAGGCCGTGGACCACAACATGCTCATCACATGCTGCAGGAGCGGCAGCTGGTCCGCACGCCGCGCGAGGCGTCCCAGCGGATCGCCGGCATCGGCGTCCTCGGCGGGCGACAACGCGGCGAGATCATCGAGCAGCCTGTCTGCGAGCGCGTCCTCGACCTCGAAGCCGCACACCTGCGCCGGCCCGACGATCGCCTTCCGCAGCTCGCCGCGGCTCAGACGTGGCGTCAGGAAGCGCCCCTTGTCGATCGCCTCGGCCAGGCCGTCGACCAGCGCCGCCGCGCCTAGAAATTCAGAGCGCATGGCGATGGCGACGTAGATGCGCGCTTCCTCGAGCGGCACGGCGGCGCTCGCCAGAAGCGTCGCGACGAAGGCCTCCGCCTCCGCGCGCGGGGCGTCTTCGCGAAACAGTTCTTCGAACTGGTCGACGAAAAGAAGCAGGCTGAAGCGTCCAGGGAGACTCCCTGCGCGGCACCACTCCACGAGCGAGCGAGGCGAATCAGAGAGTTGGGAGGCGAGTTGGCCGGCCGCCTCCTCCTCGATCGCCGCGACCGGTTCGCCGGCCTTGGCGCGAAGCAGCGCCTCTGCCAGGCTCAGGAACGGATGAGCGCCGGGGCGGAAATCGACGATCCGCCAGTCTGAGCGTGCGCGTTGCAGGAACCCGCTTTCCAAGGCGTGAATAAGCCCCCCCCTGACGAGCGAGGACTTTCCGCTGCCCGACGGGCCGAGCACGGCGAGGAAACGCGTGGAGCCGAGCCGCCCGACGATTTCGTCGACCGCGTGCTCGCGCCCGAAGAAGAGCGCCGTCTCTTCGCGCGTGAAAGAGCGGAGGCCTGGATATGGCCGGCGCTCCCGGTCTTCCGTCATCGCCGTATGTCAGCGGGGAAACGCCGCACCGCCCCCGATCCCTCCACTGTGCGCACGCCGAGCTGCGTGCGCGGCACCTCGCGAAACCGCCGGCAGTCGCGCCGGGCCAGGGCGGGCTCGATCAAAAACGCTGTACTATTGGGATACGCGAACTCACGAACGCATCGCGCGTGAAGCATGCGAACGGCCACGCCGCCCGCCAGCCTCCCCGGGCACGCCTCCGGACGATTGCGACGATACACATCGCCATTGTGATTGGCGAGAGCCGGGCCTGTGGATAGAACGCAGTGGACGTGCGAAGCGCCAGGGCCTGGCTAATGGGGAGGAGGCGACGGTGGCGTCGTTGACGCGGGAAGCCATTCACCGGGTGCTCGGGCCCATCGACGACACCCTCGCGGCCGAGCTTGCGGCCACCGGCGCGAGCGAGGAGGAACTCGCCGAGGCGCAGGCCTGGGTGATGAGCGACGACGCGCTGATGAGCGATCTTCGACCCCTCCCCAAGGGCCGCGTCGCGCAGCTCGTCGATATCCTCGCGCAGCTCGAAGGTCCTGCCTCCGAGGAAGACTAAGAGAAAGGCTTCGCGTTAGGACTTTTGGGTTTTCTTCTCAGTTCTTCGGCATCTGGGGTGGCACGAGCTGGATATAAGACGTCGTTGGCTCCTCGCCCGGGTTCACGAGCATGGGAGCTTGCTCGCCGACTTCGCCAAGGGACCTAATATACTGATAGAGAGATTGGAGATCGCTCTCGTCCATGGCGTTGACATTATACCAGGGCATTGACGGTCGCGTTTTGAGTATTTTCATCCTCTGGACGAACCGCTTCTCGCTAAACACGAGGGCGGTCACTCGCAGATTCTTCGCATAGGTCGTGCCCCATGGGCCGCGCCACCCTATCGAGCTTCCCTTCATTGCCTTGGCCGGATCAATCTGCCCATTCGACTCCATGTATCCTTCGGTGTGACAGTCGTGGCAACCGGCTGTGATTGATACCTGCAACCCTCGTTCGACCGATACTTCACCTTGAGCGAAAGCCGCGATTGGGAACGTGAGCCCAGCTAATAGGGAAAACAGGCTTGTGATGCGCATCCTTCCCTCCCATGCCTTCCGCGAAGCATACGGGGACCGATGGCTGGCGGCGATAGCCGCATCAAGGCCGCTCAATTTTCAAACTGACGCGCACTACCCGCTTCTCAGGGCGGCTTTTCAGCGCCTCCGTACCCGCCTCCCGCGGTGGAGAAGCTGCTGCGTGAGGTCAGCTGACCCTGCCGATAGAACTCCAATCGCAAGGTCAGTTCGCCTGCCGTTACCCTTCAAAAAAACTCGTTGGTGCAATGCAACATGGCGACCTATCTCGCCCGGCGTGCGGTTATCCCGAGGGTGACATATAGGTAACAGCACGTCGCATCAGGCCGGACGGGAGGTATTTGCGACAAACGGAGCACCGGCCGACAAATTTCTGAGACATTCAGGGCCAATCTCGGCGTGGTTCGCGAGGGCGCGCTGATTTTTCTTTGCAGCCATCTTGACTCCGCGCTGGCAAAGAAGCACGTGAATGAACCTTCATTCTCATGAGAATGACTATTCATTCTCACCACAGGCGACCATGAGCGAAGCTGCACTGCAACATGCCGGCGATGAGCCGGAAGTCGACCGCCGGACGCACATCCTCAATGCCGCCGAGCGATGCTTCACGCGCGCCGGGTTCCATCGCGCCACCATGCAGGACGTGGCGACCGAGGCTGGGATGAGTCCAGGCAACCTCTACCGCTATTTCTCGTCCAAGGACGCGCTCGTCGCGGGGCTTTGCGAGCGCGACCGCGCGGGCCTCGCGCACGAATTCGCCGAGGTGCGCGAGAGCGGGACCGATTTCATCGAAGCCTTCCGCGAGCTCGGCCGGCGTCACTTCCGCGACGATATGTGCGGCAAGGCGCGGCTTTGCCTCGAGATCTGGGCAGAGGCCACACGCAATCCCAAGGTCGCTGCACTGCAGACCGAATTCGACCGCGGGCTGGACGAGCAGTTCGTCGCCGCCTTCGAGGCGGCGAAGGCGGCGGGCGTGATCGATCCGTCGGTCGATTCGCGATTCGTCGCCTCGATTACTTCAAAGCTCGGCGACGGATTGTTCGTCCGCCGCGCGACGGCCACCGACTTCGATCCGGAGCGCGAG
>JBOHKB010000060.1:0-20177 GCA_050728815.1 Propylenella sp.
CGCCAGCAGCTCTGCGCCGGTGCCCGACATCGTGATCAGCCCGTTCACCATGACATAGGCGCGGTCGGCAAGCCGGAGCGCGTGGAAGGCGTTCTGCTCGACCAGGAAGACGGTCAGACCCTGTTTGTTGAGGTCGCGGATGACGGAGAAGATCTGCTTGACGACGAGCGGCGCGAGCCCGAGCGACGGCTCATCGAGGAGAAGCAGCCGCGGTCGGCTCATGAGCGCGCGCGCAATCGCGAGCATCTGCTGCTCGCCGCCGGACAGCGTTCCGCCGCGCTGATGCCGACGATCCCCGAGACGGGGGAAGAGCGCGAAGACGCGGTCGAGGTCCTCCTCGAAATGCGCGTATTGCGTGACCGCAGCGCCCATCTGCAGGTTCTCGATCACCGTCATGCGCGGAAAGATGCGGCGGCCCTCGGGCGCCTGCGCGATCGATCGCGACATGATGAGGTGCGTCGGCAGCTTCGTAATGTCTTCGCCGGCATAGCGGATCACGCCCTCACGCGCCTGCGGGTTGCCGCAGATCGTCATCATCAGCGTCGACTTGCCGGCGCCGTTGGCGCCGATCAGCGCAACGATCTGCCCCTCGTGAACGTCGACGTCCACACCGCGCAACGCGATGATCTTGCCGTAAAAGGTCTTGACGCCGCGGACCGAGAGGAGAGGAGGGGCGCCGCCGTTGCCGCTCATCCGCCGGCCCTCATTTCGAGGCGCTGCTCGACCGCCTCCACCTCTTCGTCCTCGACGCCGAGATAGGCGGCGATGACCTTCGGGTCGCGGCGCACCTCGTCCGGAGTGCCGTCCGAAATCTTGAGGCCGTAGTCGAGCACGATGATGTGGTCGGAGATTTCCATCACCACGCCCATGTCGTGCTCGATCAGAAGCACGGAGACTTTGTGCTCGTCGCGGATGAAGCGGATGAAGTCGTTGAGCTCGGCGGACTCGCGCGCGTTGAGGCCGGCCGCCGGCTCATCCAGGCAGAGAAGCTGCGGCTCGGCGCACATTGCGCGGGCGATCTCCAGGCGCCGCTGCGCGCCGTAGGGCAGGTCGCCGGCCGGGTCGTCGGCGCGGTCCAGAAGGTTGATTTGGTTCAGCCAATAGACGGCGCGTTCGACCGCCTGGTCGCGCGCCCGATGGTAGCTCGGCAGCATGAGGATTCCCGCCACAGAATAGCCGGACGCGATCATCAGGCGATTGTGCTGGGCGACGAGCAGGTTCTCCAACGCCGTCATGCCGCCGAAGAGGCGAATGTTCTGGAAGGTGCGCGCCACCTTCGCGTGCCACGCTATGTCGTGGTCGGGCATGCGTTCGAGCAGGAAGATCGCGTCGCCCCCGCGCACTTCGTACTGGCGGCCGGAGGCAGTCAGCCGCGCCACTTCCGCGTCTCCGAGACCCGTCCCATGGCTGAGCGCGATCCGACCCTCCGTCGGCCGATAGAATCCGGTGATGCAGTTGAAGACCGTGGTCTTGCCGGCGCCGTTCGGCCCGATCAGCGCGGTGATGTCGCCGCGCGCGGCGCCGAATGAGAGATTGCCGACCGCCACCAGCCCGCCGAAGCGCATGGTCAGGTGCTCGACCACGAGGACCGGGTTGGCCTCCCACGGCGGAACGGCAGCGGGCTTTCCGTTGTGCATCAGCCGCCCCGGCCCTGGTGGACGAATTCGGCGCCGACGCGCTTCTTCTCCTTGAGCGCGGCGGAGGGCACGCGGCTTGTGATCAATCCGCGCGGCTTCCACACCATGATCATCACCATGGCGAGGCCGAAGATCAGCATCCGGTAGTGCGCCGGTTCAAAGGTCGGCCCGAAGATCTCCTTGAGGAAACCGAGGTTCCGCAGCACCTCGATGCCGCCGATCATGGCGATGGCCGCGATGACGACGCCGAGCTGCGAGCCGAGGCCGCCGAGGACGACGATGGCGAGGATGGTCGCTGACTCGATGAACGAGAAGCTTTCGGGCGAGATGAAGCCCTGGCGCGTGGCGAAGAACGAGCCAGCGAAGCCGCCAAACATGGCGCCGATTGCGAAGGCGGTGAGCTTGGTGTTGCGGGTATTGATGCCGAGCGAGCGGCAGGCGATCTCGTCCTCACGCAGCGCCTCCCAGGCGCGGCCGATCGGCAGACGTCGTAGCCGGTGAGTGACGAAGCTCGTGAGCAGCGCGAGAGCGAGGATGATGTAGTAGAGCCAGATGAAGCGGTGGATGCTGCTGTAGCCGAGACCGAAAAATTCGGCGAAGCCGCCCTCGCGCGTGAACTCGAGCCCGAAAAAGCTCGGCTTGGTGATGTTGTTGATGCCGTTCGGGCCGCCAGTGAACTCCTTCCAGTTGATCAAGATGATGCGGATGATTTCGCCGAAGGCGAGCGTCACGATGGCAAGGTAGTCGCCGCGCAGACGAAGCACCGGGAAGCCGAGGATGATGCCCCAGAAGGCGGCGAGGATGCCGGCGAGCGGGAGGCAGATCCAGAAGCCCAATCCGGTATGCAGGTCAAGCAGCGCGAACGAGTAGGCGCCGACCGCGTAGAAGGCAACGTAGCCGAGGTCGAGCAGGCCGGCGAGCCCGACCACGATGTTCAGGCCCCATCCGAGCATGATGTAGGTGAGGATGAGGATAGCGAGGTCGAGGAACTGGCGGCCGCGCGCTGGGGTAAACTCGATGACGAGGAACGGCAATATGAGCGCCGTGACGAGCAGCGCTGGCGCGAGAAACCGCTTGACTGCCAGAGCCAACAAAAGCCTCAAAGCGCTTACGAACGAAAGCTGCATTTCAATAGACTTCACAAAGCTGAAGAGCTCGGCGGTGCCTTCAACAAATTTGGCGATGAGTCTGACGGGTACCGGACGCGGGTTCTTGAAGATGAGAAGGTTAAGGGCGAGCCGTCCGGCGAAGACGATGGCCACCGCCCAGATGAGAAAAGTCCATCGCGTCGTCATTTCGAGCCGGCCGACGCCGATCTCGGTTCTGAGCCCGAGAAAGAAGAAGCCAAGCGTCCCGGCGACGAGGGCTGCGACCACCGCGTCTTTGATGGATTCCGCAAGAATATTCGCGGCGGGCTTGACGAGCGCATGGGCCGGCGGCTCGCCGGCCGCGGCGGAGCGCCACGCTTCCACGTCGCGCTGCTCGCCCAGCGCCGAGGCGGAGGTTACGCTGCCGACGGCTTCGTCTGCCATCTCACACCTTCTCGACGTCCGGGCGGCCGAGCAGGCCGGAAGGCAGGAAGATGAGCACGATGGCGAGGATCGAGAACGCCGCCACGTCCTTGTATTCGAGCGTGAAGTAGCCGGACCAGAAGGTCTCGATCAGGCCGATCAGCAATCCGCCGAGCATGGCGCCCGGCAGCGAGCCGATGCCGCCGAGGACCGCGGCGGTGAAGGCTTTCACCCCGGCGAGGAACCCGATGTAGAAGTCGATGACGCCGTAGTAGAGCAGGAACATCAACCCGGCGACGGAAGCGAGCGCGGCGCCCATCACGAAGGTGAGCGAGATGGTGCGGTCGACGTTCACGCCAAGCAGTGCCGCCATCTTCTGATCCTGCTCGCAGGCGCGCTGCGCGCGGCCTAGCGAGGTCTTGGCTATGAGAATCGAAAAGCCTGTCATCAGCACCACCGTCGTCACGATGATGATCATCTGCATGTAGGAGAGCTGCACGACGATCGTACCGCGGTCGGTCGATGCCTCGATGAGCCTGACGCCGCCGGATATTACCGGCGGCAGCGGCTTGACGCGCGCACCCTGCGTAACCTGCACGAAGTTCTGGAGCACGATCGACATGCCGATTGCGGTGATGAGCGGCGCCAGCCGGAAGGAGCCCCGCAGTGGCCGGTAGGCGAGACGCTCGACCGTCCACCCCCACACAGAAGTGAAGGCCATGGCGACGACGAGCACGATCAGCAGCGCGAGCAGCATGAACGCGAGGCCCGACGATGCAGCGAGGCCAAGCGCCAGGATCATCATCAGCGCAATGAAGGCGCCCACCATGAAGATGTCGCCATGCGCGAAGTTGATCATGCCGATGATGCCGTAGACCATCGTGTAACCGATGGCGATGAGGCCGTAGATCGAGCCCAGCGTCAGCCCATTGATGAGCTGCTGGAGGAAATACTCCATGCGCCTCTTTCCCCCGGCGGGTGCAGCCCGCCTTCCGATCATTATTGCGGAGCCGTCGCAATGACGGCCCAGGTGACACAGGCTAGCAAGGCCCCGATGGCGGCACAACGGGGCCATCAAGGCTCACGCGAACGGAGATGCAGGAAAGGTAGTGTCAGCCTTGCTGACGCACTTTAGACCGACGTACGCTCCGCAAAGACCGCCGCCGCCTCCTTGAAGGCGTGGTTGGCGACCGGCACCCCGCAATAGATCGCCGCCTGCAGGATCACCTCTTTGATGTCGTCCTCGGTCAGGCCGTTGTTGAAGCCGGCGCGGACATGCATGCGGAACTCCTCCCAATGGCCGAGCGCCATCATTGCGGTCAGCACCATGCAGGAGCGAGTCTTTCGGTCGAGGCCGGGCCGTGACCAGATCTCGCCCCACGCATACCGCGTGATCAGGTCCTGGAAGTCGCGATTGAGGTCTGTGATGCCGGCCGTGGCGCGGTCGACATGCGTGTCGCCGAGGACCGCGCGCCTGACCTTCATGCCGCGTTCGTAGGCGTCGCTCATTTAGCCCCTCCCGCGAGGAATCCGAGGACGACGCGGTTGAAATCGTCGCGGCGCTCGACATTCGACAAATGTGCAGTGTCGAGCGTTGCCTTCTGCGCTCCCGGAATCCGCTCCACGATATACTGCCCGCGCTCCGGCGGAGTAGCGGGGTCGTGCGCGCCGATGACGACGAGCGTCGGCGCCTCGATCGTGCCGAGGAAATCGCGCATATCCATGTCGCGGATGGCGGCGCAGCAACCGGCATACCCGGCCGGATTGGTTGTCAGGATCATGGCGCGGACGCGGCTGACTTCGCCGGGGTTCTCCTCGCGAAAGCCCGGCGTGAACCATCGCTCGACGACGCCGTCGACGACCGACTCCATACCGCCTTCGCCGACCGAACGGATGCGCGTTTCCCAAAGGTCGCGCGGCGGCATCCAGACCGCCGTGTTGCACTGCGCCATGCGCGCGAACCGCCGTGGATGGTTGAGGGCGAGCCAGATGCCGGTCATGCCGCCCATGGAGAGGCCGCAGAACGCGGTCCGTTCGATCTTGAGCGCGTCGAGGAGTTCGAGCACGTCCTCGCCGAGGCGCTGAAGAGTGTATTCGCCGGACGGCGCGTCCGACCTGCCGTGGCCGCGCTGGTCGTAGCGGATGACGCGGAAGCCGAGGCCCGTCGCCGCCTCGGCCTGGCCGTCCCACATATGGAGGTTCGTGCCGAGCGAATTGGAGAAGACGAGCGGCGGGCCCTCTTCGCGGCCTTCCACTTCGTAATGGATTCTCGCTCCGTCGCTTGTCCTTGCCTCCGGCACTAGTCCTTCTCCATCTCAGCTTGCGCCGCCGCAAGTGCCGCGTCGATCATCGCCTCGGCGCTGCCGAGATAGTTGCGCGGGTCGAGCGCGCGGTCGATCTCCTCTGCCGAAAAATTCCCGGCGATGGCAGGCTCCGCCTTGGCCACCTCGGCGAGCGGCCGGTTGCTGGCGAGCGCTAGCTTCGAAAGCGCTTCCACGCGGTGGTGAGCCTCCATGCGCCCGATCTTCGGGGCGAGCGCCATCATCAGGCTCTCCGCGAGCGGCAGGCCGAGCGTCGCGTCGAGGTTCGAGCGCATCCGCGCCGCGTCGACCTCCAACGGGCAAAGCATCTCGGCGAGCCGCTCGATGCTGCCACCCGCAAGAACGAACAGGTCGCGCATCGTCTCCCACTCGGCGGCCCATGCGCCAGCGGCGCGCTCGTGCTCCTGCTCCAGGCAGATCGTCATCGTCGCCATCAGCCCTGAGATACGGCGGTGGTTGGCGCGGATCGCGGCGGCGCCGACGGGGTTCCGCTTGTGCGGCAGCGTGGAAGAGCCGCCCTTGCCGGCGGCCGCGGGCTCGCGCGCCTCGCCCACCTCGCTCTGCATGAGGAGGAGCACGTCGCCGGCGATCTTGGCGCACGCCCCCGAGAGGGTTGCGATCGCCGCGGCAATGTCGAAGATGCGCCCGCGCTCGGCGTGCCACGAGATCGGCGCTTCCTTGAGGCCGAGGCGCTTGGCGAGCGCCGACCTGACCTTCGTCCCGTCGTGCCCGAGCGCTGCGAGGGTTCCCGCCGCGCCGCCGAACTGCAGCGCGAGCGCGTCCGCCTCGATACGCCGCATCCGCTCTGCCGCGGCGGTTAACGCCGAGAGCCAGACCGCGGCCTTGTAGGCGAAGCTGATCGGCAGCGCCTGCTGCATCAGCGTGCGGCCGGGCATGATCGTCCCGCGGTGTTGGCCGATGAGCGCAGTCAGCGCACGCGTCGCCGACTTCAACTCGCGGCGCACGTGGCAGAGCGCCTCCCGGGCTGACAACATGAACGCGGTGTCGATCACGTCCTGGCTGGTCGCGCCCCAGTGCACATAGCCGCGCGCCTTTTCATTGACCTTGGCGGTGAGCGCCTTGACGAGCGGGACCGCAGCATTGCCGGCGGGGCCGGCGGCGCGGCCGATCTCGGCAAGGTCGAAGAGTCTGGCATCGCACGCCGACTTGATCGGCGCGACCGCGGTCGCCGGGATGACCCCCACCTCCGCCTCGGCTTCCGCCAGCGCCGCCTCGAAATCGAGCATCGCCTGCAGCGTCGCGCGGTCGGAGAAGAATTCCGCGACCGCCGCCGACGCGAAGATCGGCGAGAGAAGCGATGACACGGCCTGGCTCGATTCGGACATCGCCCAGAGGTAGGCCCTAGCCGATACGTCCTGCAAGCATCGAGGTCAGAACCCCATCTGCGTCCGGCCGAGCTCGGTCAGGTCGGCGGCCGTAGCGCGGCCCCTGAAATCCACCTCGAGGTCCATCGCCGCGAAGTCGGGCGCCGAGCGGCCGGCAAGGAACGCCTCCTTCTGCTTTGGCAGATAGGCGCGGTTCTTGGCGCAGTCGGGCGCCGAGCCGATATAGATCACGCTCGCGTAGTCCTTGCCGGCGTGCTCGTCGGCGACGGCGTGACAGATGTCGGTGTGCCACCAGACCGTATCCCCCGGCTCCACCTCTGGGATCGAAACCATCCCCGCCATCAGGTCCGGATGCCACTGAGGGCTGACGCCGAGCGCGCGGCCCGGAGCGGCCCCGCAGAGATCATCCTCCGCCACGTCGTCCTGCAGCGCGCGGAGGAGCAGGTAGGAGATGCCCTCGGCGATCGGGATGAGCTTCAGCGTGCCGTCGCGCGGCCCCTGCCGCGTCAGCGCTGTCCAGCCCTGATAGGTGCGGAACATCGAGCAGACGGCAGGCGAGGGGATTTCCTCCGTCTCCAGCCGGTACCGCCCGTCGAACGGGTCGTAGCCGCGCCAGTCGCCCTCGAAGACGCGCTCGTAGACTTTCTGGTAACCCGGGTCGATCCACCGCTCGACCGTGCCCGCATCCATGTGCGGCGAGAGCCCGAGCGTCTTGTCGCCCGGCTGCCGGCGGCGGGCGCGGTCGGCATAGGTGCACTGGCGATCGGGATCGAACACGCCCTCAAAGTTCCAGAGCCTGTCGAGAAAGGCGCGCGTCTCGGCGAGTTTCGGGTCCTGCCGCGCCATGACCTGCGGCTTCGACCAGTAGACGTTGAAGATCTGTGGCTTGCCGGCCTGCAGCTGCGAGAAATATTTGTCGAGGCTGCGCTTCTTCGCCTCGCGTTCCTCGTAGCGGTTCGTCTCCAGGTATTCGCCGAGTTCGTCGAACCAGCCGCTCGCCCGCGCGGAGGGGAAGACGCCGCGCACGATCGCGCACCCGCTTGCGCGGATCGCCTGCCGGGTCGCCTCGGGGACCTTCCCGTCCTTGATACTCTTGCAATCGAGTTCCGGGATGACTTGCTTTCCAGCCGCGGCGTCAGCCTGCACCTGATCGGCGCGGCCTCGCACATGGTCGCGCACGTCCTCGAACGCGGCTCGGAGCGCATAGACGCGCGGGGCCATCTCCCGCTTGAACGCGACGATCTTGTCCTTCACGTCATGGGCGGCTTCGCCGTTCCCGTGCATCTTCTCGCACCTCCCTCGTCACTCCGCCGGCACGGCAGGAATCTTCCCGCGAGAAGGTCGAGACAACCCGTCTCCGCGGCGAATCCCCGCGTGCGGGCCGGCGTTTCCTGCCCTATATAGGCCGCTCAAACCCGCACACGCCTCGCCTATGCCGCCAAGATCGCTTCCCGTTTCCATCGACGAAACCCTAGAACTCCTTTCCTCCGCCGGCTACATCGCCGACCGGGCGCTCGCGACCGTGCTCTTCCTGTCGCTGAAGATGGGGCGGCCGATCTTCCTGGAAGGCGAGGCGGGCGTCGGCAAAACCGAAATCGCGAAAGTCCTGGCTGAGACTCTTGGGCGAAAGCTCATACGCCTCCAATGCTATGAGGGCCTCGACGTCGCCTCCGCCGTCTACGAGTGGAACTACGCCGCGCAGATGGTGGAGATACGCCTCGCCGAAGCGGCGGGCGGCGTCGATCGCGAGACGCTGTCGAAGGACATCTTCACCGACAGGTTCCTCATCAAGCGGCCGATCCTGCAAGCGCTCGAACGCGACATCGCCGGTCCGCCGATCCTTCTAATCGACGAGCTCGACCGCGCCGACGAGGCGTTCGAGGCCTTCCTCCTGGAAGTGCTTGCCGACAACCAGGTGACCGTGCCGGAGGTCGGCACGATCCGCGCCGCGCATCCGCCGATCGTCGTCGTCACAACTAACCGCACCCGCGAAATCCACGACGCGCTGAAGCGCCGCTGCTTCTATCACTGGGTCGACTATCCGGACGCGGCGCGGGAGCTCGAGATCGTGACGACGCGCATCCCCGGCATCCGCCAGCGGCTGGCAGCGGAGGTGGTCGGCTTCGTCCAGCGGCTGCGGCAGGAGGACCTCTTCAAGCGGCCGGGCGTGGCGGAGACGATCGACTGGGCGGGCGCCCTGACCGAGCTCGACCAGATCGCGCTCGATCCGGCGACGGTCAACGACACGCTCGGCGTGCTCCTGAAATATCAGGACGACATCGCGCGCATCGAGAAGAGCCGGACAAAAGCTTTGCTCGATGAAGTACGCGCCGAGCTTGCGGCAGCGGAGTGAGGAACCTGAAGGCCGAACGCGAGTTTGCCTCCCCCTTGCGGGGAGGGGGCTGGCGCGGCCCCGGCGAAGGTGGGCTGCCATGATGGCCTTACACGATTCTGGCGGCCGCATCGCCGACAACATCGTCTTCTTCGCCCGCACGCTCCGCCGCGCCGGATTGCCTGTCGGCCCCGCCGCTGTCATCGACGCGATCCGCGCGGTCGAGACCGCCGGCATCGGCTCGCGCGACGATTTCTATTGGACGCTCCACTCCGTCTTCGTGAAGAAGCGCGAGCACCGCCCGGTCTTCCACGAAGCCTTCGAGCTTTACTGGCAGCAGCGCGGGCTTCTCGAAAAGATGATCGCGATGATGTCGCCGCCCGGGCCCGTCCCGGTCGAGCGCGAGAAGCCGCGTGCCGCCGAGGGGCGCGCGCGCGAGGCCATGTCGCCGCCGCGCGAGCCCAGGGAGCGGGAGCAGCCGAAGGTCGAGGTGGACATGCGGCTCACTGTCTCCTCGCGAGAGATTCTGCAGCGCAAGGACTTTGCGCAGATGAGCGCCGCCGAAATCGCCGAGGCGAAGCGCGCTCTCGCGGCGCTTGTCCTCCCCGACGACAAGTTGCGGACGCGGCGGCTGAAGCAGGCGGCGCACGGGCGGTTCGATCCGCGCCGCACCATGCGCGCGTCGCTCAGGGTCGGCGGCGACATCATCATGCCCGCGTTCCGCGCCCGCGCCGAGCGCCGCCCGCCGATCGTGGCGATCTCCGACATCTCCGGCTCTATGACGCAATACTCGCGGCTGATGCTGCACTTCCTGCACGCCCTGTCGGAGCGGCGGAGCGTTCATACCTTCGTCTTCGGCACGCGGCTCACGAACGTCACCCGCCAGCTTCACCGGAAGGACATCGACGAGGCGCTCGCCAGCTGCTCCGAGGCGGTGAAGGACTGGTCGGGGGGCACTCGGATCGCCTTGGCGCTCCGCGCCTTCAACCGCGACTGGTCGCGCCGCGTGCTCGGGCAGGGCGCGACCGTCCTCCTCATCACCGACGGGCTCGAGCGCGAGGAGAAGGGCGAGGTGGGCGCAGACCTTGCCGCCGAGATGGACCGCCTGCATCGCTCCTGCCGGCGGCTCATCTGGCTGAACCCACTGCTCCGCTTCGAGGGCTTCGCCGCCAAGGCGCGCGGCGTGCGCGTGATGCTGCCGCATGTCGACGAGTTCCGCCCGGTGCATTCGCTTGAAGCAATCGGCGACCTGGTCGCCGCGCTTTCCGACGGCAAGAGCTTGCGCTCCGACCCGCGAAGATGGCTTGATGCGGCATAGACAGTAGCGCGTAGGGAGTCTTGGCATGACAGCCGCCGAAGCGCGCGTCTACGTGACAGGCGCGATTTCGCGCCGGTTCAGACGCTGGGAGATCGGCGTCGACGGCGCGATCCACGCGGCGGCGATCGTGGCCGCGCTGGTTGGCGCTGTCGCCCTGCTGTGGCTCGCGACGACGCGCGGCGACGCGGCGGATGTCGCGGTGGTCCTCAT
This sequence comes from Propylenella sp., assembly GCA_050728815.1. Classification (GTDB taxonomy): domain Bacteria; phylum Pseudomonadota; class Alphaproteobacteria; order Rhizobiales; family Afifellaceae; genus DASWJZ01. The sequence continues at coordinate 10,676 of JBOHKB010000060.1, forward strand.
CTATTCGACCGGGCTTATCGCCATGCTCGGCTGCTCCTGCGCCTACAATCTCGCGCGCTGGACGCGCCACGGGGCCTGGCTCTGCCGCCTCGATCATTCCGCCATCTTCCTCATGATCGCCGGCACCTACACGCCCTTCACTGCGCTGCACATCGAGGGCGTCTGGAGCGTGAGCCTGACCGGCGCCGTCTGGTCGATCGCCGTCGCCGGCGTCATCATCCGGCTGCTCCACGGGCGTCTCTTCGACCGCATCTCGGTCGGCCTTTACCTGGCGCTCGGCTGGATGGCGCTCGTCGCGCTCTCGCCGCTGATCCAGGCGCTCGACCGGCCGACGCTGATCCTCCTCATCGTCGGCGGCGCGCTCTACAGCGTCGGCGTCGTGTTTCATCTCTGGGAGCGGCTGCCGTTCCAGACCGTCATCTGGCACGGTTTCGTGGTCGCCGCCGCGGCGACCCACTACGCCGCGGTGATGGTCAGCATCCTGGCTGCAACTGCCCCGGCCTGAGCTTCGTCCGCTGTGCATTGCCGGTTGGCAGGCTGCGCCTGCCATGCAATCATCATACAATAGCTCAGGCGATAAGGGCGGCGCGCGGTGAGCCGCGAAACTACGGAGGAACAAGCGACAAATGGCGCCAGTGGCAATTCGCGATGTGCGCAAATCGTTCGGCACAGTTGAGGTCATCCACGGCGTCAGCGTGGACATCACCGACGGCGAGTTCGTGATCCTGGTCGGGCCGTCCGGCTGCGGAAAATCGACGCTTCTCCGCATGATCGCCGGCCTCGAGCAGATCTCGCAGGGCGACATCCTGATTGGCGAGCGCATCGTTAACAACGTGCCGCCGAAAGAGCGCGACATCGCCATGGTGTTCCAGAACTACGCGCTCTATCCGCACATGACGGTGGCCGACAACATGGGCTTCTCGCTGAAGCTCAGGCGCACCGAGAAGCGCCTCATCGCCGAGCGTGTGAACAAGGCGGCGGAGATTCTGGGACTGACGCAGCTTCTGGACCGCTACCCGCGGCAGCTGTCCGGCGGTCAGCGCCAGCGCGTCGCAATGGGGCGCGCGATCGTGCGCGACCCGCAGGTCTTTCTCTTCGACGAGCCGCTGTCGAACCTCGACGCCAAGCTCCGCGTCGCCATGCGCACCGAGATCAAGGAGCTGCACCAGCGGCTTGAGACCACCACCGTCTACGTCACGCACGACCAAATCGAGGCGATGACCATGGCCGACAAGATCGTCGTCATGCACGACGGCGAGGTGGAGCAGATCGGCGCGCCGCTCGATCTCTACGACCGGCCCCAGAATCTTTTCGTGGCCGGTTTCATCGGCTCGCCTGCGATGAACTTCCTTGAAGGCAAGGTGGTGCGCGACGGCGGCAGCCCGAAGTTCGAGATGGCGAGCGGACGGCGCCTGCCGCTTCCCCCGAACGCGGCCGCCAAGGAGGGTCAACGGGTCGTCTACGGCATCCGGCCGGAGCACCTGCACGCTTCCGACGACGGCACCGAGGCGGAGGTCGTCGTGGTCGAGCCGACAGGCGCCGAGGTGCAGGTCTTCGCCCATCTCGACGGCGAAAGCATCACCGCCGTGCTTCGAGAGCGTCTCCTCTTGAAGCCGGGTGAAATTGTGCGCCTCGCGCCCGACATGTCGCTCGTCCACCTGTTCGACAAGGAATCGGGCAAACGAATCTAGGATCGCAACTCGTGACGCGCGGGGGCGCGACAGATGGGAGGATGGAAATGTTCGATCGATCGAAGTCCCTGAGGTCCGGAGCCTTGCTCGCCGCGACGGCGCTGGCCTGTGTCATGCTCGTAGGCGCGCCCGGCGTCGCGTCGGCGGCGTGCGAGCTGACCAATATGCCGGAAGAGGGCGCCGAGCTGACGCTCCTGCGTTGGAAGCGGTTCGTACAGGCGGAAGAAGACGCCTTCATGCAGCTCGTTGCGAACTTCAAGGCGGACTGCGGCGTCACAGTCAACGTTCAGAACGAATCCCTCGACGACGTGCAACCGAAGGCCTCGGTCGCCGCTAACGTGGACCAGGGCCCGGACCTGGTGTGGGGGCTCTACTCGCTTCCGCACCTCTTCCCCGACAAGCTCGTGGACTTGACCGAGCTTGCCGACATGCTGGGCAGCGAGCATGGCGGCTGGGTCGACTCTGCGGTCGCCTATGGCAAGTCCGGAGACAAGTGGATCGCCATTCCCGTTGCCTACAACGGCAACATGATCAACTACCGCCAGTCGGCCCTCAAGGAAGCGGGCTTCGATGCCGTCCCCGAGGACACGGCCGGGTTCCTGGAGCTGGCCAAGAAGCTGAAGGAGATCGGTAAGCCGATGGGGATGGCGCTCGGCCATGCCTCCGGCGACGGCAATGCCTGGGTGCACTGGGCGTTGTGGGCGTTCGGCGGTTCGCTCGTGAACGAGAATGACGAGGTGGTGATCAATTCGCCGGAAACGAAGGCGGCGGTCGAATATGTTGTCGAGCTCTACAAGTACATGGTGCCGGGCGTCGCCTCGTGGAACGATTCCAACAACAACAAAGCGTTCCTCTCCGGCGAGGTGTGGCTCACCAACAACGGCCCCTCGATCTATCCGGCAGCGAAGAAGGGCGCGAATCCGCCGGCCGACGCGGATCAGGCCACCAAGGACGCCGCGCCGATGATGGCCGAGATCGCCGCCGACATGAACCACACCTATTGGCCGATCGGCCCGGTCGGCAAGCCGACGGAGTTCCACGTCGCCTATCCGCTGATGATCTTCCAGTACACGAAGTATCCGAGCGCTGCGAAGGGATTCATCGAGTATCTGTTCCAGCCCGCCCAGTACAACGCGTGGGTCGAAGCCGCCGTGGCCTATCTGACCCCGCCGCTCAAAGGCTACCTGGATAACAAGGTGTTCACCGACGATCCGAAGCTGAACACGTTGAAGTTCATCTCGGAGCGGACTTTGACCGCGGGCTACAAAGGCTCCGTCGGCGAGCAGGCTGCGGCGGCGCTCGCGGACTTTATCATCGTCGACATGTTCGCCAACGCGGCGACCGGCAACATGTCGGTCGACGATGCGATCGCCAACGCCGAACGGCAGGCTCAGCGCATCTACCGCTAGCAGACTCGGCTTGACCGGGCGGCGCGTCCGCCCGGTCCCTTCTTGCTCGGCGGTGGCCATGGTCGACGCGACTCTCACTCAGACCGGCGCTCCCGCCTTGCGCGAAACCTCGTTCTGGTCGCGGCTCAAGCACAACCGCGATTGGCTTGGCTTCTGGTTCATGCTGCCGGCGGCCGGCTTCCTGGTCCTCTTCCTCGCCTGGCCGCTCGGCCTCGGCATCTGGCTCTCGCTCACCGACGCACGCATCGGCCGGGGAGGCGCATTCACCGGCATCGAAAACTTCGTGTGGCTGTGGGACGATCCGGTTTTCTTCCTCTCGATCTTCAATACGCTGCTCTACACGGGCGTAGCGAGCGTCATCAAATTCGGCATCGGCCTCTATCTGGCGCTGCTGCTTAACCACCATCTCCCGTTCAAAGCCTTCCTGCGCGCCATCGTTCTCTTGCCTTTCATCGTCCCGACCGTGCTGTCGGCGATCGCGTTCTGGTGGATCTACGACGCGCAGTTCTCGATCATCTCCTGGACGCTGGAGAAATGGGGACTGATCTCCGGCAACATCAACTTCCTGGGCGAGCCGTGGAACGCCCGCTGGTCGGTTATCTTCGCCAATATCTGGCGCGGCGTTCCGTTCGTGGCGATCACGCTGCTCGCCGGCCTGCAGACGGTGCCGCCCTCGCTCTACGAGGCGGCGACCATCGACGGCGCCACGCGCTGGCAGCTCTTCCGCTACATCACCTATCCGCTGCTGACCCCGATCATCGCGGTGGTGATGACCTTCTCGGTGCTCTTCACCTTCACCGACTTCCAGCTCATCTGGGCGATAACCCGCGGCGGACCGGTCAACGCGACGCACCTGATGGCGACGCTTTCCTACCAGCGCGCCATTTTGGGCGGTTATCTCGGCGAGGGCGCGGCCATCTCGACCGCCATGATCCCCTTCCTGCTCGCGGCGATCGTGTTCTCCTGGTTCGGGCTGCAGCGGCGGAAATGGCAGCAGGGAGAGGCCGATGACTGATCTAGCCGGCCGCCCCGTCGTTCGGGTGCGCGGTTTTGCGCCCGAAGACGGAACGCTCCGCGAGAGCGATGCGCGCACCGGCTTGCCGTGGATCAACGCGTGGTCCGGCAAGCGCCGCGCGCGGCGGGCCGAGAAGGCGGCCGTGGCCCAGTCCGGCATGGACTATCTCATGTCGACGCCGCGCAAGGTGGTGACGATCTACGTGCCGCTTTCGATCATCGTCATCGTGCTTCTCTTTCCGTTCTACTGGATGGCGCTGACCGCGATCAAACCGAATGCGCAGCTCGTCGACATGCGCAACTACAATCCCTATTGGGTCGCCCATCCGACCCTCGATCACATCAGGACGCTCCTCTTCGAGACGCATTATCTCGACTGGATGTGGAACACGATGATGATCGCGGTCGTGGCGACGTTCCTGTCGATGGTGGCGAGCGTGCTCGCGGCCTACGCCATCGTCAGGCTGCGCTATCGCGGCTCGCAATGGATCGGCGGCGCGATCTTTCTCGCCTACCTGGTGCCGCCATCGATCCTGTTCATCCCGCTGTCGCTGATGGTGGTGAAATACGGGCTGTGGGATACGCCCTGGTCGCTGATCCTGACCTACCCGACGATCCTTATCCCGTTCTCCACCTGGCTCCTGATGGGCTATTTCAAGTCGATCCCCTTCGAGCTTGAGGAATGCGCGCTGATCGACGGCGCCGGCCGTCTGCAGATTCTCACCAAGATCATCCTGCCGCTCTCCGGACCGGGGCTGATCTCCGCCGGCATTTTCGCTTTCACGCTCTGCTGGAACGAGTTCATCTATGCGCTGACGTTCATTTCCTCGCCGGGGAAGAAGACCGTGCCGACCGCCATCGTGTCGGAGTTCGTTGACGGCGACATCTACCGCTGGGGCTCGCTGATGGCGGGCGCGCTGCTCGGCTCCGTGCCGGTCGCGATCGTGTACATGTTCTTCGTCAACCACTACGTCTCGGCGATGACCGGCGCGGTCAAGGAGTAGGCGCGTCTCATTGCGGCATGCGCTCGGCGATCTCGCGCAGCTTTCCGGGCTCCTTGACGGCGAGTTTCTCCCGCCCGCCGGAAACCAGGCCCTGCTGCTCCCAGCCGGAGAGAACGCGGCTGACCGTGTAGAGCGTCGTCCCGGTCATCTCGGCGATGTCCTGGCGCGTGATCGGAAATTCGACCTCCGCCGCAGCCCCGGGCCCCTGGCCCCCTACTTTCGCGATCCGCAGAGGGAGATGCGCGACGCGCCGCTCGACCTCCTCGGTGGAGACTTCGCGGAACTGCGCATGCGCCTCCTCGACGCGCCGGCCGATCGCCTGGAGCGCGTTGACGGCGAGCGCCGGCGCGCGCTCCACCATGCTCTGCCACGCGGATGATGGCCAGACGAGGGTGATGCTCTCCTCGAGCGCGACTGCCGCGGCCGGATAGTCTGGCCGGCCGAGGGCGACGGCCACGCCGTAAAGCTCGCCCGGCTCCACGATCCGCACGATGATCTGGCGACCGTCGGGCGTCGTCTGCACGACCTTGAGGTGCCCGTGCAGCAGCACGAAGAACTCGGTTGCCGTCTGCCCCTGCTCGAAGACGGCCGCCTTCCGTTCGATGCGGCGCGTCTGCCCGGCCTGGAGGATCGCCCGCATGTCCTCCTCGCCGATGCCGCGGAAGATCGGAAAATTCCTGACCAGGGAGACATCGAGTCCCGGCATCGCGACTCTCCTTCAGCTTCAGAACCTCCGTACAAATACGGAGTTCTAAAGTCTTTTTTGTTTGCGCTGGGTCAACGAACCTCCTCGGCCGAACGCCTAGATAGCGCCCGTTCACGAGATGCGAAGGCCGAAAGGAACACGAAAATGAAATACCTCAGCGACAGAAACGATCGGGTGTTGCTCGGCGCTGCCGGCGTTCTGTTGGGCGCCGGGGTGCTCATCGGCGCGGGCAATGCCGTTATCGGCGGCCAGGCGGACCTGATGACAAGCACGGCCCACGCGGCCGTGACCGGAAACCTGCCGATCGCGCACAACATGGCAGCCGATCTGCCCGCCTCCATCGTGCGCGCGCCGGGCGATCTGCCGGCGGCGGTCGGACGGCGCGAGCCGGAGAGGGTGCGCGTCGAGCTCGAGACGATCGAGCGGATGGGCGACCTCGCCGACGGCGCGACCTTCCGCTACTGGACCTTCAACGGTCAGGTGCCGGGTCCGTTCGTCAGGGTGCGGGTAGGCGACACGGTCGAGGTTACTCTGAAGAACCACGAAGACAGCTGGATGCAGCATAACGTGGACTTCCATGCCGTAACCGGTCCGGGCGGCGGCGGCGTCGCCACTGTGGCGGATCCCGGCGCGACCAAGGGCTTCACCTTCAAAGCGCTGAACCCCGGCCTTTACGTCTACCATTGCGCAGTTCCCGTGGCCGCGCAGCACATCGCGAACGGCATGTATGGGCTGATCCTGGTGGAGCCGGAGGAAGGGCTGCCGCCGGTCGACCGCGAGTTCTACGTAATGCAGGGCGAGCTCTACACGGAGCAGGCGTTCGGCACCGCGGGCGAGCTTACCGAGAGCTACGAGAAGCTCCTGAACGAGATGCCCGAGTACTACGTCTTCAACGGCGCGGCTAACGCGCTCGCCGGCGACAACGCTCTCCACGCAAAGGTCGGCGAAACCATTCGCATCTACTTCGGCGTGGGCGGCCCGAACAAGACGTCGAGCTTCCATGTGATCGGTGAGATCTTCGACTACGTCTACGAGCTCGGCTCGCTGACCTCGCATCCGGTGTCCGACCTCCAGACGATCACGGTGCCGCCCGGCGGTGCTTCGGCAGTGGACATCACGGTGCAGGTCCCGGGCACCTACATGCTCGTCGACCATGCCCTGTCGCGGGCGGCGCGCGGCCTGATCGGCCAGCTCATCGTGGAAGGCGAGGAGCAGCCGGAGATCTTCATGCCGAACGAAACGCCCGAGCAAATGGGGATGAAGCACTAACACGAGGCAATCCCCGTGAGGGCCCGCTTCGGCGGGCCCTTTTCATTCCCCGCCTCCTCGATGCCAATGACGACCGCCTCAGACACCACGCGTGGAAGGCCGCAGCCCCTTCCGGGCGACCGTTCCGTTCCGCGCTCGCGTGTCAACGCCGGCGACGTCGAGATCGACCGGCGCGGACGCTCACGGCGCGCTCCCGCTTTCCTCAGCTACGGCTTCCGGCCGTTCTTCCTGCTCGGCGCAATCTATGCCTCGCTCGCGGTCCCGCTCTGGCTGTGGACCTATTTCGGCGGCGCGGCGCCCCTTGGTCCCTCCGGCGGTGTCGCCTGGCACGCGCATGAGATGCTGTTCGGCTATCTCGGCGCGGTGATGGCCGGGTTCATCCTGACTGCCGTCCCTAACTGGACGGGAAGATTGCCGCTCAGCGGCGCTCCGCTCGCTGGTCTGGTCACGCTGTGGCTCATCGGCCGCGTGGCAATGTTCCTTCATCCCGAGCCGCTATCGACCGCGGCGCTCGACCTTGCGTTTCCGCTCGCGCTCGCCGCCGCGGTTTGGCGAGAAATCGTAGCCGGCCGCAATCTCCGCAACGCGCCGGTGGCGCTGCTCCTCACGCTCTTTGCATTCGCCAACCTGCTCGACCACGCGGGTGGCTTCTCCGCCAGCCTCGAAGGCTACGGCATCCGTCTCGGGCTCGGCGTTGCGGCCCTGCTGATCGCCCTCGTCGGCGGCCGCGTCACCCCGAGCTTCACGCGGAACTGGATGGCGCGGCTGCAGCTTGCGCCGCTGCCGGCGGCGATGGACCATCTCGACAGGATCGCCCTCGGCGTCACTGCAATTGCCGTGATCGGCTGGGTGATCGCACCGGACGCATCGGCAGTGGCGACCGGGCTTCTTGCTGCTGGAATTTTCCTCTTCGCCCGCCTCGCACGCTGGCACGGACACCGCGCGGTCGAGGAGCCGATCGTTCTCGTCCTGCACCTCGGCTACCTGTGGCTGGCCACTGCGCTGTTCCTGCTTGGCGCCGCCGGCCTTCTGCCGTCGCTCGTGCCCGCAACGAGCGCCGTCCATGCGCTCACCGCCGGCGCGGTGGGCACCATGACGCTTGCCATCATGACGCGCGCGAGTCGCGGCCACACCGGGAGAGCGCTCACGGCCGACGGCGCGACCGTGTCGATCTACATCCTGGTCACGCTCGGCGCGGTGCTGCGGGTGCTGGCACCGTTCATGGGCGATCTCTACGCGCCCGTGCTGGTGCTCGGCGGAATCGTGTGGTCGGCAGCGTTTGCCCTCTTCGCGATCTCGTATGCGCCCATGCTGATCGGCAGGCCGGCGACGTAGCGGCGCAGCGAAGAAGCGAGTGGCCGCTTTCGGCCCATTTGGCACGACTGCCTCTTTCGTGGTGTTGCGCTTCCTTCCCGCCGCTGCTTGTATGAAGGGCGGTCGACCGTGCTTGGCGCCCGCCTGTGGCGAGGCAACGCCCGGATCGGGGGTACCCAAGCATGCGATTTTGGCCGGCTCTGCTCGTCGCCGTGGCTATGGGGAGCCATTGCTCCGCCGCATTGGCGCAGGCCGGAATCAACGAAGACTTCGATTCGGGCGAGGTGAAGTGGGAATATTGGTGCCCTTGCCAGATCGACGAGATCAACGCGCCGGTCAAATTCATGTCCGATCCGGCGGAACCGGACACACGCTTCGCGCGAATCGTGGTGGACGACTATTCGCTTGGAGGGAATCTTCGCCGCAGCGGCAGGCCCTATCTCGAATGCACCCCACCGCAGGAGAGAGTGGTAGCAGAACGCGCCCTGAGCGCTGAGACCGCTTCGCCTCAAGACCTGGAGCCGCCGCTCGACACGAGTTTCTTCGGGGTGTTCAGCGAGTCATCCTTCCGCGCGCTCCTCGCGACGCCCGAGCCGCTTGCGGAAAAGAATCCGTACTGCACTGACGACGTCGAGCAACGGGCGCGCTCCCGCCACGAGGACGACGAATGCCTCCAGCGGCAGGAGTTGCGCCTTCGCAAGTTCAAGCCGCTGTCTGGCGATGCTCATTGGTACTCCTTCCGCATCCGCATGCCCGATGCGCAAGAGATCGAGGACCGCAAGAACTCGATCCGCTGGATCATCGCTCAATGGAAGGAGGAGCCGCTCAGCCAGGAATACACCACCGCGTACGGTCCGGGTTGGGGCCCAAGCCCGTTCCTGGCGCTCCGCTTCGATGACGCCGTGCTGCATGTGACGGTGCAGGATGAGGAGTGCCGCTGCCTGGTAGCCTCGGCGGCGCATCCAACCAAAATGATCGCCGGCTGGAAACCGGACGGGCACGGCGGGTCGATCCCGGTCTGGAGCAATGGCCCCGCCAAGATGTGCGTGTCTAGCAAAGCGGGAGACCCGCCGGGCACGCGGTGCCAGGCAGACC
>JBOHKB010000061.1:0-2112 GCA_050728815.1 Propylenella sp.
GGCCTTTCACAGCGTTTTCATCGGACACGACGGCCGGCCGGACCGCGAGCTCGTCGAGGCGAATGACGGGCCGGACAGCGTCCGCCGGGTCGTCGAAGGCGGCGTGGCAGCGGCTGCGGCCAATGGGCATCGACACATCGCTATCTATGCTCACGGCGGCCTGAACAACCGCGAAGCCGGGCTCACGCGCGCGAGGATTCTCGGGCCATGGTTCCAGGCAAACGGCATCCATCCGATCTTCGTCATCTGGCAGACGGGGTTCCTGGAATCGGCCGAGAACATCCTGCGGTCGGTGCTGGACGAGCTGTTGCCGGCCCCGACGCGCGTCGAAGGCTTTCTCGTCGACCGGCTCAAGGAGGCCAAGGATCGCGCTTTTGAGGTAACTGCACGCGAAGCCGGCGTGAAGGCGATCTGGGAGAACATGAAGAGCCGCGCCGCAGAGGCGAGTGCCGGGGTGGGAGCGATGCGGCTTGTCGCCGGGCACATTCGCGCAGCGTTCGCGGCGATGGGGGGCAGCGGCGGAGGCGTTCCGGACATCCACCTTGTTGGTCATTCGGCGGGCGCCACCCTGCTCGGGAGCTTCCTCGACGCGCTCCGGACGGAAGGGCTGAAGTCCGCGACCACGCACCTCTGGGCGCCGGCGTGCACCGTCTCGTTCGCGACTGCCACCTACGGCGCTGCGTTCGCTGAAGGAATAGCCAATCCGAAGAAGACCTATGTCGGTGTCCTCAGCGACGAGAACGAGCGGAGCGATGCGACCGTGCCAGTCGCCTACTCGAAGTCGCTGCTCTACCTCGTCTCGCGCGCGCTTGAGCCCGATCACAAGACTCCGATCCTTGGGATGCAAAAGGCATGGAAGGAAAGGCGCCCGCCGAAAAACGACGACATTTTCAACCAGAAGCTCTTCAGTCAGCTGACTGCCTGGGACAAGGTGGCAGCTGGAGTGAAACTCGACGAGATTGTTGCGCCTGCGGTCCCCACCCGCAGTGAGGACGGAAGGGTCGATACGATCGACGCGAGCCACGGCTCTTTCGATAACAATATCGAATTGGTGAACCAGGCGCTGAGCCGCGTGCTCGGAAAGAAGCCATCGGAGCCTGTCACGAACCTGAAGGGGTTCTGACCACCTTCTGGCCGTTGCGTCGCCTTACCCCAGGCGGCGCACGCCGATCCGCGTTCGCGGCTCGACGAGCGCTGTCTGCAGCGCGGCAAGCATCAAATCGTCGGCGCCGGCCTTGGCGCTTCCGGCGAGAACTTCGAACACGCTGGCGATCGCCATCTCCGCCGCGGCTTGCCAGGCATGCCCCTTCAGTCTGTGTGTCAGCAGAAGTGCCGCGAGAAGGTCGCCGGTTCCCTTGATCGGCGTTTCGATGCGCCGGTGCTCGAACAGCATGCTCTCGCTGCCGGCAACCAGGAGATTCCCGATTTGCCTTCGCATCAGGGCCGGCGCCGACGTGACAAGCACGACCGGAGGCGCGAGTCGGGAAGCGAGCGTCACTAGGTCGGGCTCGCCCGAAGAATTGTGCCCGGCGAGCCACGCGCATTCGAACGCGTTCGGGGTCGCGGCATCGGCGAGCGGAACGAGGTGGTCGCGCACGCTCTCGGCAATCTGCGGCGCAACATAAACTCCGCCCGCGTCGCCGATCACGGGATCGCAAAGATAGAGCGCCTCCGGCCGTTGCGCCTTCACCGCCGCGACGAGCGCAGCCACGGCCCGCGCCTGGCCGGCGGAGGCGAGATAGCCGGAGACGATGCCGGCCACGCGCGTCGCGCGGTCGCCGCCGATCAGCGCTCCGAGCAGGCGGCCGAACGCGGCGTCGTCCGGCACGATGCGCTCCGCCGCTCCGAGCCCGGGATGGTGCGGCAAAAACACTGTCGGCACGGCCCACACCGTGAAGCCGAGGCGCTCGAGCGCGAACACCATGGCGCGGTTGCCGACGCTTCCCCGCGCCACGTGGCTCGATATGACGATGACAGCGTTTTCGATGACCATGCTCCACCCTCCGGGAGAGGTTACATTGCATGTGCTTTTCATGAAAACGCGCTAGATCAGGCCGATGCCCGACATAGAGCCACGCCGCTCCGTCCTCTACGTGCCGGCCGACAAGCCGC
>JBOHKB010000062.1:0-5466 GCA_050728815.1 Propylenella sp.
GGGCGGATCGCTTCCAGGCCTCGGTGCTGACCAGCCCCAACGGCTTCGCCGGCGTCGACGGCGTGTTCCGCTTCATGCCGAGCGGGCTGACCGAGCGCCGCTTCGCGGTCTACGAAGTGACCGGCTCCGGCGCGCGCATCATATCGCCGGCGGCGCGGACTTTTGCGGCAGGGGGCTGAGCGCCTTCAGGCGGCGCCGGCGGCTTCGCCGAGAATCCAGTCGCGGAAAGCTGTGATCTTTCGCGAGCGGCTGCGCGCCTGTTGATAGACAAGCCAGTAATGCGTCCCCGCCTGCTGACGCACGAGCGGGAAGGGCTGCACGAGAAGCCCTGACGCCAGCTCCTCGGCGAAGAAGTCGGGCATCAGGATCGCGACGCCCTGGCCGGCGAGCGCCGCGCGACCGGCGAGCTGCTGGTTGAGGAGCCGGATGCCGCCCATCCGGCTGGAAAGATCGGGAGCGGTAGCGCCCGCGGCCTCGAACCAGTCGATCCACCACGGATCCGTCGGATCGACGAGATTGATGGACGGTCCGAGAAGCTCCGCCGGCTCGATGAGCGGACCAATGCGCTCAAGAAGATGCGGGCTGAGCATCGGCGTGTAGGCCGTCGCGAACAGCGGATGCGCGGTCAGGCCAGGCCACTTTCCGTCGCCGCTCCGAAGGCCGACATCGAACTCGCCGCGCGAGAGATCGATCATCTCCGAGGATACGTCGAGTTTCACTGCAATGGCGGGATGCTTGAGCTGAAAGCCGCCAAGCCGCGGCACTAGCCAGTTGGTGGCGAACGTGCCGAGCGCGGTGACGGCTAAGATGCTCTCGGAAGTCTCGTTCAGCGCATCGAATGCGGCTCGGAGCTGAGCGAAAGCATCGCCGATCGCCGGCGCAAGCCGCCGCCCCGTCTCCGTCAGCGACACGCCGCGTGGGCCACGCACGAAGAGAGAAGCGCCGATGCGATCCTCGAGCACCTTGATCTGATAACTGACCGCCGCCTGCGTCATGCCAAGCTCCGCCGCGGCGCGCGTGAAGCTCTGTTGGCGCGCGGCGGCCTCGAAGGCACGGATCGCGGCAAGCGGGGGGAGGGGCGGGATAGCCATAAGTGCTCCTTATGGTACGCCCCTGAGCTTTCATTGGAAAGCCTGGTGTTTCTGACCCAAGTGGGCGGCACATCATAAGTCCACGAAGGGCTCCGTCATGTGCGACCATGCTCATTCCTTAACGCTTCCGACCGCCCGACAGGCGACTTTGCTGTCCAGTGGGATCAGGCATCTGCTCGATCTGCTTCGGCCGCGGCTCGACCTCGACTCGCTCTCACATCATCTGAAGCGTGACCTCGGTTTTGCGGACGGCCGCCTGCCGCCGCCGCGTGACCTCCTGCGGGACTAGCGCGGCTTCGACCCCGGGGAGGGCGCCTTAAGCGCCCTTCGCCATGTCTCATGCTCGTCGTCGATGCCCGCCTTGCAACATCGCGCCGATTGGCCCATGTAGTGGCATCGATCTTGGCCGGACGACCTGGGCCGCTTCGCCTCCGTTGAAACGCAGGCGCACGTTCAGACTCTCTCCCAATTTCGACTGACCCGACAGGCAGCGGCGACGCGTCTGTTCAACGTGCAGAACCGTCAACGAAAGGACATTTGATGCGCACGGGCACGGTAAAGTTCTATAACAGCCAGCGAGGCTATGGATTCATTCAGCCGGACGATGGCGGCAAGGACGTCTTCGTCCATGCGACGGCGCTGGAGCGCGCGGGACTGCGGGGGCTCGTGGAAGGCCAGAAGATCGGCTTCGACGTTGAGACCGACCGCCGCAGCGGCAAGGACGCCGCTGCCAACCTGCAGCAGGTCTAACCTGCCCATGCGGACGACGCGCTAGCCGTTCCGCCGATCATCGGCCACCGCTCGATCGCGGTGGCCGTGTTGTCTGGGAAGAGGGAAGGAGTGCATGGCGAAGGAAGAGCTGATCACCTTTGAAGGGCTCGTCACCGAGCTTCTGCCGGATGCGCGCTTCCGCGTGAAACTCGACACCGGCCACGAGATCATCGCCTACACGGCGGGGCGCATGAAGAAGCACCGCATCAAGACGCTCGCCGGCGACCGTGTAACGGTCGAGATGTCGCCCTACGATCTGGAGAAAGGCCGGCTGGTGTTCCGCCACAAGGATGAACGCGCCTCGACCGCCCCAAGACCTCCGCGCAAGCAGTTTCGCCGCCGCTGATTTTCGCGCGCCGCGCGCGGGTCACGTTCGAAAAAAAAACACGCCGGAATTTTTCGCGCGCGACCCGCTTGCGCGAATCGCGCGGCCGCGCCACATTGGGCCTCCCCGTGCAACAACCGAAAGGAGGTGATCCAGTGTCTCATTGTCTTTTGCCGCGGTCACGCAATTCGCAGACCTGGATTCTCGCCTCTGGAGAGATCCGCGCCGCTTGACCGGCAACTGGTCGCGATCTGATCGCGGACCGACAATGGAAGGGCTGCCGCAACCGGCAGCCCTTCGTCATTTCCGCTTCGGGCGGGGAGCGCCCTTCAGCTCAATTGGCGTTCATCTCCGCGCGCTCGATCGCGCCGGTGCGGCCGTCGATGACCAGCTCGATCCACTGGCGGTAGGGGTCGAAGCCCTCGACCTTCCAGTCGGCGTCGACCGTCGGATGGATATCCTCGATGGCGACGATACCGTGCTCGTAGGCGATGTCGCGCGCCGCCTGTTCCGGCAGCTCAGGCTGAAACGGCCACCAGGCAAACGCCGTCGCCGGCGCGAGCATCATTGCGCCAAAAAGCGCGGATCGAAATGCGATGCGCATGTTGTCTCTCCTCAAACTCCCGCCCCCATGCGCCGGCCGATCGTACTGGACGGCAACCGTTAATTCCTAGTGCCGGTGCAAGTTCCGGAAAAGTTTGCCGGCTTATGCGGCGAGGTCGGCGACAACGGAATCGAGCACCAGCCAGCCGTTGCGCGTTGCGCGAAGCCGCCCCTCGCCGCACGGCTCGACGAAACCATCGTCGCTGAGGAAAGCAAGGCGGCTCTCCGAGAAGCATCGCCCGCTGATTTCCGCGTAGCGGTCGATGCGAATCCCTTCACGCAGCCGGAGGCCCATCAACAGCATCTCGTCGGCGCATTCTTCGAGCGTCAGCACGTCGTCGGTCACGAGCCCGTTGCCCCGTTTCTCCACCAGTTCAAGCCAGCGTTCCGGATGCCGCTCGCTCATCGTCGCATGCTTGACGCCGTCGTGGGTCACGCGTCCGTGCGCGCCCGGCCCGACGCCGACATAGTCGCGGTAGCGCCAGTAGGTGAGGTTGTGGCGGGATTCCGCGCCGGGCGCTGCGTGGTTCGAGATTTCGTAGGCCGGCAGAACGTGCGCCTCCGTGATCTCCTGCGTCATCGCGTAGAGCGCGGCCGCCCTTTCCGGGTCGGGGACCAAAAGCTTGCCGGCGGCGTGGAGGCGCGCGAACGGCGTCCCCTCCTCGACGGTGAGCTGGTAGAGCGCGAGATGATCGGCGGCCATCGCGATCGCGGCTTCAAGCTCCGCGCGCCAGCCGCGCTCGGTCTGCCCCGGGCGGGCATAGATGAGATCGAACGAAAGGCGCGGGAAGGTCGCGCGCGCCATCTCTACCGCGCGGCGCGCCTCGGCCGCATCGTGGATGCGGCCGAGCGCTTTCAGCGCGGAATCGTCGAGCGACTGCACGCCGAGCGACAGGCGGTTGACGCCGGCGGCGCGATAGCCGCGGAAGCGGTCCGCCTCGGCGCTGCCTGGATTGGCTTCGAGCGTGATCTCGGCATCCGGCGTTACCGGCCAGCATCCGACGACCGCGTCGAGGATGGCCTCGACGGTCGCGACCCGCATCAGCGAGGGCGTTCCTCCGCCGAGGAACACGCTGGTGACCGTGCGACCCGACGTCAGCTCGGCGAAATGCGAAAGCTCGCGGCCAAGCGCAGCGGCGAAACGCGCTTCGTCCGGCGGCTCATGGCGGACATGGCTGTTGAAGTCACAATAGGGGCACTTCGCCGTGCAGAACGGCCAATGCACGTAGACGCCGAACGATGTCGCGTCTTCCGGCACTGCGATTTCGTTCATCCCTGCGCGCCCAGACATTCTTGTGCGAAGCGCTGGAAGGCGCGGGCGCGGTGCGACAGCGGCTTATTCCCGCTGCCTGGCCGCCAGCCGTGTTTTTCCTCGGCGCTCATCTCGCCAAAGGTACGGGAATGTCCGTCCGGCAGGAAGATCGGGTCGTAGCCAAAGCCCTGGTCGCCGCGTGGCGGCCAGACGATCGTGCCGTCTACGCGGCCGGTGAACGTTTCGAGGCTGCCGTCGGGAAGCGCGAGCGCCAGCACGCAGACGAAACGCGCGCCACGCTGATCCGCCTTCGCCGCGCCCTTGGCCTGCAGCCGGTCCTCCACCTTCTGCATGGCGACGGCAAAGTCGCGATCCTTTCCGGCCCAGCGCGCCGAGTTGATGCCCGGCTCGCCGTTCAGCGCCATCACGGCGAGGCCTGAATCGTCCGCAAGCGCAGGGAGTCGCGAGACATCAGCGGCGGCGCGCGCCTTCAGCACCGCGTTCTCGGCGAACGTTGCTCCGGTCTCCTTGGGCTCGGCGAGCTTCAGCGCGGCGGCCGATTTCACGTCGAAACCGAACGGCGCAAGAAGATCGACGATCTCGCGGACCTTTCCGGCATTGTGGCTCGCGACCACGATCGCGCCCGGCGCGAGCTTGATCGGCATGGTCACAAGACAGCGAGTTTTTGCAGATCGACGAGCCGCGCGATGCCGGTGCGGGCAAGCGCAAGCAGGCTCAAGAAATCGGCCTCGCTGAACGGCGTGCGCTCGGCGGTGCCCTGCACCTCGACGATGCCGCCGGAGCCGGTCATCACGAAGTTGGCGTCGGTGTCGGCGGCGGAATCCTCCGCGTAGTCGAGGTCGAGTACGCAGGCGCCCTCCATGATGCCGCATGATACGGCCGCCACGTGGTCGGTAATGATCGTCCCGCCGGCCATGCTGCGCGCCTGCATCCAGGCGATAGCGTCGTGGAGCGCGACCCAGGCGCCGGTGATGGCGGCGGTACGCGTCCCGCCGTCGGCCTGCAGCACGTCGCAGTCGACGGTGATCTGCCGCTCCCCGAGCGTCTTCAGGTCGACCACGGCGCGGAGCGAGCGGCCGATCAGGCGCTGTATCTCGAGCGTCCGCCCGCCCTGGTGTCCTACGCTCGCTTCGCGGCGCGTGCGCTCTGTAGTGGCGCGCGGCAGCATGCCGTACTCGGCCGTCACCCAGCCCTTGCCGGTGCCGCGCAGAAACGGCGGCACGCGATCTTCGACGCTCGCCGCGCAGATCACGCGCGTGCGGCCGACCTCGATCAGGACCGACCCTTCGGCGTGAAGAAGAAAATTTGGTGTCAGCGTTGTGGGGCGAAGCTCGTGGGGGGCTCGATCATTTTGTCGCATTCAAATTCTCATTCTTCCGCAAGGGGTGGCGTAAGTCCACATG
>JBOHKB010000063.1:0-9722 GCA_050728815.1 Propylenella sp.
CACGGCAAGCATGAGCACGGCAAGGCTGACGCCGCCGGCAAGCGCATAGGACTTTTGCATGGGTCGCTTTCCCGTCATGATTTCGGACGCAGCGCGTGCTGCGATCCTGAGACGGTCGAAGAGACCCGATCCTTGGCGCGCCCTGAGCGGAGCTCCTGCGCGCGCGGCGTCATAGGCGTCGAGCGCGGCCGTGATCGCCGCTTCCCGCGCGCCCGGACGCGGCGTCGCGCGATCCTTCTTGAGCGCGCTTTCCAGCTTGTCCAAATCACTCATCGTCCTTGTCCACTTGGGCGCGAAGCGCCTTCTTCGCCATGTGCATGCGCCACGACACCGTGCTTTCCGCACAGCCGAGAACCTTTGCCGCCTCGGCGTGCGAAAGGTCCTCCCCGACGATCAAAAGCACCGTCTCGCGGAGGCTCGGCTCGAGGCTCTGCAGCGTTTCGTGCAGCCATACCGCGCGCTTGTCGCTGTCTTCCTTGTCGGCGTCGTCCAACTCGCGCATCGATGCATATTGCGCGACAAGCCGCGCAGACGATTTCCGCCGCCGCAGAAAATCGCGGCAGCGATTGAGCACGATGCTGATAAGCCAGGTCGAAAACCGGCTGCGACCGCCGAAGCGGCTGAGGCGGGTGGCGAGCGTCACGCAGACGTCCTGCGCAATGTCCTCCGCATCGGCGGCGGACCCGACAAAGCGGTAGGCGACCCGATAGATCGTGTCGTAGTGACGCTCGAGCAGGCGGCGAAACGCCTCGCGGTCGCCGCGAAGCGCCTGTGCCGTAAGCTCGCTGTCGTCAATCTGGCTCAGCATCTGCCTCATTAGACGCCGTCAATCGACGAATCCTTGGCGGCGAAGACCCGAGGCTTCCGGGCCTCTCCCACCCGGCGGAAAGGCTTCAATAACCATCGCAGGCTAAACCATTGCCGGGGCCACAGAAATGCTCCCATTTGAAGCAAATGGGAAAGGTCTCGAACACGCTTGAAGCAGTCTCCCGCTCGGAGGGCTGGACCATGCAGGACCATGACGACAAGCGGCTCGAGCTTCATGCCGCCCCGGCGGGCGGCGGCGAGCATCGCCAGGCGCGACGGCGGCGCACGCTGAAGCAGGCGCGGGTGGTGCTCTCCGATTGGACGAACATCGACTGCCAGCTCCGCGATGTCTCGGAGGAAGGCGCCCACCTCGTCTTCGGCGCCGCCGTATCGCTGCCGCAAGAATTCCGCCTGCACAATGTCAGCGACCGGTCGATCGCGCCGGTCAAGCTCGAGTGGCAGCGCGGACTCGAAGCAGGCGTGACATTCACCGGCCCGTCCGGGCCGCTCGCGCCACTGAAGCCGCGAGGCGGCTCAGTCCGGTAAAACGGCGACGGCGTCGATCTCGTAGAGCGCGCCGTCACGCGCGAGCGCGGAAATCGCGACAGTGGTGCTCGCCGGCGGGTTTCCCTTGGTGAAATAGGAATCGCGCACGGCGCGCAGAGTCGGCAGGTGCGACATGTCGACGAGGTAGTTGTTGACCTTGACGATATGCTCGAAGCCGGCGCCCGCGGCGGCGAGCGCCGCCCCGAGATTCTCGAAAGCCTGCACGGCCTGGGCGCGAAAATCGCCCGGCACGCCGACGAGCTTGCCGTCGCGGCCGAGCCCGAGCTGGCCGGCGATGTAGATCGTTCGCCCCGGCCCCAGGACTTCGACCACGTGGGTGTAGCCGGGCGGCGGCGCGAGACCGATGGGGTTGATGAAGCGCGGATTCGGCATGGGCGCCTCGCTCAGGCGGCCTTTGGTTTCAGCCGTCGGGAGGGGAGGTTGTCGACCAGGTCGCGCGCCCGCGCAAGGTCATAGGCCGCCTGCATCCGAAGCCAGTGATCCGCGTTGCCACCGATCGCTCGCTCCAACCGCAGCGCCATCACTTCGCCCGATTGACTCTTTTAGCCTATAAGAACATAATGAGAACATCAATGCTGGGCAGCGCCAGGAGCGCGGCGTGCCTTCCGCCGCGGCGGGATCGTTCATGCCCGAAAAACCGCCCTCAAGCCGCGACCGGCCGAAGGCGCTTCTCCCGCCTCCGGGAAGCGTCAGGCAGCGGCTCAGGCGGCCCGGCGAGCCCGCCTATGCGGAGCTCTTGGCGGCGTCGAATTTCTCCTTCCTGCGCGGCGCCTCGCATCCGGAGGAGCTTGCCGCTACGGCCGCGGTGCTCGAGCTCGCCGGATTTGCCGTCGCCGACCGGAACACACTTGCCGGCGTGGTCCGCGGCCACCTCGCGGCCAAGCAGATGGGCGTCCGCTACGCCGTCGGCTGCCGGCTCTCCTTTCGCGACGGGACGCCTGACATCGCCGCCTGGCCGACCGACCGAGCCGCCTACGGCCGGCTCTGCCGGCTGCTCACGACGGGAAACCTCCGCGCCAAGAAGGGGGAATGCCACCTCGACCTCGCCGACCTTCTGGAATGGGGCGCGGGCATGGAGCTTGCGGTGCTGCCGGGGCGCAGCCCCCTTTCCGAGGGGGAGCCAGGAAGAGAGGAAGCAGGCGAGCGCCAAAACCCTCCCCCCGTGAGGGGGAGGGCGCCCCTTCGACTTGTCGAAGGGGCGGGAGAGGGGGAGGTCTGCGATCTTGCATCGGCAGCCAATCGCAAAGCTCCCCCTCTCCCGGGTCGCTCCGCGACCCACCCTCTCCCTCAAGGGGAGAGGGTGAGCCAATCGCTGAAGTTGGAAGAAACGCTCGCCTCCCTGGCCGAAGCTTTCCCTGGCCATGTGGGGCTCGGGGCGACCTGCCTCTATCGCGGCGACGATGCGCGCCGGCTCGCGGCGATCACGGCGCTTGCCGCGCACTACGGCGTTCCGGTGATCGCGCTCGGCGACGTGCTCTATCACGCGCCGGAGCGCCGCCGGCTGCAGGACGTGCTCTCCTGCGTGCGCGAGCACCGGACGCTCGACGACGCCGGCCGGCTGCTCGAGATGAACGCAGAGCGGCACATGAAGAGCGCCGCCGAGATGGAGCGGCTCTTCCGCGACGTGCCGGGGGCAGTCGGCGAGACGATCCGCGTGCTCGAACGGCTGAATTTCTCGATGGAGGAGTTGCGATACGAATACCCGCTGGAATCGGCCGGCGACAGCGCCACCCCATTCGACGAGCTGGTGCGCTTGACCTATGCGGGCGCGGCGACCCGCTATCCGGACGGCGTGCCGGAGAACGTCGCGAAAGCCATCGAGCATGAGCTCAGAATCATCAAGGGGCTCGAATACGAGGCCTACTTCCTCACCGTCTGGGACATCGTCCGCTTCTCGCGCTCCAAGGGCATCCTCTGCCAGGGCCGCGGCTCGGCGGCCAATTCCGCCGTCTGTTTCTGCCTCGGCATCACCGAGGTCGATCCGCAGCGCGGCGACCTTCTCTTCGAGCGCTTCATCTCGCCGGAGCGCAACGAGCCGCCCGACATCGACGTCGATTTCGAGCACGAGCGGCGCGAGGAGGTGATCCAGTACGTCTACGGGAAATACGGCCGCGAGCACGCCGGCATCGCCGCCACCGTCATCACCTACCGCTCTCGCTCGGCGGCGCGCGAGGTGGGAAAAGCCTTCGGCCTGTCGGAGGATGCGGTCGGCGCGCTCGCCGGGAACATCTGGGGCTGGTCGAGCGAGAGCCTCGCCGGCAGCGATTTCAAGCGCGTCGGACTCGACCCGGACGAGCGCCGCATCGCGATGATGATGGAGCTTGCGCGCGAGATCATCGGCTTTCCCCGCCATCTCTCGCAGCATGTCGGCGGCTTCGTCATCACGCGGAGCCGGCTCGACGAGGTGGTGCCGATCCTGCACTCGGCCATGGACGGGCGCGACATCATCGAATGGGACAAGGACGATCTCGATTCATTGAAGATGCTGAAGATCGACGTGCTCGCGCTCGGCATGCTGACCGCCATGAAGCGCGGGCTCGATCTGCTCGAAAAGCACTACGGCGAGACGCTGTCGCTCGCCACGATCCCCGCGGAGGATGCGGAGGTCTACGACATGATCTGCCGCGCCGACACGATCGGCGTCTTCCAGATCGAGAGCCGCGCGCAGATGACCATGCTGCCGCGGCTCAGGCCACGCAATTTCTACGACCTCGTCATCGAGGTAGCGATCGTCCGCCCCGGTCCGATCCAGGGCGACATGGTGCATCCCTATCTCCGCCGCAGGCAGGGACTGGAGAGGGTCGTCTATCCGGCGCCGCATCCCGACCACGGGCCGCCCGACGAGCTAGAGAAAGTGCTCGGGAAGACGCTCGGCGTGCCGCTCTTCCAGGAGCAGGCGATGAAGATCGCCATCGTCGCGGCGAGGTTCACGCCGGGCGAAGCCGATCGGCTCCGCCGCGCCATGGCCACCTTTCGCCGCGTCGGCACAATCGGCCTGTTCGAGACGAAGATGATCGAAGGCATGGTGACGCGCGGCTATGCGCGCGAATTCGCCGAGCGCTGCTTCCGCCAGATCGAGGGCTTTGGGGAATACGGCTTTCCGGAGAGCCACGCCGCGAGCTTCGCGCTTCTCGTCTACACGTCGGCCTGGGTGAAATGCCACTACCCCGACGTATTCTGCGCCGCGCTGCTGAACGCCCAGCCCATGGGTTTTTACGCGCCGGCCCAGCTCGTGCGCGACGCGCGCGAGCATGGGGTGGAAGTGCGAGAGGTCGACATCAATTATTCGGAGTGGGATTCGACGCTGGAGGGTGTCTGCCCGCCCTCCCCCGCACCTGGCTCCGCCGAAGCGAAGCCGCTTCGGCTTCGCCAAGGCGAGAGGGGGGAGGGGGTGGCTAATCTCCACCCCCGCCACCTCTCGCAAGCGCCCGCGATCCGCACGCGCTGCGCCGTCAGGCTTGGCTTCCGGCAGATCAAGGGTTTCCGCGAGGACGACGCCCTTCGGCTCATCACAGCGCGGGAAGAGCCCTACAGAAGCGTGCGCGATCTCTGGCGCCGCTCCGGCATTTCCCGCGCCGGCCTTGAGCGTCTCGCCGAGGCCGACGCCTTTCGTTCGCTCGGCCTCGACCGCCGCCAGGCGCTGTGGGAGGTGCGGGCGCTCGATTTCGCCGCCGCGCCCGAGCGGCTGCCGCTCTTCGCCGGCAGCGCCGACGACCTTCAACGCGAGGAGCAGGTGACGCTCCCGCTGATGCCGCTCGGCGAGCACGTCGTGAACGACTACCGCGCGCTCTCGCTATCGCTGAAGGCGCACCCGGTCTCGTTCCTGAGACGCACGCTCGCCGCGGAGAGAATCGTCGAGGCCGGCCGGCTGCCGGAGATAAAGAACGGCCGCCGCATCTCGGTCGCCGGCCTTGTGCTGGTGCGCCAGCGGCCAGGCACCGCGTCGGGCGTGATCTTCGCAACCCTCGAGGACGAGACCGGCGTCGCCAACGTCATCGTCTGGCCGAAAGTGTTCGAGCGTTTTCGTGCCATCGTGATGGGCGCGCGCCTCATCAAAGTCACTGGCCGTGTACAGTCGGAGCAGAGCGTGATCCACGTGGTGGCGGAGCGGCTGGAAGACCTTTCGCCGCTGCTGTCGCTGCTTTCAGCCGATCCGCTCGGCGCCGGCGGCATTGCGCCCACGGACGAGGTGCGTCGGCCGGTCGACGAGCTGCGCCAGGCGACTAAGCCTAACTCGCGCATGGCCCGCATGCTTGCGGAGGAGCCGGAGCTGGCGGAAGAGTTAAGGGCGATGAGCGAGGCAACGCACGCGGTCATGCCGAAGGGTAGGAATTTTCATTGAGGCAATTCCCCTCCCCCTCGCGGGGGCTAGGGGAGGGGTTGCGCCAAGGTTATCGAACGACGCGCTACCCCTCACCCAGCCCGTCCTTCGACAAGCTCAGGACGGGCGACCCTCTCCCCACAAGGGGGAGAGGGCTGGCGCTTGCGCGCTTAGCTCGCCAACCTCGCCCCGTGGCGGCGAAGGTCCTCCTGCACCGCCTCCACCGCGTCCTTGAGCGGCAGGCCGAGGCTCTTCGCGACCGCCGGATGCGTGATCTGGCCGCGATGGACGTTGAGCCCGTTGCGGAGATGCGGGTCGTCGAGAAGCGCGCGGAGCCCCTTCCCCGCCAGCGCAAGCCCGAAGGGGAGCGTGGCGTTGTTCAGCGCATGGCTCGACGTGACGGGCACCGAGCCCGGCATATTGGCGACGCAATAGTGGATGACGCCGTCGACCACGTAGGTCGGGTCGGCGTGCGTCGTCGCGTGCGAGGTCTCGAAGCAACCACCCTGGTCGATCGCGACATCGACGACGACCGCCCCGCGCTTCATGTGCTTCAGCATGTCGCGGGTGACAAGTTTCGGGGCGCTCGCTCCGGGCACGAGCACCGCGCCGATCACCACGTCGGCGGCAAAGACTTCCTCCTCGATCGTCTCGATCGAGGAGAAGCGCGTCTTCACCCGGCCGCGGAAGATCTCGTCGATCTCGCGGAGCCGCGGCAGCGAGCGGTCAAGGATTGTCACCTCGGTGCCGAGCCCGACTGCCATGCGCGCGGCATGGGTACCGACCACACCGCCGCCGATCACTACGACCTTCGCCGGCTGCACGCCCGGCACGCCGCCGAGCAGCAGCCCGCGCCCGCCGCTGAAGCTCTTGAGCGCCATGCCGGCGGCCTCGATGGAGAGACGTCCGGCGACTTCGCTCATCGGCGCAAGCAGCGGCAGCCCGCCGCGCGCATCCGTCACAGTTTCGTATGCGATCGCGGATGCGCCGGACTTCAGCAGGCCTTCGGTCTGGCGGGGGTCCGGCGCCAGGTGGAGGTAGGTGAAAAGAATCTGCCCTTCGGAAAGGCGCTGCCACTCCGCGGGCTGCGGCTCCTTCACCTTCACGATCATCTCGGCGTCGGCGAAGACCTGTGCTCCACCCGGCGCGATGCGTGCACCGGCCTTGAGATAAGCCGCGTCGTCAGCGCCGATGCCGGCGCCGGCATTCGTCTCCACAACGACCTCGTGCCCGGCCGCCAGATATTCCCGCACGGCGCCCGGCGTCAGCCCGACCCGGTACTCCTGCGGCTTGATTTCCTTGGGAACTCCGACCCTCATTGGTCGCCTCCAGAAGTTCTTCTCATCACATAGGATATCAAGCTGCCGACACCAGTTCTCAGCAATTTTGAGCGCATCGGATTGCTTTTGCGCACGAAACATTTAAGAATACCCCGTTGCGCCACTGGAATCCTGCGCTAATGAAGGTCGACCGCATAGATCGCGCCATCCTGCGTGAGCTGACGCAGAACGGGCGGATCAGCCATGCGGAGCTTTCCGCCCGCGTCGGTCTGTCGCCGACGGCCTGTGCGCGGCGGCAACGGGCGCTCGAGGAGGCCGGAATCATCGCTGGCTACCAGGCGGTGCTCGGGCTCGACCGCCTGGGCCTCTCCGCCACGGTCATCGTCCGCATCACGCTCGACAGCCAGGCTGAGGCTGCGCTCGACGCGTTCGAGAAGGCGCTCGTCGCGAGCCCCTCGGTGCTCCGCTGCTTCCTGATGTCGGGGAGCGACGACTACATCGTCGCGGTCAATGCGCGCTCGATCGCGGATTTCGAACGAATCCACCGCACGGAACTCGCCTCCCTGCCGCATGTCGCGCGCGTGCAATCAAGCTTCGCGCTCCGCACGGTGATTGATCGGCGCGTCCCTCCCGCTGCGCTACACGAGAACGCAGCAGACGGACGCTGAGGGTCGCAGCACAGGGGCGCTTGAAACCTCAGCTCAGAAACCCGAAGGCCCAGAGCAACAGAATGATCGGGAGTGGAATCCCGATGAGCCAGAGCAGACCGCCCTTCAACATGGTTCGTCCTCCAGATGGTGCGGTCTCCAACCGCGTTGCTCCCGGCCGGTTCCCGTCCAGACGGTGCGGATTCGGCGCTTCGCGCCCGAGGAGGAGCAGTCCCAGCAAATAGGTCAGTGTTACAGACCTATTTCGTACGCCTTACCTATTCCATTTTGACGCAACGCAATTCCCAAAGGCGCGACATTCGGCAGAAACAGCGCCTCTTTACGCGATGCCCAGCCAACAGGGGCGGCGCGACAAGCCGCCCGGAACCAAAACAAACCAGCTGTTCTTGGGCTGAGGTGGGACAATGAACAAACAGGCGCAAAGCGCCGTGCTCGAGGCGCGGCAATCGATGATCCGAGTATGGCTGGCGATCTCCGCAGTCTGGGTCGCCTTCTGGCTCATCATTGCCGCCCTCGTCCTTGCCGCCTTCAAGCCATACGATCCGCTGATTATCCAACTCGGCATTTTTGCACTGATCGTCGCCACGCCGCCCTTCGTCCTCTTCGCCATCGGGGCCGTCTCCCGTTGGATTTTCGAGACAGTGACGCTGCGCACGAAAAGGCGCTGACCGTTTCCCGCCCTTCCAATTCGGAAGCGCCGCCGACTTGACCTCAGGCGGCTGAGCCGATTTCTCTTCTCTGAGGTCTGCGACCGGCTCACGGGGCTGACCGCCTTCCATGAAGACAGTCCTCTGCTACGGCGATTCGAACACATGGGGCGCGGCCGTCGGCCCCCGCGCCAATACGCGCTATGCAGCGGACGAGCGCTGGCCGGGCGTGCTCAGGGCCGCGCTCGGCGGCGGCTGGACGGTGATCGAAGAAGGTCTTCCCGGCCGCACGACCGTCCACCCCGATCCAATCGAGGGCCATTGGCTCGACGGCTCGGCCTATCTGCTCCCGTGCCTCAGATCGCACCGGCCGCTCGACCTCGTCGTTCTCGCGCTCGGCACCAACGATCTCAAGATGCGCTTCAGCGTGTCGCCCGGCGACATCGCGAACGGGATCGGCATGCTCCTGACCATCATCGCGAAGTCGGAGGCAGGGCCGAACGACGGCGCGCCGAAGGCGCTGGTCGTATGCCCCGCGCCGATCCTGTCGCACCACGGCGAGTGCCCCGAGTTCACCGACATGTTTGCGGGCGGGCACGAGAAATCGCTGCGGCTGGCGCCGGCCGTGGCGGCGGTCGCAAAGGAAAATGGCGCCGCGTTCCTCAACGCCGGGGACGTTATTCAAACGAGCTCGTTCGACGGAATCCATCTCGAACCCGACGCGCAGGCAAAGCTTGGCCGCGCGGTGGCCGAGACGATCCTCAGGCTCGGGCTTTAGGAACGGCTATCCGCGCTCTAGCCAGGCGACATCTTTGGGGGTGAGCTCGATATCGAGCGCGCTCAGGCTGTCGGCGAGTTCTTCGAGCGTGCGCGGGCCGATCAGCGGGACGACCGGGAAGGGTTGCGCGACCACGTAGGCGAGCGCCACGTGGATCGGCTTCCTGCCGAGCCGGTTTGCCAGATCGATCGCGCGGTCGCGGCGCGCGAAGTTTTTATCCGAATACCAGCAGCGGACCAGTTCGGCGTCGTCGCGCTTGTCGCGACCGGCGCGCACGGTGAAGAAGCCGCGACCCTGGCTCGACCAGGCGAAGACCGGAATCTGCCGCCGCTTCAGCCACGCGCGCCACGCCGTGCTCGAGGAAGAGACGCAGCCCGGCCAGATCGGATCGAGCATCTCGGCGAGCGCGAAATTATTGGAAAGCGCGGCGGGCGCGCGCTTGCCATGCTTGTTCGCGTAGGCGATCGCTTCGTCCATGCGCGCCATCGTCCAGTTCGAGCCGCCGAACGGCCCGCTGATGCGGCCGGCGCTCGCTTCCGCGTCCATCGCGTCGACGAACTCGCCGACCGGCACGTCCGGATTGTCGCGATGCATGAAGTAGATGTCGATCACGCCTGTCTTCAGCCGGTCGAGCGACTCGGTGAGCTGGCGCGA
>JBOHKB010000064.1:0-2617 GCA_050728815.1 Propylenella sp.
CCCCCACCACCATGCTGCGCATGGTCCCCCTCCCCCGTCGCAGGCGACGGGGGAGGAACCACGGTTGCGCCGCCTCGACCTATTGCTTTCGTTGTCGCTACTAAGCGAACGATACCCCTCTCGCCAAAAGGAATGCGGCTTGCGGCGAGCCACGGCGCGTCGCCTTCGAGCCGCGCGGTCGCGCCGGCAAGAAGCGCCGCCATGACCGGTTTCGCGTCCTCCGGGTTGGCGAGCGTCCAGCCGGGCGGCGGCGCATCGAGGGCGACGCCAAAGCGATTGTCGCCGGCAGTGGTGATCGCGGCGTGTGCGCCGAGCGCATCGGCGAGCCGGCGCGCGAGGTCGTTCGCGCCGCGGTGCCCGCCGAGCAGCGGCACGACGCTTGCGCCATCCTCCGACAGCGCCAGCACCGGCGGCTCGTCGCACTTATCGGCGAGGAGCGGTGCCAGGATGCGAATCAGGATTCCCGCAGCGCAGATTCCGACAATGGCGTGGCCTTCGGAGAAGAGGGAGCGGAGATGCACTGCCGTGTCGTCGAAAACGCAATCCGGTGGAGCCGGACTCGCGCCAGCCCTCTCCCCCTGTGGGAGAGGGTTTTGGCGCGCAATCGCCGCTCGCAGCACATGTACCTCGCCGCCGACTGCCGCCTGCGCCCGGCGGGCAGTCAAGAGTCCTTCCGCCGTCAGCGCGACGAAGACGACGCTCACGCGGCGCGCTCCTTCGACACGAGGATCATCGAGAAATACGGCGCGTCGACATCGCCGAGGTCGGCCAGCGGGGCGACCTTTTCGTCGCCGCGCGTCGCATGCGCGACATGGATGCTCATACCGACAAGCCCGAGGCGTCTAAGCAGCGCCCTCACGCGCGGCAGGTGCCGCCCGACCTTCAGGATTGCGGCGACGTCGGCAGAGGCAAGCCGCGGCTCAAGCTCCGCGTCTGAAAGCGTCGCCGGCAGCACCGCCAGAATCTCATCGCGGCGCGCGAGCGGCCGGCCGGCCGCGGCAGCGCAGGCGGTCAGCGAGGTGACGCCCGGCACGATCGTGCAGGGGAAACGCGCCGCCAAGCGGTCGTGCAGATAGGCGAAGGAGGCGTAGAAGAACGGATCGCCCTCACAGAGTACGGCGACGTCGCGCCTCGCCGAAAGGTGCGCCGCGATCTCCTCCGCCGCGCGGTCGTAGGCGTCGCCCGGCTCGGGGGCCGGCCGCATCGCGATGCGGATAGCAATCTCCTCGCGTCCCGCCGGGATGAATCGTTCGGCGATTTTCCGCGCGGTGATTTCGCCCCGATCGGGCGCGAGGTAGGCGACGACCGGAACCTCCGCGAGGATGCGCACGGCCTTCAGCGTCATCAGCTCCGGGTCGCCGGGGCCGACGCCGATTCCGTAGAGGCGGCCGCTCACGCCTTCCTCCATGCCCATTGCGTCACCGCCATCGACGGACGCCAGCCACGGAACCCGCCGATCGGCTGGGCATGCTCGACGGAGATGCGCGCAAGATCGCCGCCGAGGCGCTTGTGCGCGCCGATGAGGGCGGCATCGCTCTCGAGTGTCACCGCGTGCGCGACGAGCCTTCCGCCCGGTTTTAGTTTCTCCACCGCCGCCAAAATCGTCGCCTCGTCGATGCCGCCGCCGACGAAGATCGCGTCGGGTGCGGGAAGATCGCCGAGCGCCTCCGGCGCACGACCGTCGCGGATGTCGAGACCGGGCACGCCGAGGGTGGCGGCGTTCCGCGCCGCCATGGCGCGGCGTTCGGCGATCGGCTCGACCGCGATCGCGCGTGTATTCGGTTCGGCGCGCATCCACTCGATCGAGATCGAGCCGCAGCCGGCGCCGACATCGATCAAGAGCGCGCCCGGGTGCGGCATCAGCTTGGCGAGCGCCGCGGCGCGCACCTCGCGCTTGGTGAGCTTGCCGTCATGCGCGAACGCATCGTCGGACAACCCGACTCGGGCCTGCCACACCGCATCCGGTCCGGCGACGCATTCGACCGCGAGCACATGCAGGTCCGGCACATCCGCCGACCACTCGCGCGCAAGCGCCGACGTTCGCGATTCCAGCTCTCCGCCGAGATGGGCGAGCGCGATCATGCGACTTTCTCCGAAACCGCGCGCCTTGAGCATCGCGGCGACCTGCTTTGGCGTACGCCCGTCCTGCGCAAGGATCAGCAGCCGCGCGTCGGGTGCGATGTGGAGAACAAGGCGCTCCATCGGACGCCCGTGCACGCTCAGCATCGTCACCCGGTCGAGCGGCCAGAGAAGGCGTGCGGCGGCAAGCGCGAAGGAGGACGGATGCGGCACGACCGTAACCTCGTCCGGCGTTACGCGGCCCACGACGGTCGCGCCGATGCCGTAATGCATCGGGTCGCCGGTCGCGAACACGGTCACGCGGCGCCCGCGCATGGCGAGCACGCGTTCCGTCGTCTCGGCCAGGGGCGCGGTCCATACGACCCGCTCCTGTCCGTTCGGCGCCTCCGGCATCCTGTCGAGGTGGCGCTTGCTGCTGACCAGCACCTCGGCCGTCTCGATGAGCGCGCGCGCAGCGGGCGAGAGCCCCAAAAAACCGTCCTCGCCGATGCCGACGACGGAGAGCCACGGCGTCATCGCGCTTCGCCGAGGATGAGCG
>JBOHKB010000065.1:0-46896 GCA_050728815.1 Propylenella sp.
CCTCAGACGGCAGGCGGTATCTAAATGCGCCTTCGCCACTCGATCTGCGCGACAGGATTTCCCGTCGCATCAGCTGATTGAGATCACGAAGACGCGATATGCGGGCCGCCTGTCCAGTGCGCCGAGGGGCTGGCACGTCCGATGACTGTCGTACCATGGTGGTTCGGCAAACGCCGGATACCCGCGCGGGCGACCTTGGCCAGCGAACCCGCAGCCGTGTCGACCGGACCCGCGCCGTCATAGTCAGGCCGGGCCTGGGCCGGATGGTGGCGTGCCGCCGAGCGCCCTGCGGATATTTCGCAGGTTGGCGTGTTTCTGGCGGCGGACATGAAGGTCAAGGACGACGAGACGCGGGAGCGTCCTTCAACAGGCCTTCAACGACCGATCGATGGCCCGCAATAATGTGTTCCGGCGTGATGCCGAGCCTCTCGGCATACGAAGCGCTCATACCCTCCATCACAGTCATGACATCGACGCCGAGGAGTTCTTCTTTGGTAGGAAGTGTCAGGCGGTAGGCCAGGTCGGTCATTGGTGTCAGATAGCGCGTGATCCGCTCGCGTTCCGCTTTGGAAAGCGGCGCGTTGAGACACGCCTGCAAACACCAGTAACAAGTCGCCCAGCATTCCACGAGATCGTCGGGGATCTGGTCGTGGTCACCGCTCAAATAGAGATGGCGGACCGCAGGAGACCTGCCGCCGAAAATATCGAACAGCAGACGGCCGATCATGATCGGCCAGCTATCGGGATCGTTTTCGGGGGGTAGTACCTGCAGCCGCGACCGGGGCCGGTTGTTTCCCTTTAAGGCGGGGCCGCCCCTTGAGGCGGTGCAGACGACCATCAGCAGCGCTCGAAGGCGCAGCATGTCATACTTGTCGAGCGCACCGCTTTCCTTGCGGTCCATGATTCGGTTGTGAAATTCCTTGGTTGCCGCGACCAGCTGCGACTTTGTCGCTTTTTGAGCTGCAGCGCGTTGACGCTGTGCAGCCTGCCCTTCTTCATCGTCCGTTTTCGCGCGAGGTTTATCGAATTCTTCCCCGGCCGCTATGTCGGCTTCTGGACTGGCCGTCTCATCCCCCAGATTGAAAGCATCAGCGAGCGCATCGTCTTCCTGCACTTCCTCTACGTGATCGCCTGCGGCAAGACCGATGATGCGGTTGAGTAAACCGCGAACGACCGAAACGTCGCTGCCGGCGAAACTGTCATGGGCAATATGCGGCCCGGCGGTTCGCGGCCGTCTTGCTGCGACGAACTCCTCATAGCTGAGGATGCGATGCTCGGGAGCTACCGGCTCGTCCTTCTCTTGGGCAGGCAGCGGGATAGAGATCGGCTCTTTGGAACCGTTGTCGTCTCGATCGAGCTTCTCGAGGACGCCAAGCACGTCGAGAAGCATCAGGCTCGCCTCGGTCTCGTTCTCGAGCTCGCGGAGCGCTTTGTCCGCCTGCCTTGTCGCTGTCTCGCGCACTGCCGCCCGCAGCCGATCGATGAGCGTCACTATGGCAGGCGCCGAAATCCTGCCTGCAGCATCCGTGATGCGGGCGAAGGCAGGACGCTCTTCCGTACCCGAGATCTGATACCGATGGATGCTGCCGCCATCGGCTAGTGGGGTGAGCAGGGCCGCGATCACCTGTCCCTGCTGGTCAAGCAGCGTGATTGTGCATGCGGCGGGATCGGTTATTCGCGCGGGCGGGTGCCACATCAGTGTGTCGACGCGGCACTCGAACTTGCCCGGATTCTGCGCCGCCAGATCATCGAATGGCAGTTCTTCGTCGAGGAGGGTGTCCGGAAGCGCCGCCGGATCGATTGTCCTTTCGTCCGTGAGGACGTCCGCGAGTCCGAGTGCCTTGATCGTGCTTCCAGGCGGAAGCCGGCGGTAGAGGCAAACTTCCGCGTTCAATCCGGGGGTGTCGAGCAAACCCAATGCAGCTTCGGTACAATTCGCGCTTCCGAAGAGCAAATGGTCCGCCCCGGCGGTCTGCGCGATGATTGCCTTGGCATGGATAAACCGTCCCTTGCGAAAATCACCGCGGTCGTAAAGGCGGACGGCGCCCGGCACCTTGCCGAGCGCGTGCTTGGGAAAGGCTGCATCCTCAGGGTCGATCAGGATAGAAACGCTCTTTAGCGAGAGCTGTGCCGTCAGGAAAGACAGGGCCGCGAGGTCCATATCCCAATAAGGGCTAATGACGATCAGCCGTTCGACCGGTGCGTCGATGAGGCCTGCAAATCGTCGCCCGACTCCGACAGGATCGTCCGATGTGAGCAGGGCGGCGGCAGTCTCATCCGCAAGGCGCACAAGGCCGGTTGCCGGTATGGCCGAGGTGAGCCAGCGCGTGCGTGCCCGCATCCACTCCGCCTGTTCCGACAGCGCTTGCTGATCGGTATCGATCAGCCGCGAAACATAGGCCCATGCCTGAGCGATCAGCTGCTGCTCGCCGCTCGCAGTGTCATCGCATTCGATCATTCCCACGAGTTCGAGGTTGCCGGCGAGTCCCGTGGCCGTGAGATTAGCGGAGCCAACAATCAGACGCGCGCGGCGGCGGCCGAATTGCAGAAACGCTTTGGGATGAAACACGCCGGCAGCGCCGGCCCCTGTCACCGTGTAAAGCCTGCCGGCCTGGCGCGGCAGCAGGGACGCGCCGCCCAGAGCGTGCGTGAGCATGCGGCTGTCGGTTATGACGATATTGTTGCGGCAGCCCGCGCCGCGCAGGCGCGATAGCACGATGCTCTCGTAGGCATCGAAGTCGATGCCGAACGTCGTCGCGACGCTCGTGTGAAAGTCTTTCTCGGCGAAGCGCTCATAGAGTCTCATGCGCCGCTCGCTGCTTGCATGCCGTAGTCGGTGAGGCCCTGACCGCCAACCAGGTGGATGTCCTTCAGGAAGGCAATGGCCGGTCCAAGCCGCGGGTTGGTGAATACCGGACCATCCTTTTCCCGGAGCCTGAGGCGCCCCTCATCCATCTCCATCAGAAACGTGTAATCACCCTGCCGGAATTTCCGCAGCGCCACCCAAAGGTGCCTGCGGACGACGCGTTCTTCGATCAGGCGCCCGAGGAGCTCCGCGAAATTTTCGTTTGCGCGACGATCGAGGAACCGCGTTTCAGTCAGCAAGGACCGGAAGACATCGGGGTCGAACACGCCGAGCACGGTACCGATATCGTGTGCTTCCTCGCGTACCCGCTTGTGGAGAATGGCAAGGAGAACGATAGCTTTCCATGCGGTCTCAGGTGGACAAACCCGCGCATCGCTGCGGCCAGCTTCGCGAATGATGTCATCGCACAGACTCCAGTCCGATGCGTCATCACTTGCAGCGTAGGCGTTGCCGGAGAGCCGGACAGATTCAAGAAACGTTGGCCAGTCAGTGGGTGTCTCGCCGGCAGCTTCCAGAAGACGGTCGACACAAAGCGGGATCAGTCGCGCCAGCGTAATCCCCGTCGGATAGTTGCCGAGATTGTCGAGGGTGAATTTCAGAAGGCATTCAAGCGCGATATGGCACAGATCGTTGGCGTGATAGATCCACCAAAGGTCTCTCTGGTTGTCGAGTTCCGGTGATCCTGTTTCCAGCTTGCGGCCCTGCGGATCACATCCGGCGTAGAGAATCCAGCGCACCTCCTCCGGTTTGGGATCGCGGCCCAAAAGCCCGGCAATCTTCAAGATCAGCAGGACACTCCGCCGGCGGGAGAGCGCTGCAGGGTCGGGCTGATCGCCCAGCTTGAGCAGGATGTCCTGGTATTGCGCGCGTTCGCCGCTGGTCAGGCCTATTTCTGAAGGCGCGAGCGCAGACATTTCATCGAGTTCGGCCTTGGTCACGCTCCCGCGCTGGATGACATCGAAAAACAGCGCGGCCTGTTTCGAGGCTGCCTGCTCGAAGGCCGCGGCGAGCTGCTCGCCGATCTTTGCGGATGGAATCGGAAGCTGATCGAAAGTGGTCGGATCGTAAACGCCGATCTCGAAAAGCTGGCTGCGGTAAGCCGCACCATACGCGCCCCAGGCTTGCTTGAGGTAATAGGTCTCGCTGCCGGGTTCGGCCGCCTGCTCGAACTCGACTGTGTCGGCGGCGGCGTCCAGAACCTTCTGCGCCCATTCGATGCCGGCAACGCCCCCTTCATTGCCGTGGCGGTAGGCTACAAGCGCATAGAGTGCCTCCGCGCGCCGGATGAAGCGCTTCCACGCCTCGGGGTCGGTGTCTCCGATCTTCTTTACGTACCGGTCACAAAGCCACGCGTAGAGTCCGTAGTAGCGCATGCGCAGCGTAACGTTGCTGATGCCGGGCAGGAATGTCTGGTACAGACTGACGCTACTGTTCTGCATCCCTAGCGGATCGAGACCGTTCTTTTTTCGGTAGTCGGTCCAGTCCGGATAGTTGATTTGCAAGCCTTCGACTTCAGCCATCGGTATCACCAAAGACCTCGCCGTAGATCGCTTCGATGCGTTTGGCTTCGTCGTCGGTCAGGGCGGCGAATTCGTTCTCGCGGCGCTTCTTCGGAATGGTGCCGCCGTTCTGGCGCATGAACATGATGAGGTTCTGTGCAAGGCGGTCAGGCATGTCGACGATCTCCATGATACGGCGCTGCGCTTCGTCATGGCGGCGCAGGTAGTCGATCTCGCGCGGCAGGTCGTGTTCGACCGTGCGCGCGACGCAGCTGTAGAGAAATTCCGCTTCCGCCGTGCAGTCGAAGTATCGGTAGAGATCGGCGGTGTCGTTCGTGACCTCGACATTGCGGTCCGGCGTCGGCCGCCAGTCGATGAATTCCATCAGCGGGGCGGAGTGGCCCTGTAGCGTCGTGCGGTAGTCGTCGATCCGGTCGAGCATGACTGAAGAGACCGGGAAGACCATGCCCGAAGGCGTGAATTTGCGTTCGGCCAGGACGTGGTGGATCAGGCAGCGGTGCAGGCGCCCGTTGCCGTCCTGATAGGGGTGGACATAGACGAAGCCGAAGGCGGTTGCTGCCGCCTGCAGGACAGCGTCGATGCCGCTGCCGCGCATCCTCTCATTGGCGGCGATCAGGCCGGTGATGAGGGAGGATAGGTCCTGCGGCGGCGCGCCGATGAATTCAGGCAAGGGGTCGCCGTGATGGTCGCGCTCACCAAGGAACACGCCGTCAGAGCGCGGGCCCGCCTTGATGAAGCGCGTGTCCTCGATCAGAACGCCATGCAGACGGTTCAGCTCGTCAAGACTCAAGGGGTTCTTGCCGGCTTGCAGCACGGCACGGCCCCAGCGTTCAAGCCGGCTACGCGGCGGGCGCTCGCCCTCGATCTCGAAGCTGGCGCGGCTGTCGGCCAGCAGCAGGAAGCTCGCGGCCCTGGCGATCAGATGCCCGCCTGTGCGGCCGACTGTATCGGCGGCCTTCTGTGCGAGGCCGCGCGCGAGGAAGGCTTCGAGCGTTTCGGTGCGGCGGATAACGGGGCAGTAGCCCGCGGCGCCGAGCAGGTTGTCGCGGACGCGGTGGCGCTTCGAGAGCTGCGGCGCGGCGGTGAAGTATTGCTTCGGATCGAGGGCGTCGGCGGCCGTGACAGTCTGCGCGTCCTCGATATCGAGCGTGCGGCCGGTCAGCGTCTCGTAGAAGAACCACGCGCGGCGCGTAAGTGCGCCGGTTGGTGCGGCCCTTACGAATGCCGCGATCGTTTCCGGTGGAACGCCATCGAAGATCCTCTTGAGGATGAGCAGGTCGATGGCTTCGTGCCGCAGGGCGAAGCCGAGATGATCGGTGACGGTATCGCCCGGCCAGTAGCGTTTGTCGAAGACGGTCCAGCCGTCTTCATGGCGCTGGCTGCCCCTGATATGGCCCTCGGAAACGGCGCTTGGCGCGCGAACGGGCGCGGCGATGCCCAGGCCGTGGACGAACGCGGCCCTGCCGGCAAGCCTTGCTCCTTTGGGAACAAGCCGGTCCTGAAAGGACAAAGGCGGGTCGAATCTGAGTTCCATCGTCGAAAATCCTTTGCGCACGTCGAAAACCGCATGATCATGGCGGCAGGCGTCGAAAATCACTATACACGAAGTCTGGTCGAAATTCACTCACAAAAGTCGAAAATCATGCCGTTCTCGGTTATGATGTCGAAAACTAATCAGGGAGGCGCAGCCCGTTTCACAGGGAAGCGCCGCGTCCCTTGTGGGACGCGGCGGGCGCTTTAGATGCGAGGGGCCGGGCCGGGGACCGCCTGGGCGATGGCCCTGCGGATGTTCTGCAGGTTCTTATGCGCGTTCTGCAGCTCGTTCGAGCCGTCCGGCAGCTCCGGCAGGGCGCAGGCGATCCTGTTCAGCAGCGCCGACAGCTCGCCCCTTGTGCATCGCGCCAGCTCGCTTTGTGACAACACTCTCATGATTTCCTCCTTTTCGTTCCTTCGGTCCGCGACCGCCGCGGCCTTGATGGCCCCGTGGTGGCGGCTTCGATCCGGCGGGCTGCACCCGCCTGCGCGAGCTGAAGCTTTCGCTTCGGCGAGGCAGGCCCTTTGGGCCGGAACGTCAGTGGAGGAGTCCCTTTGAAGGGACTTGCGGCCATGAGAGCCGGCGAAGGCGCTGGCATGGCTATCTGTAAGGCCGCGCGCGGAACGCGGGGCGGGGAGGAAAAGCTTTGAGGAGGTTGTGAGGTGATGACGCGAAGCGGGATGGTGTGATGAAAGGGGCGTGATGAACGCGCTGCGTTCAGCGTCGGCTGCAAAGATGCCGGAAGTTCAGGCCGGACGGTGAGGACGAGCCAAGAGGCACGCACAGAATTATGGCGGAAGCCGACTGCACGGTGCTCGTTTACTTCGAATCCTCGATGAGGCCTGCAAGACGCAGTGCGAAATCGAGCAGCTCATCGCCGCGAATAGACGTGCTCCAATCGTCAGGACCGTCGGGATTCCGTCTGTCCCAAAAAGTGATGTCGACCCCGGCAAGCTCGCGGCTATCGGACGAGAACCGGACCCGCCGATGCGAAAGGGCGTTACGGAGATGCCGGAGGAGGTCATCGAGATCGTCGGACCCGCCGACCTGGAACGACCAGCCCGGCCAGCCCGTCGCAGTAAGGTCAGCAAGCTTTACGCTCCTGAAATCGATCCTGCGCGCTCTTTTGAACTGCTCATACGGGAACACGATCAGCCCGAGCAGCGAATTCGCGAGATGGGTGACGATATGGAGGTCTTCACCGCGCGCCTGCGCTTCGAGCATGAAAATCAGGTTCTTGCGCACCCGCCAGGCGAACCCTTCGATCGTATTGCGGTCGATCTCCACGGCGCCGCTCACCTGTCTCGCCGTATGTTCCTGACGCGCATAAAGCCCTTCTTCCTGCTGCGGCTTGAGGCAAAGTAGTTGATGGGTTCCTCAAAGATCGCCGAGAGCTCGGTGATCCTTCGCTGCAATGTCTCCCGCCTCATCTTCAGTTCGTCCGCCCTGAACACCAGGTGGTAAAACGAGACCCAGAAGGCCGCAGCATCGTCGAACCTGATGTCGCGTTGCGGCCCGATCAGCGACAAGCACCCCGTACCATTCAGCAGTCGCGCGGCGAGGGCCTCATTGGCCATCTCGCAGGCGGAAACAAAGACGCGCCGGCCGTCGAGGCACGGCGCCAGCATTCCGGCCAGCCGTTCGAAATCCAGTCCTTCGAAAGTGGTCGCCATTTCGTTTCGGTTGGCATGACATGAAATGTGCAGATAGCGGCATCCCGACTCGTCAAACAGGTCGACCATTTCCTCAAGCTCAAGGACGGTGCGGATATAGTAGTAGTGCGTGCCTGTTTTCCCGCTCAGGCGCAGCATCCTCGATATGAGTTCGCCTTCCTGCCGCCCTTCCTTTTCGTCGTCCAGTGACAGGGACTCGATCATGAAGAGCTCCGGAATCGTCTTGGTGCGCTTCTTCGCCAAGTAACCGCCCCCTTCACTTTGGCGCGTCCTTCCGCCTGCGCGTTGCTTGGCGTGAAGGACCGGGCTCTCGTGAACCGAACTCCCGCTGCGCCCGGCTTCGCGGGATTTCGGCCATCCGGCTTCGATCCCTCGCGCTGTCAAGCCCGGCACCATATTGCCGGCCATCGACTGTGGCTTATATTTTTTCAATGAGCGAGCTTGACGATCTTTATGAGAAAAAGCGCTCCTCACTGGAGAGCGCAGCCGAACGGCTGAAATCCCTTCTGCTTGATGCCGTCACACGCATCGAAGACCGCAAGCTCGTGCGCGCGGAATTCGACGCTGTGCGGCCCAAGGAACTGTCCAGCATCAAGCGCAAGGCCCGGAAGCGCGGATGGAATCCGCAGGAGGCGCTGGGAAAGTGCGACGACCTGGTTGGCGGCCGCGTAGTCTGCAACAATGTCGAGGATGTCTACCGTTTCGAGGAGCTGCTGAAGGAATCGCTTCCAATCGATTCCGGCCCGTTCGAAAGGCAGGACTACATCGCAAAGCCCACCGGGCAGGGCTACAGGGCGCTGCACCTCACCTTTCACCTCAACGTGGGGCAGGGGTTCGTTTTCGATTTCATACCGTGCGAGATCCAGATTCGCTCCCGCCTTCAGGACAGTTGGGCCGAGCTTGCGCACGACGACATTTACAAGCAGGACGATCTGCCGCCGGATTTGCGCGCCCGCTTCAAAGACCTCTCGCGCTCGCTCGCCGCCGCCGACGAAATCGCCAGCGAAATCAGGGCGCGGGTTCAGCGCGTCACCGCCCCGCCGCAGGAGCGGCCGCTTCTCGATCGCGTTTCGGCAGAGGGCATCAGTTACATATTCAAGGAGGTTTTCGGGCGGGCGCCCGCTGACTACGCCGTATTCGAAGCCATCAGCCTGTGTGGCGATCTGGACGTCAGCGCCCTCGACGGGCTCCCCGACATCCTGAAGCGCCAGGATTTCCGCGACGCGGTGCGGGAAGCCTACAGTGCCATTGTTCCCATGCCGGTCGATGCGGGAACCGTGCTGCTGGCTGCAATCCATGCGCTCGCGGAAGGGGATGCCGCGGCCCTGCGCTACATCGAAGGCCAGGCCCAGCGCGAATTCGACGAGATCGAAAGCATCGCCCGCAGGGAAATGCAGGCCGAGCTGCCGGCCACCGTGGAAGAGCTGATTGAGGACATCGAAGACCTGCGGCAGGAGACCGACATTATGCTTCTTGCCGATGCACTCGGGGTAAAGGATGAGTGCGCTTACTGCCATGCGGCGATCGTCGATCCCTACAGCTTTGCCGAAGCGGCGGTGCAGCACTACGAACTGTCCGGCGATGAAGCCGATGAAGTGTTCGAGCGAATCGAGCAGGCGATCATGGGATCGGGGGTCGATGTCGGCGGCCCGGACAGCTCATCGGTATGCTCGCACTGCGCCGATAAGTTGGCCAAAGACGGCTGACCGTCCGGCCGAAAGCTCGCTAACCCCGAAGGCACTGCGAACGCGGCATCGGCAGCTCTCCGGAGTGCACGCCGCATCCTGCTTCAAGAGTCCTTCATTGTTGTCCGCCTCCTCCTTTCGCCGTTCCTGACGGTTGACGCTTTCATGGCCGGGCGCGCAGCCCGGTCAACACCCTAAAGGGTGTTCCCCTCGCTCATCTGCGCCATTGCGCAAACCGCAAAGGCGTTCGCTCGGTGACAGGGCCGCTTGTCCGCCCGGCCA
Source organism: Propylenella sp. (assembly GCA_050728815.1). GTDB lineage: Bacteria > Pseudomonadota > Alphaproteobacteria > Rhizobiales > Afifellaceae > DASWJZ01. Next base: position 9,561 of record JBOHKB010000065.1, read on the forward strand.
TCTCTTTTCGCGTCGTCAGGAACGATGAGCGAAAGGAGACAGATCATGACGAACGACAAGAACGGCGCGAAGCCGGACATCTACACCCGCATCACCAACCAGATCGTGGCGGCGCTTGAGAAGGGCGTGAAGCCCTGGACGCAGCCGTGGAATGCGGCGCATGCCGCAGGGCACGTCTCGCGCCCGCTGCGGCACAACGGCCAGCCCTATGCCGGGATCAACGTGCTCACGCTGTGGTGCTCGGCGATGGAGCGGCATTACGCAGCCCCGATCTGGATGACCTTCAGGCAGGCGCTTGAACTCGGCGGTCACGTCCGCAAGGGCGAGAAGGGCAGCCCCGTCGTCTACGCCAACACCGTCGTCAAGACCGAGGAAGGCGAGAACGGAGAGGACGAGGAACGCGCGATCCCGTTCCTCAAGGCCTACACCGTGTTCAACATCGACCAGATCGACGATCTGCCGGCGCATTACTACGCGACCGCGAACGCCGAGCCCAATCCCGATCAGCGCATCGTCCATGCGGAAGGCTTCTTTGGGGCCACCGGCTTCGATATCCGGCATGGCGGCGACAGCGCGTTTTACGTGCCGTCACTGGATTACATCCAGATGCCGCCCTTCGAGGCATTTCGCGACGCGCAGAGCTACTACGCGACCCTGGCGCATGAGAGCACCCACGCGACCCGGCACAAGAGCCGGCTCGACCGCGACTTCGGGCGCAAGCGCTTCGGCGACGAAGGCTACGCCACCGAGGAACTCGTGGCCGAGCTTGGCGCTGCCTTCCTGTGCGCCGATCTCAGGCTGAAGCTGGAGGACCGCGAAGACCACACCGCCTACATCGCCTCATGGCTGAAGGTGCTGAAGGATGACAAGCGAGCGATTTTCACCGCCGCTGCCCACGCGCAGCGTGCCGTGGACTTCCTGCATGGCTTGCAGCCGCAGACGCAGGTCGCCGACGCGGAGGCCGCGTGATGCTGCGACCCGACACCATCGTTGTCGAGGGCCGCGCCTATTCATGGCGCTCCCTTGTTACGCTGCGCAAGGCGCAGCTTGACGCCTGGCGCAAAGCGCAGGGCGAGCAGCCCGCCCTGTTCGAGCTGGCGCACGACTGCCGTCCAAAGGCCGAGCGCACGGCGGCGGGGCGCTATCAGGAGCCGACCTTGCTGACGTTTCTGCATGCCGCCGCCGAATAGTCGCTATGCGATCGTTTTGCCCGACCCTTGTGCCGCGTGCCAAACCGTAGAAATTCCGGAGCCGCCGCGTGCCGCGCAAAAGGGACCGGTTTTGCCTGCTCCGGCCCTGCTCGCGTTAATCTGAGTCTTTGTCCGTTGAGCCGATCGCACGGTCCCTGCCTGCGTTGGCCTCAGAGCGAACCAAGAAGCTCCTAGTTGCAATCGGAATCGCCGGACCATAAAGCTCGACTGAAGGGAGTGGCGTCATGAGAAGGGAGTGGCGTCATGAATAGATTCTGGGTCCTTTTCCTGATCCTGACCTGGACAGCCGAAGCGCATGCCGTGGAGCGTGTCCGAGTTCAAGCAGGTTGGCTGTTGAATGGCGAGTTTGCGGCTTTCTGCTCAGCCCTGGTGAATGGAATCTACGCGGACTACGGGCTCGATGTGACCTTGCTCCCAGGAGGGCCGAGCGGCGGCGGATTCATTGTTGCTACCAACGCCCTAGTGCAGGATCAAACTATCGACATTGCAATTGACGGTGATCTGGTGCCGCTAATGCGTGGAACCGGGCGGCCACCCGAGCGTCAAATAAACGTCAAGGCATTTGCCGCATTTTGGACCGACAGCCCCTACGGCTTTCTGGTCAGGGAGGATAGCGGAATCCACAGCCTTCGAGATTTGGCGGGGGGTTCACCGGACGGAAAGCCCTATAGGGTAGGAGTGACAGCGGATTTCGTGCTTCAGGATGCGCTTGCCCGCCATGCTGGTGGTAGTCCCGACCAGATCAACTTCGTCACCGTTGGATTCGATGCCCTTCCGTTGATCACGGGATCAATCGACGCTCAAGCAGGGTATTGGGTAACGCAAGCGTATGAGTTGGTCCAAGCGAACATCTCCTACCGATTTCTTCCCATCTCAGAATTGCCGGGATTTCACCAACCTTCCCTAATCGCTCTCGCCCGAAAAGAGACAATAGAGCAGCGACCCGAGATGCTGGCACGTTGGCTGCGCGCAAGCCAGGATGGCGCGCGCTTCGTTCTTTCCGATCCGGAAACGGCGGCGAAGCAGATATTAGACTCTAGATGCGGAGGTCCATCTTTTGACTTCCAACAAGAAAGTTGGCTGATCAGGCAGTCCTTGTCTCTCTACAATCCAGCCGATCTGGGAAGGCTTGATCCAACACTGATCAGTTCATTCGCGACTGTATTCAAAGAGATCGGGCAGATTCAACGTGTTCCAATTATAGAGGACGTCTATACTGACAAGATTCAGGCGCTGGCGGCCACAGTCTCTCCTCAATGAAATTTGCCAGAGTATGCCTCTATTTATGTGCCAGCCTGATGGCAGTCGAACTACTGTTACGCTACGCTAATGACTCTAGGATTGCTTCTGGACGGGCTAGCATCTACCTTTTTGTCCCCCTCCCAAGCGACGTGGTTCGTGCCTTGTGGTCTGAGACCGTCATCTATACGCACTTCTCCCACACCTTTTCGTACTTTGTCGTTGCGCTTGGTTTGGGCGCTGGCCTCGGGTTTACCGCGGCCACCCTGGCTTTCCGGTTCCCGAGACTGGATAGTCGCTTGAGCGCAGGAGCAATGGCCCTCAACTCATTTCCTATCGTGGGTTTTTACCCGGTTCTGGTATTAATATTTGGCTTTGACTCCACTCTAGGGCGGATAATAATTGCAAGCATCCTTGCATATTATCCTGTTTTCGTTAACTCTCTGAATAGTTTCAAGTCCATCGATTTGGGGTTGCTGCAAGCAGCCGAGTTGGACGGCGCGAACTGGCGCCAAGTATTTGCAGGTATCGTCGTACCCCTTTCCGCAAGTCGAATCATCAACGCGCTCCGTCTGGCTGTGCCGGCTGCATTCATCGGCGTGATCGTAGCCGAGTGGCTCGGAGCTCGGTATGGGGTGGGATTCCTGATCACGCAATCACTGTACCTGCTGCGGCCGGACATCGTGTATGCATCCTTCGTGCTCGTGGTGGCGGTCAGCCTCGTTATCGTCGCCGGCCTCGCACGGGTTGAGGCCGTCGTCCGAGTCCCGGAGTAGGCTCTGATGTTGCCGGGCACGAGCGGTGCTGCTAATCAGCGTGCAACGTCTCACTCGGGATCGCGCCCTGAATGCAGTGTGTTGCGGTGGCCGTGACTCAGGGATGCGCGGGGCGTTCGCAAGAGGCTCGGTGTGAATTTCAAAATGTGATTGGACAGTATGAGCAAAGTCGCCACCTCACACGATTCTGCAGCAGCAAGTTCGGCCATCAACAAGGCAGGGGAACGCTATATTCCCCCAGGCTACGACCCCGCTCTTTACCGTGTCCGCCATAGTGCCGCACACGTGCTGGCACAAGCCGTTAAGGAATACTTTGCGGACGTGGGGCCAGTCCTTTTCGGCATCGGTCCACCAATCGCGGACGGATTCTACTACGATTTCGTTCTACCGCGTCCGCTCTCGGAGGACGAGTTACCGGAGCTCGAACGCCGGATGAAAGACATCATCCGTGCGGGTCATCCATTTGAAGGTCGGGAGGTTACTGCAGAGCAGGCGAAAACGACCTTCCGCGATCAGCCCTTCAAGCTCGAGTTGATCGATGGCCTCGCCCGAGGTGCGGTCGATGAAAACGGCAACCCGGCGCCGCAGAGCGAGCATCCTCCTATCACGGTATTTCAGCAGGGGACCTTCCTCGACCTATGTAGGGGACCGCACGTTGCCGACACGAACGATCTCGACCCCGAAGCCGTGCGGCTGCTGAATACGAGTGGCGTGTTCTGGCGTGGCAGCGCCGACAATCCGACAATGACCCGGGTCTACGGGACGGCATGGCGCACGAAGGAAGAGCTTGAGCGTTTCGAGTGGCAACGCGCTGAAGCCGAAAGGCGCGACCATAGACGTCTGGGGAAGCAGCTTGGCCTTTTCCATTTTGATCCGACAGCACCTGGTATGCCGTATTGGCTACCAAACGGCCTAATCGTCTTGAACGCGCTGATCGACTTCTGGCGCAAGGAACACAAGAAACGAGGTTATAGAGAGATCGCTTCGCCGCTGATCAACCGCAAAGAGCTATGGGAGCAATCGGGACATTGGGATCATTATCGCGAGAACATGTTCATCATCCCAATCGATGAACACACGACATACGCGGTAAAACCGATGAATTGTCCCAATGCTATGATTGTCTTCAACCTGAAAACGCGTAGCTATCGTGACTTGCCGCTCCGGCTTTCAGACTGCGATCCGTTGCATCGTCATGAAGCGTCAGGTGCTTTGCACGGACTTCTCCGAGTTCAAATGTTTAGCCAGGACGATGCGCATATATTTGTTACGGAAGACCAAATCGAGGACGAGTATGGACGAATACTGGAGATTTGTGACCAATTCTATTCCATATTTGGACTTCAGTATCGGTTGCGGTTGGGGACGCGGCCCACAGACTACATCGGAGATCTGGAGAGCTGGAACAGGGCAGAAGCAGCGCTCCGGCGAATCCTGGATGGCAAGGTAGGCGACGACCAATACGAGGTAGCGGACGGTGACGGAGCCTTCTATGGGCCCAAAATCGACATCCTGATGGAAGACAGCATCGGACGTTCCTGGCAGATGGGCACGATCCAGTTGGACTTCCAGTTGCCGCGCAGGTTCGATTGCCGATTTACCGACAAGGACGGTACCGAAAAATCGCCAGTCGTTATCCATCGCGTCATCTATGGGTCCCTCGAACGATTCATTGGAATCCTCATCGAGCACTGCGCTGGTGCGTTTCCCCTTTGGATAGCTCCCGTGCAGGCAAGGATCGTTCCCATCGCAGACAGGCACATTGATTATGCGCTGCACGTGCAAGAACGCCTCGAATCCGCGAGCATACGTTGCGAGGTGGACGACAGCAGTGAAAGAATGAACGCGAAGGTTCGCATGGCTCAGGTCGACAAGGTCCCCTACATTCTGGTTGTAGGGGACAAAGAGGCGGGATTAGACGCCGTCTCTGTACGCCTTCGTACCGAAGAGGTTATCGGCGCAATGCCGGTAGGCGACCTGATTTCCAGGATGACGCGCCAGATCGAACAAAAAAGTATCTCTCTGGATTAATGTTCAGTGGCCCGAGCCGATGGAGTTGCTCGAACTAGACCGGACCGGAAAACAAACGAAGGTGGGCCAACTGCCATGGTTGGCCGGCCAGGCCAGCGCCGAGGAGGGTGGCAAAAGGCTGCGTGAGCTTGGCTGGCTTTCCTCGGAGCCGGTGAGTGATGCTGGACATATAAGCTATGGACCGGTGGGCTCCCTGCTTCTTCGGCTTATGCAACGACATCTTTGCGCGCTTGCGAGCACGCTGACTGGCGCAGCGGAGATAACTACGCCCTTGCTTTTTGAATCAGCGGCAACAGGCGTGGCCGCCGAGGCCGGACGCTTCTTCGACCAGATGTATCATGTCGGAGGATACAAGAAGCCTGCTACGCTCGTGATGCGTCCCGGCGGGGATTTTGGTGCTTTTTCGCTCGCCGCTAGATTGGATTTTCGCCGCAGTGATTTGCCCTGGAGAGTATTCGAATGCGGGCGCATGTTCCGGAGATTGCAGAGAGGCCAAGTGCGCGGATTGCAGACGCTTCGCGCGTTTTCACTCCTAGACTACCACGCCATATGTGCAGATATTGACCAACTCTGGGAAGAGCTCGGTCACCTTCTTAAGGCACAGCGCGATGCGATTGCTCGATTAGGCTTTCCGGCCCAGCTGGTCTTTGAGGTCGAGCGTAGCTTCTTCGAGAACTATCGTGAGCGTTATTTGGGCCTGTTAGACGAGCTCGGCTGTAGTGCGTTCGTAGCGCTTCTTCCTCAGCAGCGGAATTATTGGGTGAGTCAGCACAGGTTCCATGACTCGGATGGCTCGGGTCTGATGGACGGGCAGCTGGATCTTGAGAATGGCCGAAACTATCGAATTCATTTCAAGGAAGCCAGCGGAGGGTCGGCTCCTTCCGCGATCTGTCACGGAAGCTGGGGGTCCGTGGAACGCTGGCTCTTTAGAACGGTTGGAAGAGCATCGCTATTGGACCCTCCCCAGCTACCAAGGTGGTTGTCCCCGGTTCAGCTACGTTTCCTTCCTTGCTCGGATAGCGGCGAGAAAGTTTGCCGGATCTTTGAAGAGAAGCTATCAAATCTCAGTGTCAGATACGATGTCGATCGTAGGCAAAAGAGCGTTGCCACGCGCGTCCGGAACTCCTTCCAGGAGATGGTCGACACAGTGGCGGTGGTCGGCGATCAGGAGGCGACAATCGAAAACGCGCCATTGCCATTTCGCCGTGCTGACGGGGCAATGCAAGCATCTTCGCTTGAGCAATGGGTTACAGAGCTGCGAAAAGAAACGTCTGGCTATCCATTCGAGCCGCTCTGGTCCGGAGGGCTTAGGGCGTACCCACCTTTCCGCTAGCGAATACCTAGGCATTATGATGGATTGGAGGCGAGTGCCGGGACTCGAACCCAGCCTGATCCAGAATACGGTTCTGGCGCCTTGCCGCTCAGCCACCTCGCCCGGGTGGCTGACTATATCAACTGCTTGCTCGTTGCGCGACCGCCAACAATGCGGGGATGGCAGTGGTAGCCCTCACTATCGACGATTAGTGCGTAGTCCGCACTGCGAGGCTCACTGAGACAAACAAAGATGAACGCGCCCGACAGGAAATGGCAGGGAACGCTGCCCGCCAGCAATGGGCATTCTCTCTTCGTACAGTCCTGCGGAGGGGAGACCGCGGTGCCTGTCATTATTCTGCACGGTGGACCAGGTTCAGCGGTCTCTTCATTGGACTTCGAAGTATTTTCGACGGACGAACATTACGTGGTCGGTTTCGACCAGCGGGGGGGAGGGCGCTCTAAACCGCTTGGGTCACTCGATTTCAACATGACAAGCGATCTGGTGGCCGATATCGACCGAGTTCTCACCTTCGTAGGCGCGGGTCGATGCATCATTTTCGCTCGTTCCTGGGGCGTAGAGCTCGCTTTGAGATACGCAGCGCTTCGACCAACGGTCTGCACCGGCCTTTTGTTGTTTGGTTGTTTCCTATGTGACCATCCAAGCGCAAGCCGCTATCTGCTGGCACCGCCTAGCGGACTTGAAGGGGCATGGGATGTGGTCGTGGCGGAACTGGACCGCCGCCCGACTCCTAACTTGGGTTTGGCTACGGCTAGGTTGATTGCCGAAGACCCTCGAAGAGGGTTACGGGCAGCAAGGGCACTACTCGCGTATGAACGGGCGTGCGTTTCCTTCGGGCAGTCGCACGTACAGCACCGCACGCACTCGCAGTCAGCGACCGCAGCCTATCTCAAGATTCGGATGCACTATCTGCGAAATGACTACTTTCCCGACGGCCGACAATGGAAAGATCGGGCAGCTCGCCTCGGAGACATTCCGATTGAAATCGTCCATGGCGCCACGGATTTGATTTGCCCCTTAGTGTGCTCTCAGGACCTTGCGGCGGAATTGCCGAGCACGGCAACCCTAACGATCGTCCCAGACGGTACACATCAGGCATTTCAGACGACCAATCTCATGGCTCTTAAATCTGCTGCGGACCGCTTGACTTCGAGGCTGGGCCTCCGATGACGGTCGAGCTGGAAGAAATCGGCCGAACACTAGATCGTGAGCCCATTGTTCTCTGGCCCAGGGACAACGATGGCGCGCTGTCGAATTTGGGCGAGAGTTGCCCGATGCAGGCGAAATACAAAGAAGTCTGCGAAAAAGCTGTTGCTCGCATCATAAATGCCCACGGCCCGAAGATTGATTGCGTCTATGTCAGAGGCTCGGTCGCGATTGCGGCGGCCGTTCCCCCATACTCCGATCTGGACTTGCTGGCAGCGGGCTCACTCCTGCCAAGGGATGCACCGGACATATGTAGTCACTTGGAAAGTGAGCACCCATTTTTGGAGAGTGTGGACCTGGTTCTCGTCGATACACTCGAACTAAAGACTTCGTCGGATTTAGCAAAACTCCGAGCCATGATATCCACTCAGTCGAAGCTGCTGAGCGGCACGGACATTCGACCGGAATTGGGCCGATACCATCCGGATCGCGTCTTCGCCAAGGCTCATTTCGGGGATCTAGCGCGAGAGTGCAATTGGCTAGCCGAGATCCTTTCTGGCGCGATCCCTTCGCCTTCGTTCCGCGGAGTAGATCGAGGTCGGCAATTTTGGGTCCGCTGGTCCATGCGGAACGTTTTGAGAGCCTCTCAACTATTGGCGATGTTGTGTACCGCCGAGTATTCAAGTCACTTGGGAACCTGCACTCGGCTCGCTGCCAAACATTTTCCCCAATTCCGCCGACAGCTGTTGAAAGCATTCTGGATTGAGCGGCAGCATTCACCTGATCCCGAAGCTGCCCACGTGGTTCTTGCTGACTTCCAAAGTCGCGTCTTGCCCCTATGGGATCGGAGCATGAACTAAGCGGTGATCGCGCTCGCGACATGCACTTCGTCGCCGGTGCAAAAGGCTTCCCTTTTGCCCGGCTGGGGAGCATCAGAATTGAAGTATAAATGCCAATAGAATTAACTTTTACTACAGTCATTCCGTGATATTATGGTGTAATGCAAAAGGGGATCGTTTCATCCATTCTCATTATTCTTTCTGCGGTCGGAATCCCTCTATCGCATACGCTGCTTGCACCGATCCGCAAATGCCAGTGGGGGCGATCGTCTACAACTCCGATTTTTCGGCGATGCAGTATTGCCGGGAGGATACCTGGACCCGGCTGGATGGCATCGGCATCGAGTGCGTTGAAGGGGATGGCATTGTCATGAGCAGCACCGGATGGGTCTGCTCGCCGGGAGGGCCGCCATGAGAATCCTGGCCGCCCTTTGCTTGCTGACGATTGTTGCCTTGCCCACTTCGGCCCGCGCCGACTGCGCCAATCCTCCGGCCCCGGCCGGAGTCATGATCTACAACGTCGATCACACGATCATGCAGTATTGCAACGGCACCGACTGGATTGCTGTGCCGGGTCTCGGCTGTAGCTGCCCCGAGGGCGACACCATCGTCATGGGGGCCACCGGCTGGGAATGCTCCGGCGGCGGGGCTTGCGGCCCGGTTCACGGCAGCTTGTTCGGCTTTACCGATCTCACCGACCAACCGACCTCGACGCTCGTCGCCAGCAACATTCTTCAGGCCGTCAGCGGCGGCAGCATCAGCATATCCGGCGACGGCTCGCCTCAATACCGGATTTGTGAGGATGATGCATGCAGTTCGGAAACACAGACTTGGGGCTCTTCATCAGGAACGATTGATGTCGGAGAGTTCCTGCAACTCCGCCTGACCACCAGTGCATCGCTTGCCACGACGGGCAGCGCCACTGTGACGGTTGGCGCGGCCAGCGACCAGTGGGATGTGACGACGGTTGGCGCTGACACCACGCCCGATGCCTTCAGCTTCACCGATCAGACTGACGTGGCGCTTAACACGCAGATCACATCCAGCATCGAGAGCATCACCGGCATCGCTGGGAATGTCTCCGTTTCCATCAGCGGCGACGGCTCGCCGGAGTTCCGTATCAATGGCGGCAGCTGGACCAGCGGCCCATCGACGATCACCAACGGCCAGACCCTCCAACTGCGCCTGACCAGCAACGCGGCGGGCCTCACGACGAACAGCGCGACGGTGACAGTCGGTACGGGAAGCGATCAGTGGGATGTGACCACGATGCACATCTTATCCTATGTCAGCGGTGCCAACTCTGAGTCGAGCAATATAACCATCCCGGCAACGGCGGCAGTCGGCGACCTCGCTGTTCTGTTCGACTATGCGCAAACCGATGGCAGCACGCCTACCAATGTTGTGCCGACTGGCTGGACGCAGGTGGTCACTGCGTTCGGCGGCGATGGCAACGAAGCTAGAACCACGGTTAGCTACAAGATCCTGACTGCGGGCAACCCAGGCAGCTCGGTCACCGGCATAAATGGTGAGAACAACTACAAGATCATGTTTGTTTTCCGGTGGACTTCCACGATCAACACCGTGACGCCTTCGTCGTGGGCGAGCCAGGTAACGGGCAATGAACCGAACTCGCAGGTCGTTTCCGCGTCCGGTCAGGCAACGCCTCTCATCGTATTTGGCCATGCGGCGGAAGAGGGTAGTGGTGTAGCATTTTCGACTGCCTCGCCCGCATTCGATGCCACTATGACAACTTCCAGCGGTGAGAGCCGCGCAGGGAGAAAAATCTACAACGCGAGCCCGGCGAATCACACCATCGACATGGATGATGAAGGCTCCCACAACGCGCTTGTATCTGGTTATTTGCGAATCCAGTAACCGCAAAGGTCGCGCACTGGAAATGGACGAGGCTTCGGTCGAGGCATTGCAGGAGATCGAGGAGGAGCTGCGGGCACTGCGGCAGGAGCGCGCAAGGGTGCGCAAGCTGGCCTATCGCGACGAGGAAGGTTGCCTGATCTTTATGACAGAAGACGAATCCGCCGCCCACTTCGAGGGCGGCAGGCGACTGACCAATGAGGCGTTCGAGAAGCACGATCGCGGTCTATGCCCGCGCAGCACACAGCGCCGGAGGCATAGTCGAAGACGATGATGCGTTGGAGCGCGCCGCCGCGGCCTCCGCCGCATCCAGGAACGCAAAGCCTTCCTCTACGCTGCCACCTAACAATTCTATTTAGGTTTCAAACCAGACTGCTCACGGCCCAAATCAATTATCGCATACTCTACCCGCGTGACAATTGCGGAGGACGCAAGAGCGAGTGCCAATCCAGCAACAAATGCCGCTATCGCTGTCTGGTAATTACCATCCAGAGTCCATAAAGAGCCGCCTCCGCTGAAATAAAGCGGCAATGCCAGAGCTACCGCAGCGCTGCTAACGCCGATAAGTCCGGCGGCACCTCGCAGCGCGTAGAGGAATTCACGTTTAAGTCCGGGCGTCACCATTTCAACGCCCCCTGCAAAATTTCTTTGTGCGTAACAGTATAATACGAAATACAGACTGGCGCAGGAAGTAGCAGACAGTCGAGGATATCGGATAAGTTCGCATTTATATTCATAACACCTCTCGATTGAAGATACTATTCATATGAAGTAGAACAAAATACTTTATTATGCCAAAAATTTCAATACAAATCGGCACCGTATTTCCTGCATGCGCCGGCCCCGACGTCTGGGAACACGGCGTCTGGGGACACAATAACCATCGTGTTCCTTCGCTCGTGCTTGCATTAATTCCTCCGCTTACGGCAGCGGCAGGCTAGGCATATCGCCGCGCTGCACCTCGATCACATCGGCATAGACGAAATAGACAGGAAATCCGCCGCCCAGCGCGGCCCTGCACTTGGCCTGCAACTGCCCGAAGCCGGCGGCATCGAGATAGATTTCGGTCAGGCCGGCACGCGCGGCATCGGCCGCCCTCTGATCAAGAGCGTCCTTTATGCACAGGTTGGCCGCAGTGAAAGAATAGGGGATCACAAAGTCCCGCTTCACCCATTCGACGGCGGCATCCCGTTTCACTTCGGTCACGCCGGCGTATACGGCTCGCGACCCGGCGCACCCCGCTTGCAACTGCCCGAAGCCGGCGGCATCGAGATAGATTTCGCTCAGACCGGCACGCGCGGCATCGGCTGCCCTCTGATCAAGAGCGTCCTTTATGCACAGGTCGGCCACCGTGAAATCACGCGTGACATAATAGGAGGCCGGCAGGCCCCGCTTCACCCATTCGGCGGTCGTCTCCTGCGGCGCAGCGCCCGCGTCGGAATTCATCTCAAACGCAGCTGGCGTCCCGGCAAGGCCGGCAGAAAAGGCTACAGCCGCGAACAGTCTAGTATAAGTCCCCATTTTTTACCTCCTATAGAAAGGCGTACCCTCAGAAAACTGGAAGGATATATATACAACTGAATAGTAATCATGCAACACAATAGTGTTTATACTCCAATTATTAATCGAGACGAAGCCCTGTTCTTGCCGATCGGAGGACCGGGCCATAATCGCGTCTGCCGACGCTCCCCGAGCCACTACAGATCCCGCTTGCGGGAAACGGCGCCTGCGGCCCCCTACGTCATCGAACAGCTTTTCGCTGCGCGCCGGCCGTCAGTGACTGAATGATCGAATGCCTTGCGACCTACGGCCGTGGTTCCGCGCGGACGACCCGTGAGGACAGCTCGGTGAAGCCCTTAAGGACCCAAACGCCGCCGCCGTCCGGGAAGTCGACGACGTAGACGCCGTCCGGGTTGCCCGGATGCTCCGTAAGCGACCAGTACCAAAGGCCGAGGCCGGAGCTGTACTCCTCGGCGAATGTGCCCGACAGCGCGCCCTGCGCTCTATTTTCGTAGAGATTGTCGACCAAAATGTCTTTCGGCGGAATGAACCATTCGCCCTCGTAGCTTCCGTCGCGCATCGCCCTGTAGAGCGCCGGATCGCTCGCGAAGCCTCCACCGTCATGGCCGAAATAGCCGCGCAGGCCCGCAACATGCACCGCTGCTTCGTTAAATGTCAGCAGCATTTTGTCGCCGTTTCCGTCCGTCAAATCCTCAATCGGCGTGAAAAGATAGAACGCGCCGAGGCTGGCCCCGTCGGTGTCCTTCATCTCCCTGGAACCGACATAGACGGTGCCGTCATCACAGGCATCGCCGATCTGGGGGCAGTCCGCTGGTCCCGCCTGGTCCGCTATCGCAAACGCAACGGATGCAACGGAAAGTACGGCCGCAACGCCGACAGCACCGCACATCAATAAATCCTTTGCTTGAAAACGCATATAGTATTTCTCCTCGGCAAAAACATCGATTGAACAAAAACAACTTGCAGAAGCATACAGTATTATCATACGATTATGCAAATACGGCGTTTGATTTGTATTTAATTAAACCTCGGTGGGCGATGGATTATTGTGCTTCGCTTAGCGTGCACATCCGGAAAGTGATAACCCCCATTCCGTCTAATAACTCGCGCCAATGCCGCTCCCCAATGTTCGGGCTGCGACGTTCCGTATAGCTCTGCTCTCCTTCCGCGGTTTTCTCTCTGATTAGTGCTGCGTAGCCGTTCGCGCGGCCCCGTCAACGGGCAAGCCGTTTCCCTCACTTTCCGCTCGGTGACCGGGCCGCTCATACGCCCGGCTGATCTCTCCACGTTTGAGAAAACCGCTCACAAAAGGAGAGACCTATGAGCAACGAAACAACATCCATCCCTTTGAACAAGCTGATCGCCTGGGACGGTAATGTCCGTAAGTCGGGCGTGACGGACGGCATCGACGAGCTTGCCGCCTCGATCGCCGCGCACGGGCTCTTGCAGTCCATTGTCGTCAGACCGGCAAAGCGCGGCAAGTATGAAGTCGTCGCAGGCCAGCGGCGCTTGTTGGCGCTGCAAAAGCTCGTTGCCGACAAGACCATTGCCAAGAGCGCCGACGTGCCGTGTATGATCGCGAACGGCGATTGCGACGCATCGGAGCTGAGCCTGGCCGAGAACGTCGTGCGGATGCCGATGCACCCTGCCGACCAGTTCGAGGCGTTCCGCGACCTGATCGACGGCGGCGCGACCGTTGCCGACGTGGCGGCGCGGTTCGGCGTATCGGAAACGCTGGTCTTGAAGCGCCTGAAGCTCGGGCGCGTCAGCCCGGTCATCATGGACGCCTATCGCACCGGCGATATCGGGCTTGATCTGGTGCAGGCTTTCACGATCAGCGGCGACCATGAAGCGCAAGAGCGCGTCTGGAACGAGTCGCCCGCCTGGAACCTCAATCCGCGCGCGATCAAGTCGGCGCTGACCGAAGACGAGATTCCGGCGAGCGACAAACGCGTGAAGCTGGTCGGGCTTGATGCCTACGAGGCCGCAGGCGGCGCAATCAGGCGCGACCTGTTCGATCCCGAGGATGGCGGCTATCTGCTCGATAGCGAGCTTCTCGACAATCTGGTCACCAGGGCGCTTGAAGACGCTGCCGATCAGGTGCGTGCCGAGGGTTGGCAATGGGTGCAGATCGTGCCGGAACTGGACTACGAGTTCCTGTCCGGCTTTCAGCGCCGCTACCCGGAAGACGTGCCGCTAACCGGTGAGCAGGAATCGGAGCTCGCCGCGTTGGCCGCCGAGTACGACGATCTGGTCGATACCGACGATGAAGCGGAGGTCAAGCGTCTTACCGAAATCGAAGCCCGCATGGACGAGATCGAGGCGACATCCGAGCGGTGGCCGGATGAGACGCTGGCGATTGCCGGTGCGGTCGTGAGCGTCGGCTATCACGGCGATATCCGCGTCGAACGCGGGCTTGTTCGCCCGGAGGACGTTCCTGCCGATGATACCGATACCGATACGCCCAGTGACGAAGGCGCGGACGAGCCCGCGATCAAGCTGTCGGCACGGCTCATCGAAGATCTGACGGCGCAGAAATCCGCCGCGATCAGCGCCGAGCTGGCAAGGCGGCCCGACGTTGCACTGGCTGCCGTCGTTCACGCGCTGGCGCTGGACGTGTTCTATACCTACACGCGCGAGGGAAGCTCCCTGCATCTGATGGCGCCGGTGACGCCGCTCCGAAATTCGCTCTACGAGCCGGAGTCCTGCAAGGGCTTCACGGCTCTTGAAACCGAACGCGAGAGCTGGGGCGATCATCTGCCCGGTGATCCTGCGAATCTCTGGGCATGGTGCCTGGACCAGCCGCAAGACGTGTTGCTCGATCTTCTCGCGGTGATCGCGGCGCTGAGCGTCGATGCGGTCGTACCGAAGAACGGCAGGCCGCGTCCGCACGCGGACAAGATCGCGCGTGCTGTGTCGCTCGATATGGCAGTCTACTTTACACCGACCGCCGACAATTTCTTCGGTCGCATCAGCCGCCCCGGTATCCTCGCCACCATCGACGAGGCCAAGGGCGGCCACGGCCCCGCCCTCGACAAGATGAAGAAGGCCGAGTTGGCCGCACGCGCCGCAGACATCGTCGCAGGCACCGGCTGGCTGCCGGAACCGCTGCGGATCGCTGACGCGGGCGATGCCGCCGACAGCGAAGCGGAAGTCATCGAAGACGATGCGGTTCCCGAAGCGGCCGAATAAGCCGCTTTCAGCCGGTCGCCCCCCATGGGCGCGGCCGGCTTTTTCTGTCAAATGCTTATCCTTCCCCAAGCGAACACGATGGCGTCATCGGCCGGACGCGCCCTGACTAGGATGGACCCCGGCGCGTCCAGACAGGCGTTCCCGACTTGCCGAGGCTAATCTCTTCGATCTCGTCGGGAATCTGGACGATGTAATTTGAAGGAGCCCGATAACCCCTTCCTCGCCGGAACGAGCCTGGGAAGTAGCGTGAGCGCGCCGTCCCCAATGACAGCGTCGATTCTGTCCACCGCGAGGACGCTGTGTCCTACAATGCCGGAAACTCTCACAACGCTCGCACCTTCTGCGGCGCAGCGAAACTGAATTAAATCCTTGCGATCGAGAATCATGGCCGCAGCTCCGCACGGACACATCGTACGCCGAACCTGAAGGTAGATTTGGTGTAAGAAAACGGTCTGCCGTTGACGAAGTTCTGGAGCCACGCGTAGCCCGGACCGTCGACCTCCGTGGACGACCAGTACCAAGGGCCGGGGCCACTCTTGTTGAAGCCGCCAATAGCCGCCTGATTGTTAAACAGCACGCTCAACTCAGCCTTTGTCGGCAGTCGCCAGTCCTTGTGGCCGTACTCGTCGAGGCGACGGGCATAATCGCTCGCCTCCTGCCAATTCAACTCCGGGGCATCGGCGGGCGTTACAAACATCCGCGTGCCCGTCGTCGGCGAAATCCCGGCATAAATCGTGCCGTCGGGCATCACGTCGCCTACCTGCGGCTCCGCAGTTTGAAAAATCTTACGTGGTTTAGTCATAAGTAGTCCCAATGTAATGAATAATGTTCCAAATGACTGTTAGTGTTTATCCCACAATAATAGCAAATATGTCAAACAATATAACACAGGCAGGTCGGATGGGGACGCCTAGTCGATCCAAGAGACTTCGTCCATAAATGGCGAGCGGCTCCGGTGGACGGCGCGAGCCGTTTTTCCCAAGCTCGACGCTACCTCAGAAAATCCCCAAGCCCGACAACTACTGCTCTCGGCACCCGGGAATTTCAGTCTCGCGCACCATATGCCAAATAACCGTAAGTATGAAACAGAATTACGTTAATACAGTTTTAAGTAGTATATTCGATAATAAAAATTGGTCGGGTAAAGAATACAAGATGTGCGCGGACTCCCGCGCGCATCTTGAGGGGGCCTCACCAGCGATGCTGGCCTTCTGCTTGAGGCAGAAGGACGCCGGCCCCCGTTTCACCCCCGGCTATTCGGCCGCGAGACGGCATTGAGCCTGTCGCGCCCGATCGCAGCGTTTCGCCGCTGCACCACGATCCCGCCGACGCCGACAGGCTTCGGCGGGCAGGGCAAAGAGCCTTCGTGCCCTTTGGAAACCTGACGAGGGACTTCCGCGTCCCTTCGAACCCACGGGCGGGAGATTTCGCTCTCCCGGACCATCGACCAAGGGGAGACTTCGCTCTCCCCCACGCCGCGAAGCGCGATGAGCGCGTGCGGCATGTCCGCCGCCTTGCGGCGGCTTGTTGGAACCCCATGAGCAGCGTTTCGGCGCTGCACCACGACCAACGCTCACGGGCCGCATTGGATTGGCCTGGGTGGAAAGGAGCGCGCATGGCGGAGAGCGGCAGCGAAAACAGACAGCGCAAGGTGAAGCGTACCGTGCGCTTCACCACCATCGAAGACGCGCTTCTGTGCTCGCATGCCGGTGTCGCGGGCCTGACTGTCGCTTCCTACATCCGCCAGGCTGCGCTCGACATGCCGCCGCCACGCGGCGTCCACTGCCCCTCGATCGATCGGCACCTGACCGCGCAGCTGATCGCCGCCATGGGCGAGGCGGCGACCGCTTTCCGCAACGCGGCCGAGCTTGCCGATCCCGCTCTTGTCGAATCCGCGATCAATGATTTCAGCGAATACCGCATCGTCCTGTTCGAATCGATGGGCAGAGCGCCATGATACCGCCATCCTTCCCCTTTGCCGACCTTGACCTGGAGGGCAGCTTTCTCACGCCGGTGATCGACCTCGTGCATGAGGAGCTGGAAGGGGGCACGTGCCCGGTCAAGCTCGCCGTAATCCTTCAGACCCTTGCGCTCGCTGCCGCCCGTTACGACCCCGAAGGCGGCGACGACTTCGTAACGCTGCTAACGCAGGAAATGCGCGAGGTGGCCAAAGATCTGGCGTCGTGATTATCGGCGGCCTGCAGACCGGCAACACGCGCTGGCTCGCCGGCCACCTGCAGAACGCCGCCGACAACGAAATCATCGAGCATGTCGAGACCATCGGCACCATCGCCACCGACATAGACGGTGCGCTCGCCGAGTTCGATGCGATCGCCTCCGGCACACGCGCGACCGAGGGCGTCTATGCCGCCTTCATCAATCCGCCGGAGCCGCTTAGCCGCCGCCAGTATGCGCAAGCACTCGCTCATATCGAAAGTCGGCTCGGGCTGACGGGGCAGCCGCGCATCGTCGTTTTTCACGTCAAAGACGGCCGCGAGCACTGCCACGTCGTCTGGTCGCGCATCAACGCGCGCGAGATGAAGGCAGTCCATCTCTCGCACGACCGGCAGAAGCTGCGGCGCTGCGCGCAGGAACTCGCAGCGCGTTTCGGGACCGAGTTGCCGCCAAACCTTGCCCAGGACCGGGGCGCAGAGCGGTTCGAATCGCCGCCGCAGCCGACAAGGGCCGAAAAGGCGATGGAAGCGGCGTCCGGCCTGTCGCGCGACGACCGCCGCCATGTCATCACCGAATGTTACCGGAACTCGGACTTAGCGCAGGGTTTTGCGAACGCGCTTGAGGCTGCCGGGTATATGCTCGCGCGCGGCGACAAGCGCGTTTTCGTCGTCGTCGATATCGCCGGCGACGTGCACAGCCTCGCGCGCCAGATCGACGGGGCGAAGACGAAGGATGTGAAAAAGAAGCTTGAGGGATTGACCCTTTCGCTTCTTCCGCCCGTCGAACGCGCAAAGGCGATGATGGTGCAGCGCGCAGCCGCGCAGCAGGACGCAAAGCGCACGACCGAGGAAAAGGTGGCCGCCGCCAGGGCAGAGCGTGAGCGGCTTAACGCGGTACAGCGCAAGCGCCGCGCTGTGCTTGACGTGCTCTGGCAGCGGATGAAGATCCGCCACATGCACGAGCGCAAGGTTCTGCTCGCGCACATCAAGGCCGAACGGGAGCACCGGATCGCGCGGCGGCATTTCCGGGCGATCGGCCTCGCGATCTATCTAAAGAAGATCGCCGTGATCCGGCAGCTCATCGACTACTATTTGAAGCGCCGCAAAAAGAAGATGGACGAGCAGCACCGCGTGCTGATCGAAGCGCTCAAACGCCGTCACGACAACGAGGTCGCCGAGCTGCGGCGGCGCTATGCGGCGCTGGATCGGCTGGAGCGGCGCGAATTCACGAGTTTCCAACAGAAATTTGGCGATCCCGGAGGGCTTCGCATACGCAGGTATGCACAAACCGGTGATGCGGCGGAGCGCGTTCATGCCGCGTTCGGCAGGGACTGGGAGCCCCCCGCCATCACAAAGGCCGACGTCACCCGCGCCGGCGAAAAGATTGCTGCACGCGCGCAGGAGCAGGCTCGCCCTGTCGAGCTCGCACAGCGCGAAATCAGCGGAAATATCTTTGAGCGAATGAACGCCAAAGCCGACATGTTCGACGCGGACTTCGGCAGCATCTCACGCGACGCGCTGTGGACCCAATTCCGGGAAAACGCCTTGGACATCACCCAGCCTGTCGCTGCGAACGTTACATTCACAGATCAACGCGAGGCATCCCATCCCAAGACACCGCCATCCTGGCCGGGCGCTCCTTGATCTGCGTAGCCCGAGCCGCTTTCGCCGTCCTCTCCTGTCGGTTTTCCCGACTATGGCCGATAGCCGGTCGCGTGCCGGCCCCGTCAACCCCGTAAAGGGGTTCCCCTCCTGGCGTCGGTGACCGGTCCGGCCCGGACCGGCTGGTCCTCTTCCTTTGAAAACCAACAAAGGAGAGGACTATGAAACTACTGACGCAAGACCTGCAGCGCAGGCTGATCCAGAACGGCGTGATCCGCCTCCGGCTCGACGAGGAAGGCGAAGCCGACCCGGATTTCATCCCCGTCGTGAAACTGTTCACGCCGGATGCGGCCTGCACCTGGCTCCTGACCGAGCTTGATCCCGAAGACCCTGACATCGCCTTCGGGCTCTGCGATCTCGGGATGGGCTTTCCCGAACTCGGCAGCGTGTTCGTTCCCGAACTGGAGTCGCTGCGCGGACGGCTCGGGCTGCCGGTCGAGCGCGATCTGCATTTCGCGCCGACATTTACGATCAGCGTTTATGCCGACGCCGCCCGCATCGCTCAGCGTATCGTCGAAGACGACCGGTTGCTTGAAGCAGCCCTCGAAGCGCGGCGTACCGCCGCGATGGCGGAAGGGGGTGCGTCATGACCCCGCTCGAAACCATCAGCTTCGATAGTGGCCTGACGGCGAAGATCTATCACGACGCCGACACCGAAATGCCGTTCAACTGCGACGATGCCGTGCGCATCGTCGTTCTGCATCGGCGCTATATCGATCCGGCGGGCGGCGAATGCGGATGCGATCCCGACGAGGTCGCCGCGTGGGAGCGCGACAACGCGGATCGATGGTTCACGATCCCGCTGTTCCTGTACGACCATTCGGGCGTGATTTACCGCACCGGCTACGGCAACCCGTTCCACTGCCCGTGGGATTCGGGCCGCGTCGGCATCGTCGCGCTGAGGCGCGCCGACTGGGGCGACGGGAACGAGCCGGACGAACGCCTTGCCGAATATGCGCAGTCCGTGGCCGAAGAATACTCAAGCTGGGCCAACGGCGAATGCTACGGCTACGTGCTCTGCGATCCCGCCGGCCACGAGCTTGATTCCTGCTGGGGTTTTATCGGCACCGATCATGTCCGGCAGGAAGCTGCCGCCGCCGCTTCGGCGCATGATCCGGGCGATGTGGCGCGGGTCTGGCGCATGGCCTGCCCCCAATGCGGACGATGCGATTCAATCGACATCGCCGCGACGGTCTGGGTGCTGCTCGCCCCTGACGGCACCGACAGCCGGCTCGCCCGCTGCGGCGATCATGAGTGGAACGACGAACATGCCGCCACCTGTCACGACTGTGGTTTTCGCGGAAAGGTCGCCGATTTCCGCATCGGTGCGGACGGCAAGGCAGGTGCGTCATGACCTGCCCGCATCTTCTCGCCCGTCTGGACGAGGCCGAGGCGCGGCTTACCCACGTCTCCCTCGCCACACACGGTCATGGTGTCGAAGCGCTGTGGCGCGATGAGTTGGCGCGCTACGATCCACACGCCGTGCCCGACGCCTTCTATATCAATCGTGGCGATCCCTACATTACGACGCTGATCTACGACGTGCGCCGGGATGAATTCATCGCCATGGGCTGGGGCGACTGGCTGGAATCGCAGGAGCTCAAGGAAGCGGCGGGTAGCGCTGCTTCCTCTTCCTCGCCTGAAGTTCATCGCCGCAATTGGCTCGGTAGCATTCGGCGTTTGCGCACCGCGCTTATGTGCCATCTTCACCGCGCGGGCGATTAGATCAGCGCTGCCGCCTGCCGGGAAATCGGTGTCGACTGGCCCGGTTTGTCGGTTGCCCGCCCTTGTCGGCGCGCTGCCCCGGCAGCTGGTGCTCATTACCCTGAGCTGCCCCTTTCATGCCCGTGACGAGCGATCATGAAGCATCAACGCCGCGGCGTGTCCTGCGGGAAGGTTCGGGTTAAACGGCGCGCCTTAGGCGCTGACCCCCCTTCTTGCGTCCGGGTTGCCTCAATTCGATCCGCCACGATGACCAAGCGGCGCCGACGCGCAACAGGCTGCCCGCTCCATTCGGCCCTGCGGGCCTCCCGTGTTGCCTGTTTCCCTCCTTCGTCGGTGCGCGTGCGGCTCACCCGCCCGGTCATTTCCGGGGGCGTTTCGAGCCAACCCAAGCAAAAGGAGATCATCATGGCACGCAACCAAACCAACACCCGCAAGACCAAGGCCACACCGCCGGCACTCATCGCCTATCACGTCGCCGAAAGGGGCAAGAAGGGCTTCTGGACCCGCATCGGCGCAGCCTGGGACCATCAGGACGGCAAGGGCTACACGATCCAGCTCGACCTGGTTCCCGTTGACGGCGGGCGCATCGTTCTCCGCCCGATGAAGGACGACGACGATGCCGCGGACGGCCAGGACGCCGCCGAGGACGCCGAAGAGGCGGACGACGACGAAGAAGCCGGCGAGGAAGAGTAAGGGGAGGGCGCATCCGCGCCCTTCCTCCTTCTTATCCCCAGCACAATGCGCCCTCGCGGGCGCATTTTCTGTTGTCCTGCTGGTCCGGCCCGTACGATCTCAGGGATGGTGAGATCGTACGGGAAAAGACCGAAGACAACGGGCAAGGCTCCGAAGAAGGACAAAACGGAAAGCACCGCGCTCAAGATCAGGCTGCGCGGCAGGGACGGCGCACCGTTATCGATGATCGAGCTACAGCAGGGCCTCTATGACATCGCCCGCAAGCTCAAGCCTCACGCCGACTGCCGCGCCAAGTGGGCAACCCTTTACCTCACCATGGTCGACGAAAACGGCGAGGAAGTCGTGATCGACGCCAAGGGCGAATGGACGATCTATCCGTACAAGAGCGCCGCCGATGAAAAGGGCGTCTGAAATGCCGCTCACCGGATCGGCGGCGCCGGCCCGAATTCATCCCGATCGGAAGCGGTCGTGGCGGGCTGTTCGGTTTCCGGCTGCCTGCGCAGCCTGTTGAAGCCTTCATGCCAGGCCTGAAGCCGGATGATAAGCGCGCGCGCCATCTCGATATCCCGCCCCCGAAACATGGCGATCGGCACGCTCCGTTCGCCGTATTGCATCACGACCTGCATCGCCTGAGCGTATTCGGGCCGGGGCTGACGGCCCCGGTCGAGGGCGGCTATAGCCCTCGGATGGCGGTCCGTGCGGAACTGGATATCCACGTCCCGCGAATATGTCTTGCCGCCGATGACAACGCTCTCCGGCCCGATGGTCACATTCACCGCGGGCCGCCACCAAACGAAGGCGATGAACGCTGTGATTGGCGGAACGATCAGCCATAGGACCATCGTAGACGCGTAGTAGTCGTCCGGGACAAGCCCCGACAGGACGATGGTGACGATCAGAGCTAGGAAACCCAGGCCGAGAGCCCTGCCTCCCAGATCGGGGTCCCTGTAGGTTCCTGTGATCCGGACGCAGCCCTCACCTTTGACGATATTCTCATGCGGCCAGTCTGCCTGCTCCTTCTGAGCGGGCACGCCGGTGATCTGCTCTACCATTGTCTTGCTCCGGCTCATCAGAGGGGTCAGGCGACCGCGCTACCGGATCGGCGGTGCCGGCCCAAAATCATCCGCTTCCGCACGCGGCGGTCCACCGGCATCCTTCTGATCCGCCAGTTGAATCAGCATCTGATCGAAGCGGTCGCACCAGTTCTGCAGGCGGATCACGAGCGCCCTCGCCATCTCCGAATCTTTCTCGCGCATCTCGGCGATGACGACCCGGTTCTCGCCATATTGCATCACCACTTCGATCGCCTGCCGGTATGTACTGCTGGTGCGCTGCCCGGTGTTCATCTCCCTATGCTGCTCTGCTATCGCCTTGTGATGGCGCTCGACGCGGAACTCGATTGGTGCCGCGCGAGAGTAGGTTTTCCCGGCAAGCCTAATCTCGCCGGCGCTGATCTTCACGCCGAGACTGGACTTGCCGGTGCGATAGAAAAACGCGATCGACACGAAGAATAGTGGCAACGAGCCCAGGAGCAGGAAGAGGAAATAAGAACTCCATTCCTGAACGATAAACCAGGCAAAGGCGCTTACGATGAGGGCAAGTATGAAGCCATTCCGGCACGCGCGATCGACCAGGCGCGGATCGGTGTAATCACCGGTGATACGGACGGCCCCCTCATCCGGCAACAGCTCGTCCTTGGGCCAGCCCGAGCGGAACTCCTCCACTCGGGCCTCCGGCATCTGCATTGTTCTGTCTGTCATGGCGTCTACTCCGGCTCTTCGTACTTGCCCCTGAACAGCTCGTGCTTGTCGTACTTCACGCGCTGGATGATGGCGGGCGGCCATCCGCTGCGGATGACGAGCTGGCGTTGCTGGATATCGTCGCGGGCGAAGAAGCGGCTCGCCTCTTCGGCCGTCAGCAGCTCGCGCACTTCGAGCGACCATGAGGCGCCGGTGGCGCCGCCCGCTCGCTGCTCGGTCGTCACCTGGCTCTTGCGCTCGACGATGAGGGAGGTCTGGCCGCAGCGCTTGCTGATATGCTCAAGCGTGGTCATGTCGTTATTGCCGAAGAAGATCATGATCC
Organism: Propylenella sp.; assembly: GCA_050728815.1. Classification (GTDB taxonomy): domain Bacteria; phylum Pseudomonadota; class Alphaproteobacteria; order Rhizobiales; family Afifellaceae; genus DASWJZ01. The sequence goes on from JBOHKB010000065.1 coordinate 33,060, forward strand.
CGGCATTGCCCAGGAACGTCTCCCAGCCGTCCTTGTAGTGGCGGCGGAGCTGCGTCAGGTCCTGCAGCACGATCAGCAGCCGCATGCCGAAGCCGGCAACCAGAGCCGCCGCCGTTTCGAGTTGCTGCATGTTCCCGAGGACGTGGAATTCTTCGAGCACGCCGAGCACAGGGACTTTCGGCTTGCTCCTGACGCGCTCCATTGTCTCAAGCGCCAGATTGACGAACAGCCGGAACCACCGGTTACAGGTCGCCATGCGCCCGGCCGGCAGGCACAGATAGATCGTCATCCCGTCCGGCGCGGTCTTCAGCTCCGAGAGATCGAAATCATGCCGCGAGAGCGAAGCTCTCAGCTCCGGATAATCGAGGAACTTGGTGTTGCGTAGCGCGACCGACAGCACGGCTGCCCGCTCGCGCTCGCCCTTGTCGTAGAAATCCGCCGCCGCGCCTTCGAGCGCGGCGGCGAGATCGGGATTGGTGACGGAGGCGATATCAGCGTTGTGCAGCATCTCGCTTTCAAGACGGTGCGGCGGCGTTCCCTCGAATTCGTCGGGAACGTCCTCCTCGATGCGGTGAAAGGCGCGTTTCAGCAGGTCGCGCACCGTCACGAGATGACGGGCGCCCTCATATTCGGGATAAGTCGCGACATGCAGGATGATCCCCTCGATCAGGTTGCGGGCGCTCTCGTCCCAGTGCGGATCGGCCTGCGGGCTCGCGACCACGAAGGCGTCGGCGATCAGCCCGGCATCGACGATGAGCGACGGGCTGTCGGACCTCAGCGGCGTCATCGGGTTGAAGCCGGCCCTGAATTCGTCGAGACGGTCGGCGGTCACACCGAACGGATCGACGACGGCGACGCGCTGTCCGAGGGCGGCGCGGCGGCGCGCGGTGACGTTGGCGAGCTCGCCCTTGGGATCGAGGGCGAGCACGGAGCCCTCGTATTCCAGCAGGGTCGGGATCAGGCAGGAGCGGCCCTTGCCGGCGCGTGATCCGGCGCACAGGACGGCATGGCGGTCATCGCCGATACCGACCGGCGTGCCCTCGGTCACGAACAGCTCGCCGTTATGGTCACAGACCGTGCCGCCGACCACGCCGAGGAAGATCTTCGATGACGAAAAGGCGAGCGTGCTGCTCTGCCCGATAGCAGCCGGATCAACCCACGCCGAGAGCGGGGTTTGCTGTTCGTTCAGGCGGCGGCTTCTGACACCGCGCGGCAGGTCGTCAAGGACGGTCACCTTGCGCGCCCCTCTTCGACGCAGGGGCGCCGCTTCCCTGCAACACTTCCCGCCTGGCTGAGTTTGCCTCCCCGATTGCCCGGCGGGACCATGGATAGGTTCAAGCCCAGTCTTGCCGATCTGAGCCTCAGATCAACCCGCGATTGGCCTAAAAGGTAAACGGCGGAGCCTTGTGTCGGCAGCGCCAGGTCCGGCCGAATCGCGTTATCGTTTGGCTCGGAGGCCAGATCAGAAAGCGGCAATACCACCGGCGTTAAGACTCATTGTCAGCGCTCCCTTGATCGTCTCCGGAGCCCGTGTAGATTTGCTGCGGCTGGAGGGGTTTTGCTTGCGCCAAACCCGTGCGCCCGGCTCCCGGGGCCTGAGGCCCCGCCGCAAGGCGTCCCCGTTCGCGTGGCCGCGAAGCCATCGGCAGGGGCCGTGGCAGCTGGTGAACGACGACGGGCTGAGACGGACAGCTCACGAACAAATCCATGATGCGGCGCCCTGTGGAGGGACGGCCGCGCCGTGGCGATCTATAGCTGCAACCTGAAGAGCATCGGCCGCAGCACCCATGAACCGGGCACGGCGGGCGCTCATATCCGCTACATCAGCCGGCCCGAGGCGCACCCGGTGTTGCTCTCGGAACACATGCCCTTCGAGCACCGGGAAGCGCGATCCTTCATCGACAAGGCAGAGCGGGCCCTGCGCAAGAACGCGCGCGTCATCGACAAAATCAGGATCGCGCTGCCGGTCGAGCTGGACGAGCATCAGCGCGCCGCCCTCGTCGAGGAGTTCATGGCGGAGCTGACCGGCGGACGCGTGCCGTGGCTCGCCGCGATCCATCAATACGGCGCCGACGAGCACAATCCGCATGTTCATATCGCAGCGCACGACCGCGACATCGAGACCGGCAAGCGGGTTTTGCGGCTGTCCGACAGCACCCGCGACCGCCGCAAGGCGGGGCTGCCCGGCCCCAAGGCGGTCGAATGGATTAGGGAGCGCTGGGAAGCCGTCTGCAATGAGGCGCTGGCGCGGGCCGGCATGGATGCGCGGATCGACCGGCGCACGCTTGCCGCGCAGGGCATCGACCGGCAGGCGAACATCCATGAAGGGCCGCGGGCGCAGCATATCGAAGGCAATGTCCGGCGGCCGGAGTCAAAGCAGCGCGTCAATGGCTGCGGCCGGCTGATCGACTATCCGTCGATCGACCGGGGCCGCACGCGGCGGGAGTTCAACGCGCAAATCATCGATCTCAATCTGGAGCGCGCCGCGCGGTCAAAGAATCCGGTAACGCGGGTCTGGGCACAATTCGAAAAGGGGCAGTCCGACGCCGACCGCAAGCTGGAGCGGCGTCTGGCAGCAGAAGAGCATGAGCGCACCGAAACGATGCGCAGCGTTTCGCGTGCGCATCTTCTGCGCATCGACCGTCTGCGTTCGGAGCGCGACCGGGCGATCCGCTCGGCGGTCCGGGATGTCCGTGTCCGCTTTACGCCGGAGCGCGATGGACTGCGCCGCCGGCAGGGGCAAGAGCGCGCGGCGCTCAAGGACAGGCAGAGCCGTCTCTTTGCCCGCATTGCCGCCGTGCTCGATGTCACCGGCATTACAAGGCGGCAGCAGGAGGCGGCGCGCAAGGTGCTTTCCACCCGGCACAAGGAAGAAAGGCAGGCGCTGAGCCAGCGTTACCACGACGCGAAGCGCCGGGCTGTCGGGACGATCAGATCGCAATCGAATGTTGCCATCAAGAATGTCCAGCGTGAGCGGCAGGCGGCGCTGGCATCGCTCAGGCAGCAGCAAATCGAGTCGCGCCGCTCTAGCGAGGCGCAGCGTCAGCAGCGCGAGATCGAGCGCGAGCACGCAAGGCAGATTGCGCAAAAGCGCATCGAAGCCTGGAGCCGCACGCGCAGGGATGCCGGGCCGCTCGGCGTTGAGAGCGGCTTCGCCAAGGCGATGCAGCGCGCGGCGAAGAAGGAAGCGGATCGCGGCGGCCGCTCAGGCAAAGGCCGGGACAGGGACCGCGATCGCGGGCGGTAACCAAGAATGCGGCGCGCGGGTTGGCTGGCCGCCGCCGGTGAATACGATGCGCTACCGAGGAGGCCGCCCGCCAACGCTTTTGAGGAGCGCTGCGATGGACGAGCCCTGGACGCGTGCGCAACATCCTCCTGGTCCTGCCTTCGCCAAGGCGCGGCGCGAAGACGAGCATCGGCGCCAGCAGCGCATCGCCAAGCTCACGCCGGATCAGCGCCGGGAATTCGATCAGCTGCAGCGCGATCAGCAAAGACAGCTTAAAGACCTGGAGAAGCAGCAGAAGCAGCAGTGGCGCGGACGAATGGCCGAGCAGATGAGAAAAGACCTGCTTCAGGACAAGGCGCCGCACCTGCGGCCTCCTTCGCACAGCCACCAGCTGAAAGATTCGCCGGATCTCAGCCACGCCATCAATGACTTTCTCGACGGTCGCCAGAGCCGGGCGGCGAACGCCTATAAGTCGGAGCTGCACCGCGCTTACGGCAAAGCAAGGACGACCGTCGCGCGCACACAAGCGCGCGAGCGCGACCGGCAGGACCGGAATCATGGATCAGAGCGCGACGCCTTCCTGGACCGCGCCGAGCGGCAGCGCGGCGAGAAGGCGCGGGAGCCTTCGCAGCAACGCCCGACGCCCGCTTTCGAGCGGACGGCGCGCGATCCCTCCTGGCAGCGGGCTTTCAACCGGGCGGCAAAGCGGGAAGCGCAGCGGGAGAAGCAGATCGACCACGAGAAGACCCGTGATCCCCGCGACGATCCGGGCAGGGCGCGGTGATGTTGGAGCCTGAAACTCGCAAGCGAGCATCGCAGGCTGGTACAATGAAAGAACAGGAAGGTTTCATGGACAGGGAGCGGCAAGGCAAACCGGTCATCGGCGATCGCGACGGACAGGACACCGCCAAGAAAGACGAGCGCGAAGACTTCGAGCAGCTCGCGATCATGGTCGCTGCAACTGCCCGCTCAGCGGCCGGGTTCACCGGCAAGCTCCTGCCCAGCGAGAAGCCCGACACCCCCGAGCGATGGATCAGCAGCCTTGCCGAAGGCTATTGCCGCGACAGGCCGGATCGCCGGGAGCAGGCGATAGAAGCCATCCGCCACGCCTTCAAAACCAAATACGGCATGACGCCGCAAGCCTATTTTGAGCGCGGCCGGGACGAGAAGGCCGCCGACGGCGAGCGCGATAACCCATCCGAGTTCATCGAGATGGTTTCCGGGCCGAGGCTCGAATATTCGTGGATCGCCGAAGTGACGCGTGAGCCGACGCCGGAGGGGTTGGAGGGCGGCCGCGTGCGGTATTTCAATTTGACCAGATCGAACGATGCTCCCGTCCCGGAAGCGCCGGATATCAGGGACCAGGACAAATATGCCGAGTGGGTGGAAAAGGCGCCGCCGCGCGACATCGCCGTGGCTCGCTATGAAGACGGCAAGCTGACCGTCGATCGTAACGATCCCCACGCCGCCGATATCATTGACGAAATCAAGAAGACGGCGCCCGAGATGGCGATTGCAGCGCAGCGCGAATCCGGACGCAGCGCTTCCGATCCGGCAAAGGCCCGCGCCATCGACAAAGCCGCCCGGCGGGGGGCCGCCCGAACACATGACCGCGAGGATGGCCGGGACCGGTAACCCGAGTAGGGCCGCTGCACCCGCTTAGTGATGCGTCGAGTCGCCCTCCGCAGAGCCCGTCGAACCAAAGCTCCGGGTTCACCACCAAAGCAGGCCCCTTAGCTTCTCCTGGAGTCACCGCGCCCCGTCTATGCGAGGGCGACGGTGGCTCCATACGAAGCAGGCTTAAGGTCAGGCCAGGTCTGTGCATCCAAGAATAGCTATCAGCCTATCTCGTTGCAAAAGCGTCGAATTTTCGTTTGAGCTTCCAATTTTGGCAGTAGGCAGGTATGGTGGAATTCGGCACTCTCCCCGTAGCTCAGAGGATAGAGCGGCTGCCTCCTAAGCAGCAGGTCACAGGTTCGAGTCCTGTCGGGGAGGCCACCCTCTCGCGAATCGCCGAAATTTTTCACACTTCCTTACACACTTTCACAAATTCCAAAAATTTGTTGTGCTATATCAGTGTATTAGACATGGGATCGGTTGATTCCTAATCTGAGGGCCGCGTGTTCGAATCACGCCGGGGTCACCAAACCCTTTCAATGGCTTATCGAGAACTACTCGACTTGAGATGGAGAGCTGGACCGATCAGGCTAACGATCGGCTGACACCGAAACCCCGAATTTCGACTTAGGTTGTCCCGGTTTGTGTCGAGCCGGGCGTTTGGTGGGCCGGGTGCTTCCAAGGCCGCCAGTCGCTCGCGCGCATTCTCAGCGAACAACTCCCATCAAGCCGAGCGGGGAGCCGCCGCTATGACCGCCAAGACGATATCCGAGCGGGTTGAGGTGCCGAGCGTCAGACCCGCAACGCTACGGCTGCGATGGAAAGCGGAAGACTCCTATGACCTCTATCGCGGTAGCGGGAGGCTCGGGACGGCACGCGTCGAAGAAAACCGGCAGTGGACAGCACGGTTCGACGACAACGGCAAAGCGTGGCGCGCAACCGCAGATTCAGCGCAAGACCTGCTGCGCCTGATCGGCGTCTTCGTTCTCGCGCAGGAGGCGCGGGAAGCGCCGCCCGCCAAAACTGCTCTTCCGGTGGAGAAAGTGCCGGCGGCGGAGCGTAGGCTCAGTGGGCAATGGGAGATGTTGCAAGAGAAACGACGGCTGGAGCGGTTGGACGAGCTAATCGGGCAGGCTCGCCGGCGGATTGTTCCGGCTAAGAGTGGCAGCCGCTGAACGGCTCGCCTCTCCGATGCCGCCGCGTCGCCAACCGCGGCCTAAAATCTCGGCGACGCGAGGGAAATGTTCCCAGAACCGGGTCCTCGCCGGATTTCGTCAACGCGCTTCGATTTGTCTGCGTTTTGACCTGGTGGCGGCCCCTCGCACGAGGCGCTCGACTTCCGCTCCGAGCTCGACGAGCCGCGTTCCCAAAAGCTCGAGGAACGCGCGTGTCGCAGGGGTCGGCTTGCGTCTCCGATGCACCATCAGGCCGACGCGAAGCTGCTTGAAGGGCTCCACTTCCAGCGGAATGCCGATCACTTCACCACTTGCCAGCTCATCGAGAAATCCGATCGGTGAATAAAACGAGATGCCAAGCCCGCGTTTGATGAGCGGCTTCAGCAGCATCATGTTGTTGGAGACGACGAGCGGGAGGCGGAGATCCCGCAGGCCCAGGAGCTCGATATCGATGAGCGAGCGGATCGGGCGTATGTCCTCCTGCAGCAGCAGCGGATAGGCGGCGCAGTCCTCCACCGCCAGCTTGCGGCGCCTTGCGAGCGGATGACTGCGCGCGACGACCGCCACGATCGGCATCGCCACGTCATTGAAGTACTCGAGTTCCGGTCCGGACGGCAGGTTGAATGTGACGCCGATGTCGGCCTGCCCGTCGGTCAGAAGCTTGGCGATCGCGCCATGCGTTCCACCCACAACGGTGAAGGCCACGGCCGGGTGCAGATTGTGAAAAGTCGCCAGCGCGTCCGGCAAGAAACGCAGCAGCATGCTGTCGAGGCAGGCCACTCGGATCAAGCCGCTTTTGATGCCTTTGATCTGGTCGATCTCGCCCTGCAGGCGGTCGAAATCATGAAGCGTGCTGCGGACATGCCGGAGCACAAGCTCGCCCGCGGCGGTGATGCGCATGCCCTTGGGAAGCCGCTCGAAAAGCTGAACGCCGAGGCTTTCCTCAAGCTTCAGGATTTGCCGATCGATCGCCGAAGCGGCCACGTTCAGGCGCTCCGCCGCTTGTCGGATGGATCCGGCCCGCGCGACGGCCTCCACGTACTTCAACGCGGCGGCGTGCATCCAAGAAGCCTAGCGGCGCGGATGCTCCGCGACTAGCGGGTGATCGGTGTCGCCGCGAAACGTGTCGGAGAGTCCCCCAGGCGCACCCCATCCCGTCACCGCTGCACCGAAGAAGTCGCGGTTCACTGCGAGATAGCACTCCCATTTCTCGGGAAGCGTGTTCTCCACAAAAATCGCTTCGACCGGGCATACGGAGACGCAGAGGCCGCAGTTCACACATTCGTCGGGCTGGATGTAGTACATGCGCCCGCCCTCGTAGATGCAGTCGACGGGACAGACCTGCACGCAAGTGCCGTCCTTTACGTCAATGCAGGGCTCAGCGATGACGTAGGTCACGGGATCAGCGGCCCAGCCAAACCGGCGGACGCTTCTCCACGAAGGCGCGCACGCCCTCATCGGCATCGGCGCTGGTGAGTGCCGCTATGAGCGGATCGGTCCGCAGCCGTTGGGCTTCGCCCGGCCGCAAATGGCTCGTGAACCGCGCCGTGTGCTTCACTGCCCTGACAGAGAGAGGCGCGCAAGCGACGATCTCCGCGACCCACCGGTCGACGGCGGCATCGATCTCCGCCAGCGGCACGACCTCGTTGACAAGACCCCAACGAGCGAGTTCCGCCGCCGGGACACGCCGGCCTGTCAGCATCATGCCGAGCGCTATGTTGCGTGGGATGAGGCGCGGCAGGAGCACCATGCCGCCATCGAGCGGTAGGCGCCCGACCCTTACTTCCGGCAGACCCATGCTCGCCTGCTCGGCAGCGATGACGACGTCGCAGCCGAGCACCATCTCGAAGCCGCCGCCGAGCGCAAAACCGTTGACTCGTGCGATCACCGGCACGTTCAGCGTCTCGCGCAGCGCGATGCCGCCGAAGCCTCCGGGCCGCGGAGTGGCCCAATAGGCAAGCCCGGAAGGGCTGCCAGCCTCCTTCATGTCGGCGCCGGCGGAGAAGGCACGATCGCCCGCGCCGGTCAGCACCACGCAGCGTATGTCGCCGCGGCCCTCGATCTCGCTCCAGATGTCGTTGAGACGTGCCTCTGTAGCCATGTCGACCGCATTCAGCCGCTCGGGCCGATCGATGGTGACGCGCGCGACATGGTCGGTGACTTCGAAGCGGACGGTCATTCCGCAGCTTCTCTTGCGAGGTGCATCTCCGCTCGGATGGCGTCGGTGTCGGCGCCGAGCTGCGGCGGCGGATAACGCACGCTCACCGGCGCCGCCGACATGAGAAGCGGCGAACCGACCAGCCGAACCGGCCCGGCTTCCGTCGGCGGAGCCTCCAGTATGAGCTGATTGATCGCGGTCTGCTCGTCGTCAAGCGCCTCGGCAAGGGTCTTGACCGGCGCGCACAAGATATCGACCTCCTCGAGCCGAGCCAGCCAGTGCGCGGTCTTGCCGGTGGCGAACGTCCGGCGGAAAGTTGCCTGAAGCTCGTCGCGATGCTCTTTCTGGCGGTCGAGATCGGCGAAGCGCGGCTCCCGGGAAAGATCGGGCAGGCCGAGGGCCTTGCTGATATCGGCGAGCGGGTTCTCCTTGAAGGCGCCGACCATGACGAGTGCGCCGTCGGTGGTTTCGAACACGCCGGAGAGCGGCATTGCAGCCCAGTTGAGCTCCTTGCCGCGCATCATCCACATGGCCGCTTCCTGCATCTGCGCGGCGATCATCGATCCGTAAAGCGAAACGGAGACCTGTTGGCCATGCCCGGTCTTCTCCCGCTGGAGGAGCGCGAGCAGGATCGCCTGCACCAGGTGCATGCCGGCGGAGTAGTCGCAGACGGCTGTTGCATAGACGGCGAGGGGATGGCTCGGATCGGCCTTGCGCGCCATGGCCCCGCTCAACGCCTGCGCCAAAACATCCTGGCCGCCCTTCTGCACATACGGTCCCTCGAGGCCGAAACCGGTTCCGATGGCGTAGACAATGCGCGGATTGAGGGCGCGGCAATCCTCGTAGCCGAGGCCGATTCGCTCCATCACACCAGGGCGGAAATTGTTCACCACCACGTCGGCGGATTTGATGAGTTCAGTGACGAGGGCCCGGTCCTCCTCTTTGCGCAGATCGAGCGCGGCGCTGCGTTTGTTACGGTTGAGCGAGCAGAAGACCGGATTGTTCAAGCCGTCGGGGTCGCTGCCGGTCGACCAGCGCGACAGGTCACCGACGCCGGGCCGCTCGATCTTTATGACGTCGGCGCCATAGTCCGCCAGCACCTGCGTGCAGCTCGGCCCGAGCATTACCTGCGTGAAGTCGACCACTCTCACGCCGTCGAGCGGCAATGGCTGCGCGATGGCATTCATGCGGCGTTCTCCTCGACGAAGGCATTGGCGGCGGGCACATCGCCCGGGTCGGCCCCCTGCGCCCTCAGCCGCTTTTGAACGGCCGCGACGTTGATCTCCGAAAGCCGTGCGCCGGTATCCAATGCCACCGCTGCAGCGACTCCCGTGGCTTCGCCCATTGACATGCAGGGCGGTATCTCGCGGCTGATCTTCTGGGCCTGCGGGGTGGCGGAGTAGTGCCGGCCGGCAACAAGCAGGCCGTCGACTTCGCGCGGCAGGAGCGCCCGATAGGGCGTATAGTAGTCGCGGCCCCGCGCCACCGAGTCGGGGAAGTGCCGGCGCCGCACGACATCCTCCTTGGTCACAACGTAGCGCCCCTCGAGCTGACGCGTCTGACGCACTCCGGTCTGCGGCGCGAAGTCGATCACCTCGGTTTTCTCGAAGCCGGGCATGTTGGCGCGCACGTAGTCGCGCAACTCAGCCATGCGGCGGCGCCCTTCGAACTCGGCCTTGGTCAGGTCCTCGACCTTCAGCCCGTCGAAGCCGGGCATATGCGGACAGTTACACCACACCACGCCCGGCAGCGGCGTCTTCAGCCACCAGAGATCCCACGACCCCCCGATGATGCGCTTCGCCTCACGGTCCACTTCGGCGAAGCGCTCCGGCTCTTCGAATTGGAAGCGCTCGGCGGCTTCCGTATCGACGAAGCCCATGCGCGAGACCGTCGTGAGGATGTAGGCGCCCTTGATGAAACGCGCGCCGGCGCTCGCCGCCACGTCGAGATCGCCTGTTGCGTCGATCACGATGTCGGCGATCAGCGCCTGTCGCCCCTCCTTCGTCTCGACCACCACGCCACGGATGCGGCTGTCTTCTACGATTGAGCGCGAGAACCAGCTGTGGAGCCTGAGCCCGACACCGGACTCCGCGACCATGTCATAGGAGGCGCGCTTGAAGCCGTCAGGGTCGAAGGCCGCGGCATAGACGATGGGATGCGGGAGGGTGTGCGTGTGGAAGTCGAACACGCCCCAGCGCGACCATTTCCGCCACGCAGCCTCGGTGGCGTTGGCTCCCGGCTGGCGGTCGGGCTCCGGTGGTGCGACGGCGAGACCCCAGCGCTCCATACGCTCGATGATCTCCGTCGCAATCCCGCGCACCGAAATCTCGGCGCCGTTGTGCATGTCGTCGAGCACCAGCACCATGCCGCCGGATGCCAGGCCCCCAAGGTACGGGTAGCGCTCCACTAGAAGCGTCTCAACGCCGTTGCGCGCCGCCGAGACCGCAGCCGCAAGCCCCGCCGGGCCGCCGCCCACGACAAGCACCTGAGTGGTCGCAGCGACCGGGATGTCGCGCGCCTTCTCGTGAATGGTCCTGTCTTGGCTCATTGAGGTCCCTTGGTTGCCCGCCGGCGCGTTGCCGAAGGCCGAGCTTCATCCCGTAACGGCGGCGACGTTCCAGCGAATGACTCGCTTCTCCACGAAGCTGACGAATGCGAAGAGCGACACGGCGAGGGCCGCGCCGACGAACACGGTCGCGTAGAGGAGGGGCGAGCGGAAATTGTAGGTGGCCTCGATGATCAGTGCTCCGAGGCCGAAGCTCGACCCGATCCACTCGCCGACGATGGCGCCGATGACGCATGTGGTTGAGGAGATCTTCAGCGCCGCGAAGAGGTAGGGCAACGAACTCTGGATGCGGACGTTCCAGAATATCTCGCGGCGCGTGGCGGAAAGGATGCGCATCAGCTCCATTGTCTCCGGCTTCACCGCCCTCAGGCCGCGGACCATATTGACGAGCATTGGAAAGAAGGAGATGAGCGCCGCGATGATGATCTTCGGCGCGTAGCCGTTGCCGAAGAGAAGGACGAGGATCGGGGCGATGGCGATTATGGGAATAGTGTGGAGAACGACGACCAAAGGATAGAAGGCGCGCTCGAGCAGGTTTGAGTGCACGAAGGCGATCGCAATGAGTATGGCGGCGAGATTTCCGCAGACGAAGCCGGAGAGCGCTTCCATGACCGTCGGCCAGAAATTCCTGAGGAGCAGGTCACCTTGGTCGACATAGACCTGCAAAACCGCGGTCGGGCTGGGTGCGATGTATTCCGGCACGCCGCCGAGCGTGATGATAAGCTGCCAGAGGATCAGGATGCCGATTGCAGCAGGCACAGCGAGCGGCACCGCGGGGAGCCTGAACCGGCTTGGCTTCCGGGCGCTCGCTTCGACCACGCGATCGACGCTCTTCGGTTCCGCCGTCGCCGTCATCAGCAGGTCTCCAGGAGCGCGCGCAGGTGGGCCGTCACGCGGATGAACTCGACCGTGTCGCGCATCGCGAGGCGGCGCGGATAGGGAAGGTCGGCGCGCATGAACTCGCGCACGCGGCCGGGTTGCGAGGCCAGCACGAGGATGTGGCTGCCAAGAAAGGCCGCTTCCGGGATGGAATGGGTGACGAAGACGATCGTCGTTCCGGTTTCCTGCCAGATCCGCAGCAGCTCTTCGTTCAGTTTGTCGCGGGTAATCTCGTCGAGTGCGCCGAAGGGCTCGTCCATCAGAAGGACGCGGGGGCGGCAGACCAACGCCCGTGCGATCGCGACCCGCTGGCGCATGCCGCCGGAAAGCTCGTGCGGCAGCGCCTGCTCGCGGCCTTTCAGCCCGACCATCTCCAGTAGCCGGGAAGGATCGTCGAACCGCGACCGCGATTCGCCGCCGTGCGCCAGGCCGACCTGCAGCGGGAGCGAGACGTTGTCGATGGCGCTCCGCCAAGGCAGCAGCGTCGCGTCCTGAAAGACGAAGCCAAAGTCGCGGTCGCGGCGCGCCTGCTGCGGCTGCTTGCCCAGCACGGCAATGCTGCCTTCGCTGGGAGCGACGAGGTCGGCGATCGCGCGAAGAAGCGTGGACTTTCCACACCCCGAGGGGCCGAGCATGGTGACGATGCTGCCCTTGGGGATGTCGACGGAGACACGCTCGAGCGCGGTGAGCACATCCGCGCCGTCGCCGAAGCGGACCGTCAGGTCCTTGATGCCGACGGCCGTCTCCGGCGCCGGTTCTGCGCCGGAGACGTGCCTTGCGGCGGCAAGTGGGGTCGGCAAACTAGCCGACCTCCATCCGCGTATCCTTCGTCATGTCGAGAATGTCGAACGTCACCACGTCATCGACGCTCGGCAGCTCGCCCTCGAACTGCTTCAGCTGCGCATAGATGTCGATCTGCGCCTGCCAGTTCTCCTTCGTCATCTGGCCCCAGCCGTTTGCCTTGGTCGTGTCCCCGAAGGAGAACGCGATCACCATCGGCGCTGCTTCCATCTCGGCCGCGCGGTCGAGGGTCGGATATTCGGTGACGAGAATGTCGACCGCCTCCTCGACATTGTCCTTCGCGTAGCCCCAGCCGCGCGCGGCAGCCTTCATGAACTTCGCCAGCGCGTCAGCGTTGTTGGTGAGGGTGTCGTCGTTCGTATAGTAGACGTTGGCATAGAGCTGGATGCCGGTATCCCACAGCATCATGTCGACGCGTTTGTCGCCGAGCGGCTTCAGCGCGCTGACGTTGGTCTGCCAACCGGTGACGGCCGCTGCCTGACCGCTGAGCAGCGGAGTCATGTCGCTGCCCATGTTGATGAGCTCGACCTGATCCTCGGCGATGCCGTTCTTCGCAAGCAGTGCGCGCGCGAGGATGAAGGCCGTCGGCTGCGTGGCGATTGTCTTGCCGATCATGTCCTGCGGCGTGCGGATCGGGGCGTCGCTGAGCGAGAAGTAGGTGAAGGGGTGCTTCTGGTAGCCTGCGGCGAATGCCTTGATCGGCACGCCGGCAGAGCGCGCGAGCATCAGCGACGGGCTCGACGAGACCTGCCCGACCTGCGAGCGGCGGGCTGCCACGGATGCGACGCCGTCGACGTTCGGGCCGCCCGGCGTGATGGAGAACTCGACGCCTTCCTCCTCGAAGAAGCCCTTTTTGTGGGCGACGACCTCACCGAGCAGACCGTTGGAGATGAGCCAGCCGAGCTGCATGTCGACCTTGACCATGTCGGCCGCGCGCGCAGTGACGCTGATGAGGCTCGACATGGCTCCGGTGCCGGCGAGAGCGGCCACCGAGGATTTCAGGAAAGAGCGACGATCAATGCCGCTGACGATCTGTTGCATTGCTGACCCTCCGCCATCTTGCGGCGGCTCGTGCCGCCACCCGTCCGGGTACGCGCCCCGGCGCGATTAACGAAGTGTGACAGCAGCAGCGTGCGCATAAAGAAGAGATTTCCGTTGGGACCGTTGCCGAAAAGGGAACGCAACAGGCCGCTCGACTGCTTCGTCTGGTGGTTGTCGACGGCGGCGCTGCGGCATCGCCGGCATCTTGAGCGAGGTCACACCCTGAGCCCGGTCGCCCGGCGTCCGCATCAGTTCGCCCATGCGGTCAAGGAGGCCTCGGGACGCGCTCCGGATGCGGCGCTGGGCCGGCTGAAATGTGGCATGATTGGAACCGCCCGGGCAGCTATGCGTTCAGCAACGCGTCGGATCATGCC
>JBOHKB010000066.1:0-14723 GCA_050728815.1 Propylenella sp.
GTGCCGGCGGCACTCGCTAGGCCGCGGCGGCGGCGCGCCGCCGGGCCATGCTGGCGGCGAGTCCGAGTGCGGCGATGAGGCTGCTCGGATCGGCGATGCCGCGGCCGGCGATATCGAGCGCGGTGCCGTGATCGGGCGAGGTGCGCACGAAGGGGAGGCCGAGCGTGACGTTCACGCCCTCGTCGAAAGCGAGCGTTTTCAGCGGGATCAGCGCCTGATCGTGGTACATGCAGAGCGCGGCATCGTAGGTCGCGCGCACCTCGGCATGGAACATGCTGTCGGCGGCGAGCGGCCCGGTCACATCGATGCCGGCGGCGCGGAGGGCCTCGACCGCCGGCCTCACCACCGCCTCGTCCTCGCTGCCAAGCATGCCGCCCTCGCCCGCATGCGGGTTGAGCCCGGCGACGGCGAGGCGCGGCCTGGCAATCCCGAAGCGGTGCGCGAGGTCGTGCGCCACGGTCTTGCCGGTCTCCACGATGAGGTCGGCGGCAAGCCGCCGCGGAACCTCCGCCAGGGGAATGTGGATCGTGACCGGCACGACGCGGAGATCGGGGCCGGCAAGCAGCATCACGGGCGTCACCGGCCGGCCATAGAGTTCCTCGCTCAGCTGCCCCAGGAACTCGGTGTGGCCGGGGAAGCCGAAGCCGATCGCGTCGAGCGCCTTCTTGTGAATGGGGTTCGTTACGACCGCGGTTGCTTCGCCGGTATGGACGAGCCGCACCGCCGTCCGGATGCAATCGACGACCTTGCCGGTATCATTGCGGTCGATGCTGCCGGGCGTTCCGACGACGACGGGCGCCTCCTGAAGGCAGGGGATCGTCTCGGGAAAGATTCTTTCGGCTTCGCCCGGTGTCGCCGCCGCGACGCGGATGTCGCGGCCCATCGCCTCGGCTCGCCGCACGAGGAGGCCGCTGTCGCCCACGAAGAGGAACGGCGGTACGCCGGCCGTGTTCCGCGCCAGCCACGCGTCGATAGCGATGTCGGGGCCGATTCCCGCCGGCTCGCCGATCGTGAGCGCGAGAAGCCTGCCTCCTCCGCTCACCGGTATTCGATGACCGCGTCGGAGCGCAGGTCGCGGAGATAGCGGCGCGCCAGCAGCTGGCCGCGCTCGCTGGTGATTTCCTGGCGCGCCTCGACAGCCGCCTCCGTCTGGCCGGCGATCTCTTCCTTCGCGCAGATCGCGAGAAGCTGAATACCCTCCGCAACCTTCTCCGGCTCGGTGACGCCGCCGACGTCGAGCGCTGCGAGCTTGGCTTTCAGGTCGGCCCCGAGCTGGCCCTCCTCGCGCCGCACGGGCGCCTTCACCACGACGCCGGGCTTGCCGCTGGCCTGTTGCAGGCTCTGGTCGCATCCCTGGAAGGCATCTCGGAACGCCGCCGCCTCCTTGCGCTGCTGCGCCTCGACGCCGGTGGCCGCGCCCTGCGGCACGATGAAGATGATCTGCTGCACCAGGAACTCCGTCGCCGTCCTCTGCTCCGCGGGAGCCTCCCGCTCCGTAAGAGCCGCTGCCACGTCCTGTTCGGTGATGTTGACGGTCGCGCGGAAGCGGCTCCGCAGGATCTGGGTCCAGGCCATGTTGGCGCGAAGGAAGGTCTTGAACGTCTGCGGGTCGAACCCTGACTGACGCATCGCCTGCTCGAACTGCGCCGCGCTCAAGTTCGCCGAGCGCGCCCGCGCGGCGAGTTCCGCATCGAGCTCGGCGTCAGAAACATCCACGCGGCGCCGCGCCGCCTCCTGAAGCATGAGGCGCTCGTCGATGAGCTGCTCGATTGCTGCCTTCTCGCCCTGCTGGCCGCGCGTAAAGGCGCGGACCATGGCGGTCCGCTGCTGAATATCGTAGCTCGTGATCGGCTGGTCGTTCACCAGGATCTTGATCGCGCTCTGAGCGAAGGCGGGCATGGCGAGCGCCGGCAGCAGCAGCGCGGCAAGCGCAAACGCGCGCCTGACACGAAAGAAAAGCGGGGGTAAGCGTTGGGGCATTCACGCGCTCCGGGCGCTGGTTCCGATGAGTCGAGGCGACAGTCTACCCGCCAATCTGACGAAAATCCGGCGATTTCTCCTTATTCCGCACCGGCGCCAAGCTGCGACGAGAACGAGCTGCTCGCCAGCGTACGGAGGCTGAAGCGGAAGAAGATCTGGCGGTCCGAGATGAGGTCGGAATAGGGGTCGGTCGTCTCTGAATAGACGGCGGATAATTCAAAGCAGTCATCAGCATAGGCGAGCCCGAGGCTGCGCGAAACATCGGAGCGGTTCGCCAGGTCGTAGACCAGCGAGCCGATCAGCGACCAGTTGTCGGCGATCTGGATGGACGCGGCGGCGTTCACTTCCTCGCGCTGGGTGAAGATGCCGGCCGCCTGGCTCGTCCGGTAGTAGGCGTATCCAAGCGAGGCGGAACTGCGGCGATAAGTTCCGATCGCGCTGATCTCGGCGCTGTTGACCTCCCAGTCGTCTTTGTCGAAGCGCGCCCGCCCCGTCGCGGCGATCCCGAGCCCGGTGTTCACCGTGACACGGCCGACTATGTCGGAATCCTTGGTTTCCAGGCCCGAGCCGACGCCCGTGAGCGCATGATCCTGGAGAGCGAAGGAGTTCTCGCCGTAAAGCTGAAACGACTGGCCGAACAGCGCGTCGACCGTTGCCCCGTTCGAGAACAGGCCCTGGTAGACGAGCCCGGCATTGGCGCGCACGCCGCCCTCCTGCCGGTCGTAGCCGCTGAACTTGTCCCAAAGGAAAAGCGTCGTGTCGTCGAAGACGAGGCTCTGCGAATCCTCGTTGGGTAGCGCCCCGGGATGCGCCTCGTCAGGCCTTGCGATCAGCTGCACCTTGGGGCCGAAGGTATGGACGCTTGATCCGATGGTCGCGAGGAAAGGCCATTCATATTCGACGCCCACCGCCGGCATCGCCCGCGCAAGCACGGTGCTCGAAGAGAGGCCGGCCGCCGCATCGTCGGCTCGAATCCAGTTCGAATCCGCCTGCAGGTAGACGAACGGGGTGACTAGCTGACCGCCGGGTGCGATGAACCTTCGCTGCCAGCTTGCGCGGCTTGTTGCCCGCGTGAAGGTCCCGGCCACGCCCGCGTAGTAGGCGCCGAAGGGAGCGGCAGGGTGCCTCAGATCGCTCGACCGACGCGTGACGCTCGCGAGGTTCGAATCGAGCCGGAGCTCGCCGCCGAGGACCGGCTGGTCGAAAATGTAGTTGTGGTCGAGGACCGGGTGCACGAACGCCTGCTCGTTCTGGTCGTCGTGCACGTAGCGGTCGACGGTGGTCGGATCGCCATCGTCGGGCAGGTCCTCGATCGTATCCTCGCGCTGCACGTGAAAGTAGTAGCCCCGCGCCTCGAACAGGTTGGTGTCGTTGGCGCCGGTCAGGTAGGCGGTCGACGGGAGATCGATGGTGGCAGCCCCCGGTATCTTGTAGTCGCGGTTGACCGTGCGGTCGGTCATGGCGTGCACGTCCCATCCGAACCCCCAGTGTTCGCCGAGCGAGAAGTCGCCGCGCGTGCGGGCGCTGCCGCGGAACTCGCGGTCGCCGCTGAGGGGGACGCCGTTGTCCCTGAAGGCGCCCGGGTCGCGCTGGAAGATGCCCGCCATGCGGATGGAATAGGAGCCGTTGATAAGGCGGTGCCGCCATTGCGCCTGACCGAGGAGTCCCTGGCGAGTGAGGAAGGTCGGCGAAAGAGTCACGTCATAGTTCGGAGCGAGGTTCCAGAAGAACGGGGTCGTGACACCCGTGCCGATGGAATCGCTGCTCAAGATTGACGGTATGAGAAAACCGGTTTTGCGCCTGACCGTCGGGTCAGGGTGGAAGAAGATCGGCGTGTAGGCTACTGGAATCCCGAGAAATTCGAGCCGCGCGCCTTCGTAGTAGACCATGCGCTCCGTGCGATTGTGGACGATGCGCGCTGCCCTGATCTGCCAGAGCGGAGGCCGCTCAGGGTGTTCCAGGCAGGGCTCGCAGGCCGTGTACGCGCCATCGTGGAAGATGATGAGATTGCCGTCGCGCCGCTCTGCCGTCTGGGCGGAGAAGCGCGCGCGGTCCGGCGTGATGACGTTGAGGCTCGCCACGAAGCCGTCGCGGAAATCGTCGGTGATGTCGAGGCGGTCCGCGGTAGCGACGTGCCCGTCCGGCTCGAGCAGGCGCACGCCTCCGGAGGCGATGAGCCGCCCCGACTTCTGGTCATACGCGACCTCTCCCGCGTCGAGCACGAAGCCGCCGTAATAGATCTGGACGTTGCCGATCGCAGTTACGACCTGACGATCGAAATCGTAGACGAGCTGGTCCGCCTCGAGCAGCAGGCGCTGGCCCGGCGCGCCCGCGGGGCCCGCCGGCGGGATCAGCGACTGCGCCAAACCCGCCGGGATATCCGCGACAAGATACAGCGAAAGCGCGAACGCCATGAGCAATCTGCCGACGCCAGGCAGACGGGAGAAGAATTCCCGACGGGCATACGCAACGATGAACCTCACCCGTCCTCCTGGTAGAGCAGCGCCGTCGCGCCGAGGGTGAGCGCGACGGTCGGCGGCAGCCACGCCGCCAGAACCGGATCGATGATGCCGTTCCCCCCGAGATCGCCGACGATTTCGCTCAGAGCATAAAGCAAAAAGCCGATCGTGGCGCCAGTAAGGACGAGCCGCCAGACGCCGCCGTAGCGCGCCAACCGGAGGCTGACGGCGGCGGCGATAAGCACCATCGCGAGCAGCATCAGGGGCCGGCTCATAAGCACGTGGAAAGCCACGCGGAAGCGGTCGGCTTCGAGCCCGGTGCGTTCGGTGGTTTCGATGAAGCCGGGCAGCGACCAGACCGAAATTGCGCGCGGGGCTATGAAGCTCCGCTGAAGCTCGGCGGAGCGCAGCGTTGTCGGCACCTCGTACCGGCCGACCTCGCGCCGCGGGCCGACAGCAGATAGGATCGCGGCGTCGGTGAGCGCCCAGCGGTCGCCGCTGAACTCAGCGCGCGGCGCCACGACCTTCTCGCGGAACGCCCCGTCGGGCCCGAACACGAACGCCGTCACGCCGAAGAGCGTGCTCCCCTCGTCGCTGGCGGATCCGGCATGCACGATCGACTGCCCGTCCCCGCCTTCCTGGCGAAACCAGTATCCCGCGATGCGCGGGGCCTTGCCCGAGATTTCCGATTCAAGGTTAGTCGCTTGCTGCCGCATCTCTACGGCGATCGGGTTCAGCACCGCTGTCGCGAATGCCCCGAAGATCAGCGCGACCGCGATCGGGCCGCGCAGGAACCCCCATGCCGACACGCCGCTCGCCCGGGCGACGACCAGCTCGGATTTGCGCGAGAGGTCGATCAGGCTGATGACTGCGCCGAAGAGGAAGGCGAAGGGGAGCAACGCGTCGAGGAGAATGGCCACGCGCATTGCCGAAAGCTTCAGCCCGATCAGGACGGTAAGCTTTTCCTCATCGGCGTGGCGGCGCAGCACTTCCACGTATTCGGCGAGAAGCGCGATCAGCCCGGTTGCGAAAAGTATCGTCGCGACCGCGGTCGAGAAGCGCCGCGCGATGTAGACGTTAAGACGCCGCGGGATCATTGGGCGTCCGAAAGCTCGGCCCGCCCGGCGTACCGGCTGAACAGCCGCTGGCCGGCGCGGGCGACCGAATCGACCGCGCGCTCGAGCGCCGGCGTGGTCCACGTGCGGGTATCGTGGAAGATCGCGTAGAGGCCGAATGCGAGTCCCCCGATGGGAATCGCGTAGAGGAACGGGATCGCCGCGCTCAGCGACCTCCCGGCCGAGAATGCCGCGAAGCCTCCGACACGGAGAAGGACGCAGACAAGCACCACCGCGGCTATCGCCGTGCTGCGGTCCTGGCGATTGGTGCGCGGCCGCCCGAGAAAGCCGAGCGCGACCAAGGCGAAGACCAGCGCGTAAAGCGGCGCCGTAATGCGGTCGTGGACCTCCCCTGCCACGCGCTGCGGATACCGTTGCGAATAGAAGTCGTCCCTCGGAGGATCGAGCAGGAAGAGCGTGGAACGCTCCATCGCGTCGTATACCGGCGTAGCGTCGGTCGGGCCGAACTGGCGGAGGTCGAGCGCGTAAGCCTCGAACGTGACGACGCCGCCTTCGCCCTCGACGTGATTGTCGCGGATGAGGTCGCCATCCTGCAGAACCAGGAACGGGCCGCCCGCATGTTCGAGCACGAGTCCGCGCGCGGCAGAGAAGGTGCGCGACTCCTTCGGGTCGCGCTCGTCATTGATGAACACGTCGCTGAAGCCGCCGTCGGGCGTGCGCTGGCGGAAGTTCATCGTGATGCCATTTTCCAGCGCGCGGAAGCCGCCCTCCTGCACGAGTGTCGCGATCACGTCGGCCCGCACCCGCGCGAGGATCGTGCGGAACCCCGAGAGGCTAGCGGGCGCCATGATGTGATGGGAGACGGCGACCAGCAGCATCACCAGGACGCCGAGCACGATGACGGGCCGGTTCACCGCCCTGTGCGACGCTCCGGCCGCCGAGATGATCGGCAGCTCGCTGTCGTTGGTCAGGCTGTTCAGCGTGACGACGATTCCGACAAGAAGCGCGATCGGTGCGATCACCTGGACGAGCGCGGGGAGCGCCAGGATGGTCATCAGCAGGAACACCCAGATCGCCTGGCCCTTCGCGGTGACCACGTCGAGTTCGCGGAGCACCAGCGTCACCCAGAGCGCCGCGGTCAACGCGCAGAGCGTGAGCAGGAACAGCTGCGCCGTGCGTCTGAAAATGTAGCGCTCGATCAGCGGCATATCGCCGAAGGCTCCGTTTGGCGGCCGGCCCATCCATAGCAGAACCGCGACGCGGCGGTGAGCCAGCAAGGCCACGCCCGGCTAACGATATCTAGCGGAGCGGCGACAGCCACGCGCGCAGCGCGCGCCCACTTCGCGCGAGGGCGGCTTCCACGCGATGGTCGAACGCCGGCGGCAGGCCGCGCAGCACGATCCGCTGCAGCACGATCATGACGAGCAGCGTCACCAGCCAGGCGATCAGCACGTCGCTCACGAAGTGGCCGCCCGCTGCGAGCCTCGTAAACGACACCGCCGTAGCCACCGCCAGCGTGACGATCGCCACGGCCGGTCGCCAGGCCTTCGGCGCCACGAAAGCGAGCGAGACGAGCCAGAAGGCCGAGGCCGCCTCTCCCGAGACGAACGAGCAGTTCCGGTCGCACTGGTCGGATATCCACCAGACCGGCGAAAAGCCAGCGTCGCCGCCGAACTCGATGATTTCGCGTGGCCTCGCGCGTCCCCAAAACGCCTTCAACGCGCCGTTGACGATGAGGCCTGGTCCGAGCGCCAGCGAAGCGAGCGCGAACAGGCTTGTGCGCGGGCGGACGAAAAGCCGGCTTTCCGGCGCGAAGAGCTTGAAGACGAGTGGAGCCGCAAACGCGGCGGCGAGCGTCCACTCCGCCAGGCGGCCCAGCCTTCGCACGTAAAACAGGGCGGCCGCCTCTTCAAACCCCGCGCGGGGATCGTAGAAAATGGCGCTTGCAACGAGGTCGAGCTGCGGCATCATCAGGAAGACGAACGAAACAAGGAACAGGAGTACTGAGACGAGGAAAAGCGGCCGGTCGAGCGGCCAGCGGAGCAAGTCGGGAAGCCGGCGGAAGGAGAGACCAGACGCGGGGCGGGCCATCGCGCCGTCCTAGTCATTCGCCTGGCTTTGCGCCAGCCAGGGGCGGCGTGGCGGGCGGGCAACAGGAACGGCTGTAAGACTGGCTTTCGGCTGCGTCCGGCCGGTTGGCGCATTGTGGAAGGAGCGCCGAGCGGGCAGTATCGCCGGCTGGGGAGCGTCTCATGCGTCTGTGGTCCTGCATTCCGGCGGCTGGCTTGGCGTTGCTTCTCGCCGCCTCTGCCGCGTTCGCCGTCGAGCCGCAGGGCGCTTGGACGCGGGCCGGGGGACCGCTCGCCGCAAGCGGGTCGTTCATCCCGCCGCCCCCGGGCATGGAGAACGTTGTTCCGGATCGGCTGAAATCGCTCGCGCTCTACGGCGACGATTACAGCCGCGCCGGCATTTTCGACGAAATCCGGCTCGGCGTGTTGGAGTTCTGGCAGGACAACGCTGAGACGTTCGACGGCGTCTATGTCACCGGACAGCTTCTGTTCGACCCGTTTTTCGGCCCGTTCGAAAACTGGATACTGGACATCCTGCTCCGGCCGCGGCCGCACATCGGCGGGACCGCTTCGCCCGACGGCCCCGATCAACTTTTTGCGGGGCTGACCTGGACGGTGCCAATCGGCCGCATTTTCTTCGTGGAGGCGTCGTTTGGCGGGACGGTGCACAACGGCCCGATTTCCGGTGCTCAGGTGTCGCTGAGCTGCCACGCGCTTTTTCGCGAGAGCGTGGCGGTCGGCGCGAATATCGGGGAGCACTGGCGCGTGCTTGCGGGCATCGATCATTCATCGCATGCCGGCCTATGCGACGGCGAAAACGACGGGCTGACGCATATCGGCGGGTATCTGGGATATCGTTTCTGAGCCGGCGCGGAACGGCTGACTGAGTTCAGCCGAACGGGATTTCGCGCCGCGACTTGACGCGGGGTGGCAGCGCCCTGCTATCCCCTGTGTACGACCAGCCCTTTCGGACAGATGAGGCGAACCAATGGCCGACCGCGCCGAGATCAAATTCGTGAAGCTAGCCGTGCCGAAAGCGGGCTCGGCCGTCATGCTGACCGACCAGAACCTGAAGCTCGGGCCGGTTTCGGGCGCTCTCGCCGAGAAGGCCGGCGGGACTTTCGCGCGCGCCGCCGCCGCCGCGAAGTTCGAGGGCAAGCCGATGAAGTCGCTGCAGCTTCTTGCGCCAGCCGGCGTGGAGCTCGACCGGCTGGTGTTCGTCGGCCTCGGCGACGTGCGCAAGCTCGCTGCCCAGGATTGGCTGAAACTCGGCGGTGCGATCGCCGGATCGACCGGCGGCGAGAGCGAAGCGACGGTGCTCTTGGAGAAGCCGGCGGGCCGCGCCGTCACGGCCGAGGAGGCGGCGGACGTGGCGCTCGGCATCATGCTGCGCAGCTACAGTTTCGAGCGATACAAGACGAAAAAGAAAAAGGACAACAACGAGGAGGGCCCGAAGCCGCGCCAGTTCACGCTCGCTGTCCCCGATCCGCGCGGGGCGGCGAGGGCCTGGGCCGTCGCGTCGGCGGTCGCCGACGGCGTAGAGTTCGCGCGCAATCTGGTGAACGAGCCGGCCAACGCGCTCGGGCCCGTGGAGTTCGCCGAGCAGCTCAAGGGGCTTTCAAAACTCGGCGTGGAAGTGACGGTGCTCGCAGAGCCCGACCTCCGAAAGCTCAAGATGGGCGCGCTTCTTGGCGTAGCGCAGGGCTCCGAGCGCCCGCCGCGGGTCATCGTCATGCACTGGCGCGGCGGCCGCGCAAAGGATCAGCCGGTAGCGTTGGTGGGCAAGGGCGTCGTCTTCGACACCGGCGGCATATCCATAAAGCCCGCCGCGAGCATGGAGGACATGAAGGGCGACATGGCCGGGGCCGCCGCCGTGTCCGGAGCGATGCGCGTGCTTGCCGCGCGCAAGGCTAAGGCAAACGTCGTCGGCGTCGTCGGCCTGGTGGAGAACATGCCGGACGGCAAGGCGCAGCGGCCGGGGGACATCGTCACCTCCATGTCGGGGCAGACGATCGAGGTCATCAACACCGACGCGGAGGGCCGTCTCGTGCTCGCCGACCTCCTCACCTACGTGCACAGGAACGAGAAGCCGGCCGCCATCGTGAACCTCGCCACGCTGACCGGCGCCATCATCGTCGCGCTCGGCAATCAGTACGCAGGCATGTTCTGCAACAACGACGCGCTTGCGGACGCGCTGACCAAGGCGGGAAAGGCTACGGGCGAGAGCGTCTGGCGGATGCCGCTCGGCGCCGAATACGACAAGCTCATCGATTCAAAGTTCGCCGACATGAAGAACACCGGCGGGCGGAATGCCGGCGCGATCGCCGGCGCGCAGTTCATCAAGCGTTTCGTGGAGGACGATACGCCCTGGGCGCATCTCGACGTGGCAGGCACGGCGATGGGTTCGCCGGCGACGGACATCAACAAGTCCTGGGGCTCGGGCTGGGGCGTGCGGCTGCTCGACCAGCTGGTGCGGGCGAGATACGAGGGCAAGCGGGGCTGAACGCAGGCGCTTGGCTGCCATGGCCGAAGTGCTCTTCTACCATCTCGAGCGGCGGCCGCTGGAAGCGGTGCTGCCCGGACTGTTGCAGCGAAGCCTCGAGCGCAATTGGCGCGTCGTCGTGAAGGTCGGATCGGAGGAGCGGCTGGAGGCGCTGAATGCGCATCTCTGGTCCTTCGACGACGCCTCGTTCCTGCCGCACGGTTCGGCCGCCGACGGTCACGCCGAGGAACAGCCCGTCTGGCTCACCACCGGCGACGACAATCCGAACGGCGCGAGCGTGCGCTTCCTGGTCGACGGCGCCGATGCCGCGGACCTCTCCGGCTATACGCGGACCGTCTTCCTGTTCGACGCGGGAGAGGAGGGCGCCGTCGCCAAGGCTCATGCCGCCTGGAAGGAGGCCTCCGCCGCCGGCCACGACGCCACCTATTGGCGGCAGGACGAAAGCGGCAAGTGGGTGAAGCAGGGGTAGAGGCTCATCGGCCCCTCAAGCTTGCCAAGCGAGGCGGCTTCCGCTCATTGTCGGCGAACGGAAGGGCGGACCGGCCATGCGCATTGCCATTACGATCATTGTGGCGCTGGTTGGAGCCCTGGCATCGCCGGCCTCGGCGCAGGAGAATCCGAACGTCGTGAGCTGCGTCGCGCAGGTCTCGCTCCGCTCCGTCGCCGACGGCGCGCCGGCCGCCGTGACCTTCGTCAACCGGACCGACGGTTTCCGCTCTGTGATGTGGATCGACTACAACGGCGTGCCGCGCCAGTATCAGGACCTAAATCCGGGTCAGGAATACGCGCAGCAGACTTTCGTCGGGCATCCGTGGATGATCACCGACGGACCTGGCAACTGCCTCGAAATCTATATGCCGCCCGATGGCGACAGCGTGTTCGAGATCACAGCGCCCGGCCGCAATTTCGGCGACGAGTGAGCGGGGGCGAAACGCCTTCAAGCCTCCGCACGCTTTAGCCGACGGCCTCTTCCGCCTGCGCCGCCTCGAGCTCCTCCGAGAGATCGAGCCAGTCCGACTCCGCGCGGGCGAATGCATGAACCTGCCCCGCGCGCTCGCGCGCGAGCGACGCGGCGCGTTCCGGGTCGCGCGCGTAAAGGTCGGGCTCGGCAAGCTGACCGTCGAGCGCCTCGATCTCTTTGCGAAGTTTTTCGATCAACCGCTCGCAATCTTTGATCTTTTTCCGGAGGGGCGCGAGCGCCTCGCGGCGCTGCGCGGCCTCTCGGCGAACCTCCTTCTGCGAGAGCGTCGGCTCAGGGCGCGCCTTTTCCTCTGCGGGGTCGGCGCCGTCCGAGCGTCCCAGCACCATGCGGCGGTAATCGTCGATGTCTCCGCCATAGGGCGTCACCGTGCCGTCGGCGACGAGCCATAGCCGGTCGGCGCAGGCCTCGATCAGATGCCGGTCGTGGGTGATCAGGATGACCGCACCGGAAAAATCGTTGAGCGCGCGGACGAGCGCCTCGCGGCTGTCGATGTCGAGGTGGTTTGTCGGCTCGTCGAGGATCAGCACGTGCGGGGAGTGGAAGGCGGCGAGGCCCATCATCAGGCGCGCTTTTTCCCCGCCGGAAAGCTTTTCCGCGACCGTCTCCATCTTCTCCGTCGCGAGCCCCATCTGCGCCACGCGCGCGCGAACGCGCGCCTCCGGTGCGTCCGGCATCAGCGCGCGGACATGCGCGAGCGCCGAGCGCCCCGGGTCGAGCAGCTCCAGCTGGTGCTGGGCGAAGAAACCGATCGAAAGCTTCGGCGCGCGCACGATCTCGCCCGCTTCCGGCTTCAGATATTCGGCGACCAGTTTGGCGAAGGTGGACTTGCCGTTGCCGTTCTTGCCCAGGAGTGCGATGCGGTCGTCGTCGTCGATGCGAAGGTGGAGGTTCGTCAGCACCGGCCGCCCCGGCGCGTAGCCGACGGACACGCCCTCCATCCTCACGATCGGCGGCGACAGCCGCCGCTCGGGCTCCGGAAAGCGGAAGGGGATGGCGTGCTCCTGCGTGATCTCGGCGATCGGCTGCAGCTTGGCGATGGCCTTCAGGCGCGACTGCGCCTGCCGCGCCTTCGACGCTTTGTAGCGGAAGCGGTCGATGTAGGCCTGCATGTGCCTGCGCTCGGCCTCCTGCTTCTTGCGCAGCGCCTCCTGCAGCAGGCGCTTCTCGCGATATTGCCGCTCGAAGGAATCGTAATTGCCGCGCCAGAGCGTGAGCCGCCGCTCGCTGAGGTGAATGATGCAGTCGACGGCGCCGTTCAGGAGGTCGCGGTCGTGGCTGATGATGACGACCGTGTGCGGATAGCGAGAGAGGTAGCGCTCGAGCCACAGCGTGCCTTCGAGGTCGAGATAGTTGGTCGGCTCGTCGAGGAGGAGAAGGTCCGGCTCGGCGAAGAGCAGGCCCGCGAGCGCCACCCGCATGCGCCAGCCGCCCGAGAATTCCAAGCACGGCCGTGCCTGCACCTCGGCGTCGAAACCGAGGCCGGCGAGGATGCGCGCCGCCCGCGCCTCGGCGGTGTGCGCGTCGATATCGGCGAGGCGCGTGTGGATTTCGCCGATGCGGTGCGGATCGGCTGCGTGTTCGGCTTCGGCGAGTAGCCGCGCACGTTCGCGGTCCCCGGCGAGCACCGTTTCGAGCAGTGTCAGCGGCCCGCTCGGCGCTTCCTGCTCCACGCGCCCGATACGTGCACCCTTCGGCATGCCGATGCTGCCCGCGTCGGGAGCGATCTCGCCGGCGATAGCGCGAAAAAGGGTGGTCTTGCC
The DNA here is from genome assembly GCA_050728815.1 of Propylenella sp. GTDB lineage: Bacteria > Pseudomonadota > Alphaproteobacteria > Rhizobiales > Afifellaceae > DASWJZ01. The sequence goes on from JBOHKB010000066.1 coordinate 12,830, forward strand.
GGCACCGTTCCGCCCGACGAAACCGGCCTTCACGCCGGCCGGCAGCGAAAGGCTCGCCCCCTCGATGAGGACGCGCCCGGCGATCCTGAGCGTGATGTCGTTGATCTGCAGCATGCGGAGCGTCTAGGCGAGGCTTTGGCCGCAAGGCAAGACAGAGGCGCGGCCTGCCATCCCATTGGGTTTGATTTCGTGCCCGCGATAAGCTTTACAGCGAGTGGGCTACATGGGGTGAATGATGCTTGTGCTTTTTAGGGCCGGGGCTGCGGCATTGGTGCTCGGTGCATCCGCCATTCTCTTTCAGGCAGCGGCCTTCGCTCAAACGGCCGAAGAGCTGATCGAGGCGCTGGCCGCTCGGAAGGTGCGTGCGGCGGGGGTGGACGCCGAGGCGAAGCGTACACAGGGCCTAATCGAGAGCCTTCGCGGCCGCACCGCGCGCCTGATCTCGGTCGAGGAGCGCACGGAGGTCGCGGAGATCGCGCGCGAGAGCGAACTGCCACAGATCGATCTGGAGGTCCTTTTCGAGTTCAACTCGGCCGATATCGCGCAGGCTGCGCTGCCGGCGCTCGTCGCGCTGGGACAGGCGCTGACCGACGACCGGCTTGAGGAAGCGGTCTTTCTGATCGCCGGTCATACCGACGCGAAGGGGAGCGCCGAGTACAACCAAGGCCTCTCGGAGCGCCGCGCCGAGGCTGTGAAGGATTTTCTTGTCGCCACCTTCAAGCTCGATCCGACGGCGCTGATCGCGATCGGCTACGGCAAGGAGCAATTGAAGCTCCCCGACGATCCGCTATCGGGCGAGAACCGCCGCGTGCAGGTCGTCAATCTCGCCGAAAAGTAGGCCGGCCTCTCCCCGGACCAGTCACAAAAATCTCCAGTCGACATAGGTCGTGTCATGATGGGCTTTGCGCCACTTCGTTTCGTCATTCTCCTCTCGCTTGTCCTTGCGCTTTCCGCGGCGCTATCCGGCAGGTGGCAGGCGCATGCGCAGGATCCCGAGGCCGATGCCAAGCGAAGCGCGCAGGAGCAATTGCAGACGCTTGGACTCTACCGAGGCGCGCTCGATGGCGTCTACGGGCCGGGCACATACGCCGCGTGGGAAAAATTCGCACGCGCGGCCGACATGTCGCCGGACTCGAACGAGACGATGACTTTCCTCTTCGATGCCGCGAGCGTCAGCCGCGCCAAGGGCGTCGGGCTTCAGGAGGCGATCCGGCTCGCGAGGACCCTGCCCGAGGCGAGGGCGCTTGCCGAGCAAGGTGGGCGCGAGGTCTCGGCCGCCCGCTATTCCGAAGCCGAGGCCCTTTATCAGCGGGCACTCGCGATCCGTGAGGCGGCGCTCGGCCGAGAGCACCCCGACGTGGCCGCCGTCCTCAGCAGCCTGTCGAGGGTCTACCTGGCGACGGGGCGCTCGGACGGAGCGATGGCGCTCTGCGAGCGGGCGCTTGCCATCCAGGAGGCGGCGCTCGGCCGCGACCACCCCGACTTGGCAAAGAGCCTCAACTGCCTGGCCTACACATACAGCTTCCACCGCCGATACAACGAGGCGATCCCGCTCTACGAGCGCGCACTGGCGATCCTGGAGCCGGCGATTGGCCGCGACCACCCCGACATCGGCACGCTCCTCACTGGCCTCGCCGATGCCTATCGCGCCATGTACCAGCTTCCTGAGGCTATCGCCGCCCTCGAGCGGGCGCTGGCTATCAGAGAGGCGGCGCTCGGCCCCAACCATCCGGACTTGGCGACATCGCTGGACGGCCTGGCGAGCGTCCACCTGACGACCGGCCACACGACCGAGGCCCTGCCGCTCTACGAGCGGGCGCTCGCGATCCAGGAGGAGGCGTTCGGCCGCGACGATCCCAGGGTAGCGCTTACGCTTAACCGCATGGCCCTTCTC
>JBOHKB010000067.1:0-2733 GCA_050728815.1 Propylenella sp.
AGGAAATGTCGGACGCCTATAAGAAGAAGCAGGCGGAGCTCGTTGCCGAGCACATCAAGGGGCAGGACATCGTCATCACCACGGCGCTGATCCCCGGACGCCCGGCGCCGCGGCTCGTTTCGAAGGAGATGGTCGCCTCGATGCGCCCCGGCTCGGTCCTCATCGATCTTGCCGTCGAGCGCGGCGGCAATGTCGAGGGCGCGAAGCCAGGAGAGGTGGCGGAGGCCGGGGAGGTCAAGATCGTCGGCCACCTCAACGTCGCCGGGCGCATCGCGGCGAGCGCCTCGGCGCTCTACGCACGCAACCTCTTTGCCTTCGTCGAGACGCTGATCGACAAGGACAAACAAGCCGTTGCCGTCAATTGGGACGACGAACTCGTCAAGGCGACGCTGCTTACCCGCGACGGTGCCGTGGTCCATCCCGCCTTTGCCGAGAAGGGAGCCGCCTGATGACGCCCGAACAAGCCGCCGCTGCCGCGCAGGCGGCCGCCGAAGCCGCCAGGAACTCGGCCGACGTCGCCAACGAGGCGGCGATCGCTGCGCAGGGCTTCGCCTATGAGGCGGCGGATGCCGTTGCCGGCATCGTGTCCGCCGCGACCGGCGGGGCGATCGATCCCTTCGTCTTCCGCCTGTCGATCTTCGTGCTGGCGATCTTCGTCGGCTACTACGTGGTCTGGTCGGTGACGCCGGCGCTCCACACGCCGCTGATGAGCGTGACCAACGCCATTTCTTCGGTGATCGTCGTGGGGGCGCTGCTCGCCGTCGGCGTGCCGCTCGTCGCCGAAGGCACGGGGCTTGCCCGCCTCTTCGGCTTCCTTGCGCTGATGCTGGCGAGCGTCAACATTTTCGGCGGCTTCCTCGTCACGCAGCGCATGCTCGGCATGTACAAGCGGAGAGAGCGGTAATGAGCGTCAAGACCTATCGGGGGAGCTGCCATTGCGGTGCGGTGCGCTTCGAGGTCGACGTCGATCTGGCGCTTGGCACCGGCAAGTGCAACTGCTCGTTCTGCACCAAGATGCGCAACTGGAACGTCATCGTGAAGCCCGACGCCTTCCGCCTGCTCGCCGGGGAGTCGGCGCTATCCGACTATCAGTTCGGGCACCGCATCGGGCACAATTTGTTCTGCCGCACCTGCGGCGTGCGGCCGTTCAGCCGCGGGCACCTCGATGTGCTCGGCGGCGATTTCTACTCGGTGCAGGTCGCGTGTCTGGACGACGCCGAGCCGGGGGAGCTGATCGCCGCGCCTGTCCGCTACTCCGATGGCCGCCACGACAATTGGCAGTCGCCGCCGGCCGAAACGCGGCATCTCTAGGCGGGATCGGAGAAATGGCGACCGCGATCACCATCGACCGCGACAGGGTGCTGCGGGTGCTCCGCGACAAGCGTGAGCACATCGAGCGCGAGTACGGGCTTCGCATGATCGGGATCGTCGGCTCGGTGGCGCGCGGCGACGCGACCGAGGAAAGCGACATCGACGTGTGGGTGGACATGCTGCGGACCCCCACACTGTTTCAGCTCGTGGGCGCTGAGAACGAAGTGTCGGACGCCCTCGGCGCCGGGCAACGCGTGGAATTTGTTCTGCGCGAGAACCTGCGTCAGGGGGTGCGGGAGCGCATGGCGCGCGATTTGGTTCAACTCTGATGGATGAGCGGGATCGTGACGCCTTGAACCAGATGCTTCGATACTTCGAGAGGGCTGTGGATTTTCTCGGTGAGCGAGACGCCGAGGTGGTCGTCGCCGATCCGCGGACATTCTTTGCGCTTTCGTACGCCGTTCAGATTGTTGGCGAAGCTGCGAGTCGGGTGTCGGAGGCCGGGCGAGCGCTCCTTCCCGGTACGCCCTGGCGTCAGATCGTCGGAATCCGCCACCACCTGGTGCATGGCTATGAAGACATTGATGCCGGCATTCTCGTGGGGACAGTTCGACAAGACCTACCGCCGCTGATCGCCTCTCTCCGAAGCCTGCTCGCGGATGAGACCCAATGAGCGCGAGCTTCACCGCCTTCCTCTATCTCGTCGCTGGCGTGCTCTTCATCCTGGCGCTGCGCGGCCTATCGCATCCGGAGACGAGCCGCCGCGGCAACGTCCTCGGCATGGTGGGCATGGCGCTGGCGGTGCTGACCACGCTTTTCGGGCAGCCGCCGGCCGGCTTCCTCGCCTGGCTTGCGCTCCTCATCGCGGTTGCCGCGGGCGGCGCGGCGGGGGTCACGATCGCCCGGCGCATTCCGATGACGGCGATGCCGCAGCTTGTTGCGGCGTTCCACTCGCTGGTCGGCCTCGCCGCGGTGCTTGTCGCGGCGGCTGCGCTCTATGCGCCGGAGGCCTTCGGCATCGGCGCGGTCGGCGAAATCCACGGCCAGGCGCTGATCGAGATGTCGCTCGGCGTCGCGATCGGCGCGGTAACCTTCACCGGCTCGGTCATCGCCTTCGCCAAGCTCGACGGCCGCATGTCCGGCGCGCCCATCATTCTTCCGTCGCGGCATCTGGTGAATGCCGCCCTCGGCGTGCTTCTCGTCTTGCTGATCATCATCCTTGCAACGACGGAAAACCGCTTCGCCTTTTGGCTGATCGTGCTGGTCAGCCTTGCGCTCGGCGGGCTCATCATCGTCCCGATCGGCGGCGCCGACATGCCGGTCGTGATTTCGATGCTGAACTCCTATTCCGGCTGGGCGGCGGCCGGCATCGGTTCCTTCCACCGGCAGGTACGTGCCGGACGATCCGAGTGGTGGTTCGGG
>JBOHKB010000068.1:0-8341 GCA_050728815.1 Propylenella sp.
GTCCCGGTTCACATTGATTCCCGCAACCATTTCAGGAAAGATCGAAGGGAAGCTCTCGCGTCTCAATCTTGGGGGGACTCGTGCCATGCCATTCGCGATTGCGCGCTTCGTCTCCGTCGGCATCCTCGCGATCCTGCTCGCCGGCCCCGCCATGGCTGAGAAGCGCGTGGCGCTGGTCATCGGCAATTCCGCCTACGAGAACGCGCCGCTGCTTCCGAACCCGAAGAACGACGCCGCCGACGTTGCCGCGATGCTTGAGCAGCTTGGCTTCGACGTCACGCTCCTCACCGACCAGGGCTATCAGGGCATGCGCGTCGCGCTCGGCGACTTCTCCGACAAGGCGAGCGGCGCGGATGTCGCTGCAATCTTTTATGCCGGCCACGGCATCGAAGTGGACAAGCAGAATTTCCTGATCCCCGTCGACGCCAAACTCGGCACGGACCGCAGGGTGAGGTTCGAGACCATCCCGCTCGACGACGCGCTGCTCGCGCTCGAAGGCGCCAAGGGCCTGCAACTCGTCATGCTCGACGCCTGCCGCGACAACCCGTTCGCGACGGCGATGAAGCGGACCGGTGCCACGCGCTCGATCGGTCGCGGCCTCGCGCGGATCGAACCGGAGGGTTCGTCCGTGCTGGTGGCCTACGCTGCCAAGGAGGGACAGGTCGCGGCGGACGGCGACGGGCGCAACAGCCCCTTCACCAAGGCGCTGCTCGGCGCGCTGCCGACGCCCGGTCTGGAGATCGGCATTCTCTTCCGCCAGGTGACTGCGGCCGTCATGGCCGACACCGGCCGCGCACAGCAGCCCTTCGTCTATCAGTCGCTGGGCGCCGAGCCGATCTACCTCGTGCCGCCCGGACAGTCTCCCAGCCCTGCGCCACAAGAATCGTCCAAGCTGACGGCGCTTCCGAAGGAGCCGAAGAGGGAGTCCACGACCGCGGTCGCTCCCCCGCAGCCCGAGCCGGTCGTCAGCGCAGCGGTGATGGCTCAGATTGAGGACTACAACACGGCCTTCAGGCGAGAGGGCATTGATCGGGCAGCGCCTAACAGGATTACAGTGCAAAGCTGCCCCGATTGCGTGCCGTTCATCATCGACTGCCGACAAGAATTGAGTGACGTAACCGGCCTCAAAGGCAAGCATGTGAGGGTCGGAATGGCCAACAATGAGGGTTGGACTCTGGTCGAGCAAGCCGGTGGAAGGCCAGTCGGGTTGCCGTTTGGTGAGGTTCGAACCGCTTTTGAGAGGGGCATCATTGACTGCGTCGTCTTTGGAGGCGGCGCGCCGCAGTAATTCCGACTGTCGCGCACATTGCGGCGGAGCTTGGAACCTCCTTCCAGGGGCCCCCGCTCGGCAGCGGTTCGGCGCCGATAGCGAGCAAGCCGGTCGCTCCCCGAACAAGGGTCGATCTTCACGGCGATCTTCTTGATGATCGCGCTCGGCGCTTTGCGGCGTCCGTTCCTCTCATTCATATCGGCGCAGCGGAGGATGTAGCCGGCGACCTGCACGCCGCCCTCATGGTGAGGTGCGAGGCGCTGATTTTCGCGAACGGCCGAGCCTCGAACCCTCGGATACAGTGCGCCTTTCGGCGGTCCCCGCGTTGACTCGCCCCCCTAAGCTGCTATCTCTCCCGCCCGCTGATCCGGATCGGGCCGCGGGCGCGTAGGGGTGGCGGCGTCAGCGCCCGGGCCGCGGTTCCCTGCCCCACACGACGGAAATCTCCATGACCGACGCCGTTCCGCACGCGCTCCTGTCGAATGCGATCCGGGCGCTCGCCATGGATGCGGTCGAGAAGGCGAAGTCCGGCCATCCGGGCATGCCCATGGGCATGGCCGATGTCGCGACCGTGCTCTTCTCAAAACACCTGAAGTTCGACGCCGCCGACCCCGCCTGGCCCGACCGCGACCGCTTCGTCCTCTCCGCCGGCCACGGCTCGATGCTGCTTTACGCGGCGCTCTATCTCCTCGGCTACGAGGACATGCCGCTTGCGGAGCTGACGCGCTTCCGCCAGCTCGGCTCCAAAACCGCCGGCCACCCCGAATACGGCCACGCCGCCGGCATCGAAACCACCACGGGCCCGCTCGGCCAGGGTTTTGCGAACGCCGTCGGCATGGCGCTCGCCGAGCGCATCATGAATGCGCGCTTCGGCGACGCTCTCGTCGACCACCACATCTTTGTCCTCGCGTCGGACGGCGATCTCATGGAGGGGATCAGCCACGAGGCGCTCGCGCTCGCCGGGCATCTTCGGCTGAACAAGCTGATCGTCCTCTTCGACGACAATTCCATCACCATCGACGGGCCGATCTCGCTCGCCGATTCGACCGACCAGGTCGCGCGCTTCGAGGCGGCGGGCTGGTGGGCGATGCGGATCGACGGGCACGATCCGGCGGCGATCGACAGGGCGCTTTCCGAGGCGAAGAGGAGCGACCGCCCGGTGCTGATCGCGGCGAAGACGGTAATCGCCAAGGGCGCGCCCAAGAAGGCCGGCACCGCTGCATCGCACGGCTCACCGCTCGGGGCGGAAGAAGTCGCCGGCGCGCGAAAAGCGCTCGACTGGCCCTACGAGCCGTTCGTGGTGCCCGACGGCGTCTTGGGCGCCTGGCGGATGGCCGGCCGCCGCTCGCGCGCCGCGCGCGAGGAATGGCAGGCGCGGCTCGCCTCAGCCGACGCCGCGACGCGCACGGAATTTCAGCGCCGCAATCGCGGCGAGGTCGGCATCGAGCTCGACGAGGCGATCGCCAAGCTGAAGCGTCTCTACGCCGAGACGCCGCAGAAGGTGGCGACCCGAAAAGCCTCGGAGCTGGCGCTCGAGGCGATCAACGTCGTACTCCCGCAGACGATCGGCGGCTCAGCCGACCTGACCCCCTCCAACAACACCAAGTCGAAGGGGCTGGAGGATATTGCGCCCGGCCGCTATGGCGGGCGCTTCGTGCATTTCGGCGTGCGCGAGCACTGCATGGCCGCCGCCATGAATGGGATGGCGCTCCACGGCGGGCTCATTCCCTATTCGGGCACGTTCCTGATCTTTTCCGATTATTGCCGTCCGGCGATCCGCCTCTCGGCGCTGATGCGCCAGCGCGTCATCTACGTGATGACGCACGATTCGATCGGGCTCGGCGAGGACGGACCGACGCATCAGCCGGTCGAGCATCTCGCCGCGCTCCGCGCCATCCCCAACCTCGCCGTCTACCGCCCGGCAGATGCGGTGGAGACGGCGGAGTGCTGGCAGCTCGCGCTTGCCGACCGCACGCGGCCGAGCGTGCTTGCGCTCACGCGTCAGAACCTCGCGCAGGTGCGCGAGGGATACGTCGCGGCGAATCTTTGTGCGCGCGGCGCCTACGAGCTTGCGCCCGCCGAAGGCGAGGCGCAGGTCACGATCTTCGCCAGCGGCTCAGAGGTGGCGATCGCGCTTGAGGCGCGAAACCTGCTTCTCGCCGAAGGCATCGCCGCGCGCGTGGTCTCCGTGCCGTGCTTCGAGCGTTTCGCCGAGCAGGACGAAATCTACCGCTCCGCCACGATCGGCACGGCGCCCGTCCGCGTCGGCATCGAGGCCGCCGTGCGCCAGGGCTGGGACTCCTTGATCGGAATCAATGGAATCTTCATCGGGATGAGCACATTCGGGGCGAGCGCCCCATATGAGGATCTTTACCGGCACTTCGGCATTACCGCCGAGGTCGTCGTCAACCAGGTGGCCGCGCACATGGGCCATGCGTCCGCCAGGACCGGGCCCCAGGGGAGCCACGTAGCGAATCTTGGAAGGAGAGGCTGATGGCCGTCAGAGTCGCAATCAACGGGTTCGGTCGTATCGGCCGTAACATATTGAGGGCAATCGTGGAATCGGGCCGGAAGGACATCGAGGTCGTCTCCGTGAACGATCTCGGCCCGGTCGCCACCAACGCGCACCTTTTGCGCCGCGATTCCGTGCATGGCCGCTTCCCCGGCGAAGTAAAGGTCGATGGCGACACAATCGATGTCGGGCGCGGCAAAATAAAAGTGACGGCCGAGCGCGATCCGGCAAAGCTCCCGCACAAGGAGCTCGGCGTCGATATTGCGATGGAGTGCACCGGTATCTTCGCGTCGAAGGAGAAAGCTTCAGCGCATCTTACGGCTGGCGCAAAGCGGGTGCTGATTTCCGCCCCTGCAAACGACGCTGACCTCACCCTCGTCTATGGCGTCAACCACGACAAGCTTACGTCCGCCCACAAGATCGTGTCGAACGCCTCCTGCACCACCAACTGCCTCGCGCCGGTCGCCGCCGTGCTCCACGAAGCCGTTGGAATCAATACGGGATTCATGACGACCATCCACGCCTATACGGGCGACCAGCCGACGCTCGACACGCTCCACAAGGACCTCTACCGGGCGCGCGCCGCCGCCATCAACATCATCCCGACCTCCACCGGCGCGGCGAAGGCCGTCGGCCTGGTCCTGCCGGAGCTGAACGGCAAGCTCGACGGCGTCGCGATCCGCGTGCCGACCCCCAACGTCTCGGTGGTGGATTTCAAGTTCAACGCCAAGCGCGCCACCTCGAAGGACGAGATCAACAACGCCATCCGTGCCGCAGCAGCGCAGCGGCTGAAGGGAATCCTCGGTTTCACCGACGAGCCGCTCGTCTCCTCCGACTTCAACCACGATTCCCATTCCTCGGTCTTCCACATGGACCAGACCAAGGTGATCGACGGCACGCTCTGCCGCGTCATGGCGTGGTACGACAACGAATGGGGCTTCTCCTGCCGCATGAGCGACAGCGCGGTCGCGATGGGCAAGCTCGGCTAGGAGCGATCGAGACGCTGCTGCCACGCTTCGGTCACCGAGGAGGACGATTAGACGCACGCCGCCGAACATGCGAAACTAGTTGCATCCCCTGTTATCGGGTCGTCATCGGGAGCGTCTCCGATGAGTGAGATCGTCACCAAGCCGCGCACCAAGATCAAGCCGAAGACGCAAAGGCCGCGCCTTCACAAGGTCATCCTCGTCAACGACGACTACACGCCGCGCGAATTCGTCGTGACCGTGTTGAAAGGCGTCTTCGGCATGAACGCCGACCAGGCCTATCGCGTGATGATCACCGCGCATCGGCGCGGCGTCTCCGTCGTTGCGGTCTACGCGAGGGACATCGCAGAGACCAAGGCGACGCAGGGGACCGACGAGGGCCGCCGCGCCGGCTATCCGCTCCTCTTCACCACCGAGCCGGAGGAGTAGGCGCGGACGCCGCGGCGTCGGCTCAGCGCGGCAGGCGGTAGAGGTAATAGCGGTCCTCGCCCACGCCCTCCGGAAGCGGCGCGGCGAAGTCGGCGAGCGCCACCAGCTCCTGGTCGCTTGCCATGGTAGCGCCAGGCGCGAGATAGGGCAGGACCTGCGGGCCGAGCCAGGCGGCGATCCGCCGGTTGCGCTCGTCGTCGCCGGTGCCGATGTCGGAATGCATGAGCGCGACCTTGCCGGCGAAGCGCTGCTGCATCTCTGGCAGCGTTTCCTCGATGTTGCCGAGGATCAGCCGGTCGGCCGGCGGAATCGCGTCGGGATGCGCGTTGACGCTGCGCTCGAAGACATAGATGTCGCGCCCCGGCAGGCGGGCGCGCAGATGATCGTAGGTGCGGCCGTTGCCGAGCCCGAGCTCGCAGACGATGCCGGGAACGTCGGCGATAGCCGAGGCGGCCCAATCGAGGCAGGCGCGCTGCGCCTTTAGGCGGCGAATGGCCTTGTCGAGACGGGTTCTGGGCGAGGAAGAACGCTGCACGAATAGCACTCCATTCGCCCTGTTCATCGGCGTGCCGGAGACCTCTGTCAACGGGCTGGCGCGAGTGTTATGAGGCTGCCCGAAAACACCCGGAGCGGATGACCGAGAATGCCATTCCGAACCCTTGACGATGCCGGTGAGCTGAAGGGCAAGCGGGTGCTTCTCCGCGTCGATCTCAACGTGCCGGTGCGCGATGGCGTCGTCACCGACGCGACCCGCATCGAGCGCGTGGCCCCGACGATTGCGGAACTTTCCGACCGCGGCGCCAAGGTGGCGCTGCTCGCGCATTTCGGGCGGCCGAAAGGCAAGCCGGCGGCGGAATATTCGCTGGCGCCGGTCGCCTCGGCTGTCGCCGACGCGGTGCAACGTCCTGTGGGCTTCGCGAAGGACTGCGTCGGCGCGGAGGCGGAAAGGACGGTCGCGTCGCTCGGGAACGGCGGCATCGTGCTTCTTGAGAACACGCGCTTCCACGCCGGCGAGGAAGCGAACGACCAGAGCTTCGCGGCGGCGCTGGCGAAGCTCGGCGACGTCTACGTGAACGACGCCTTTTCCGCGGCGCATCGTGCCCACGCTTCGACCGAGGGCTTGGCGCATCTCATTCCGGCCTATGCCGGCCGCGCCATGCAGGAGGAGCTGGAGGCGCTGGAGAAAGCGCTCGGCCGGCCCGAGCGCCCGCTTGTCGCCATCGTCGGCGGCGCCAAGGTCTCCACCAAGCTGGACCTGCTCGGGAACCTCATCGGCAACGTAGACGCGTTGGTCGTCGGCGGCGCGATGGCCAACACCTTTCTTGCGGCGAAGGGTGTGGAGATCGGCAAGTCGCTGAGCGAGCCCGACCTGCTTCAGACCGCGCGGCAGATCATGTCGTCGGCGGCAAGCGCAGGTCGCGCCGTCGTGCTGCCGACCGACGTCGTGGTGGCGGAGGCCTTCGAGGAAAACGTGAAGGCGGCGACCGTGGCGCTCGACAAGGTGCCCGTCGAGATGAAGATCCTCGATGTCGGCGAAGAGACCGTCGCGGCGGTGAACGGCTGGATCGACAAAGCCAAGACGCTTGTCTGGAACGGCCCGCTCGGCGCTTTCGAGAAGCCGCCCTTCGACCGCGGCACGATCGCGGCGGCGAAGCATGCGGCGGCGCGGACCCGCGCTGGCGCGCTCCTTTCGGTCGCGGGCGGCGGCGATACGGTCGCGGCCCTGAACAAGGCCGGCGTGGCGGGCGATTTCAGCTACGTCTCGACCGCCGGCGGCGCGTTCCTGGAATGGCTTGAGGGCAAGGCGCTGCCGGGCGTAGAAGCGCTTCGGTCGGCTTGACACAAACTCTCTCGAATGACGCTGACGATCGCACAGGAACCGGCAGATTCGGCGGACGCGCGCGCGCTGCTGAAGGCGCGCGACGAGGAGAACTTTAGGCTCTATCCGCCGGAGGCGCGCTTCGCCATACCCGCTGACGCGCATGTCTCCGAAGGCGTCCTGTTCTTCATCGCCCGCGAGAACGGCGTCCCCATCGGGTGCGGGGCGCTGAAGCGCTACGAAAGATACGCGGAGATGAAGAGCGTCTTCCTTCTGCCACCGGCGCGCGGCAGAAGACTCGGCCAGGAAATCATCCGGGCGCTTGAGCAAGCGGCCCGCGAGCTCGGCTACGACGACATCCGGCTGGAGACGGGCAGACTTTCGCCCTGGGCCATCAAGACGTATGAACGCGCCGGCTACAGCCGGTGTTCCCGCTTCGGGGACTATCCGGTAGATTCGCCGCTCAGCGTCTACATGATGAAGCGGCTCGGACAGAGCGCGACATCCTCAGCCCGACCGGCAAGCGGCGCCAATTCAGGCATACCACTCGATTAGAGGAGAGCAGCCATGAGCGAGAGGCTGGAAGACATTGCAATCCGCATGGTCGCCGAGGGCAAGGGCATCCTCGCGGCCGACGAAAGCGGCGGCACCATCAAGAAGCGGTTCGATTCGATCTCGGTCGAATCAACCGAGGAGACGCGCCGCGACTATCGCGAGATGATGTTCAGCGCCAGCGACGCGATGAAGAACTGCATCTCCGGCGTCATCCTTTTCGACGAGACGGTCCGCCAGAAGGCGAAGAACGGCACGCCGCTGGTCGAGATGATCAGCAAGACTGGCGCCGTCCCGGGCATCAAGGTCGACAAGGGCGCCAAGGACCTCGCCAAGCACCCTGGCGAGAAGATCACCGAGGGGCTCGACGGCCTCGGCGAACGGCTCAAGGAGTATCATGGCCTTGGCGCGCGCTTCGCCAAATGGCGGGCGGTGATCACCATCGGCGAGGACGGACGGCCGAGCTGGAACTGCATCAACGCCAACGCGCACGCGCTGGCGCGCTACGCGGCGCTCTGTCAGGAGGCTCAGATCGTGCCGATCGTGGAGCCGGAAGTGCTGATGGACGGCCCCGACGCCAAGCACGACATCGACCGCTGCTACGACGTGACGGTGTGGACGCTCGAGACCGTCTTCCACGAGCTCTACGTTGCCGGGGTCGCGTTCGAAGGCATGGTGCTTAAGCCGAACATGGTCGTGCCCGGCCAGCATTCGGGGAAGCGGGCAAGCGTCGAGGAGGTCGCGGAAAAGAGCGTGAAGGCGCTGAAGGCGAC
>JBOHKB010000069.1:0-12200 GCA_050728815.1 Propylenella sp.
GCGCGAAGGCCGTCAGCGCCTCGACGTATTTTTGGGCGACAAAATAGTTGATCGCCTGCACGTCGCCCGCCGCGATCGCCTCGCTGACCGAGGTGGTCGCCTTTGCCTCCGCTTCGGCCTCGCGCTCGCGCGCCTCGGCGTCGCGGAACGCCGCCTCGCGCCGGCCCTCGGCTTCGAGGATTTGCGCCTGCTTCTGGCCTTCCGCCTTAAGGATCTCCGCCTGACGCTTGCCCTCCGCCTCCAGGATCGCAGCGCGCTTTTCGCGTTCCGCCATCATCTGGCGCGCCATCGATTCCACGAGATTCTTGGGCGGGTCGATATCCTTGATCTCGATGCGTGTGATCTTCACGCCCCAGGGCGAAGCGGCCGCGTCGACGACGCGAAGCAGGCGCACGTTGATCTCGTCGCGGTTGGAGAGAAGCTCGTCGAGGTCCATCGACCCCATGACCGAGCGGATGTTGGTCATGGTGAGGTTCAGGATGGCGTTTTCGAGGTTGTTGACCTCATAGGCCGCCCGCGCCGCGTCCATCACCTGGAAGAAGGTGATGCCGTTCGCCGTCACCGTGGCGTTGTCGCGCGTGATCACCTCCTGGCTCGGGACGTCGAGCACCGTCTCCATCATGTTCATCTTCGAGCCGATGCGGTCCATGAACGGGACGAGCATGTTCAGGCCCGGCTTCAGCGTCCTGATGTAGCGGCCGAAGCGCTCAACCGTGTAGTTGTAGCCTTGCGGCACGGTCTTCACCGCCGCGACGACGACGATGACGGCGAAGACGACGAGCACGATGACGACGATGTCGAAGCCGGTCATGACGCGAAAACTCCCCAAGCCCCACGAAAGAATGACGGGAATCGCGGCCGAACACAATTCCGCGCGTTGGCGCCGAAGCGGCTGGGGCTTCCATACTACCTGCGCTGCCGCTAAGAAATGCGCCTCTTGGCGCCACGAGATCACGGGAGGCGAACGGTATGCCAGGCAAGAAAATCCTGATGCTCACCGGAGATTTCAGCGAGGAGTACGAGATCTTCGTGTTCGAGCAGGCGATGCAGGCGGTCGGCCACCAGGTGGACGTGGTTTGCCCGGACAAGAGAAAGGGTGAGATCCTCAAGACCTCCCTGCACGATTTCGAGGGCGACAAGACCTACACCGAGAAGCTCGGACACAACTTCCCGCTGAAGAAAAGCTTCGCCGACGTGAAGCCGGAGCAGTACGACGCCGTCTATGTGGCCGGCGGGCGCGGGCCGGAATACATCCGCATCGACAAGCGGGTGCAGGCGATCATCCGTCACTTCCACGAGAAGCAGAAACCGATCTTCACCATCTGCCACGGCGTGCAGGTGCTGATGGCGGTGCCCGAGACGATCCGCGGCAAGGAAGTCGCGGCGCTCGAATATTGCGAGCCTGAGGTGACCGCGGTCGGCGGCAAGTACATCGACGTCCCCCCGACCGGCGCGCATGTCGACGGCAAGCTCGTCTCGGCGAAGGGCTGGCCGGGCCTCGCGGCGTTCATGAAATACTGCCTGCAGGTGCTCGGCACGGAGATTCGTCACGGCGAGGTCGCCCCGCAGCAGGCTAGGGCGAAAGCGGCATAACGCTACTGCAGGCGGAGCAACGAAGGCGCTTCGACGTAGCCGAGCGTCTCCCCGTCGCGCGCGATCAGCGTCCACCCCTCGGCGGTTTCGACCAGCCGCACTTGGCTGCCGGCCGGCAGCTCGACCACGGTCGGCGCATTCCTGTCGGCCGACTTATGCACGACCGAGGCGGAGATCAACACGTGCGTCGGCTGGCGCGGCACAGTCGGAGCATCTTGGCGCGGTCCAGCCTCTCCCAGCAACGCCGTGACCCGCCCAACCGGAAAATCGCTGCCGGTCAGGTTCATCTGCGGCACTTGGCGCACCTGGAAAGCGGCGTAGGAAAGCTCCGGCACCACGCGGTCCACGTAGGCGGCCAGCTCCGTCACCTCGACCGTCTCGTTGGTGTCACGGTCCGCCTTTCCAAGCGCATCGAGCAGCGCGTAGGTGAATACGCCGTGCCCGCGATAGCCTTCGAGCGCCGGCGCATCGTCGGTCGAGGCGGCGAGTACGGTGCGGCCCATAGCGCGCGTCATCCGCGCCATCGCGGCCACGCGCTCGAGCCCGCGCGAGGCGATCCCAGGGCCGGTCAGCGTGCCGCTTTCGCAAGTATCATAGAGTAGCACGCTCTTCCTGGCCGGGACTCTGGCGAGCCATTCCTGGAACTGGTCCTGCCCGATCCCCTGCTCGGCGATCGAATTCTCGTCCTCGTAGCGGAAGTCCTGCGGCAGGAAGTAGTAGCGGCCGTCAAGGGTCTTGCCGTGGCCGGCGAGGAAGAACACGAAAACGTCACGCGGGCGCACGTTTTCGCCGAGCCGCGCGAAGGCGGCGTCGAGCTGTGCGGCGGTGGCGGTAGCGTTGAGCACGGTCGTCACCTCCACGCTTTCGTACATCGTCGCACCGGCTGAGCGCAGGCCCTCGCCAATGGCCGTCGCATCAGAAGCCGCGAAGGAGAGCCGGAGCCGGCCGTCCCAATAGTCGTCGATGCCAACCGCAAGCACGTGCAGCCGCGGCGGCGCCGCCGATGAGGCGCCGTCCCACCGCACGGTCACGGCAACCGGCTCCGACGCGATCAAGTCCTTGGCGTTGTAGGCGACGATCTCGATGCGGTTGTCGCCAGGCTCAAGCGTCAGCGTTTCGGAGACCGTGATTGGCGCGGCAGCCGCGGCCGAAGCGCCTCCCGTCGGAGCCGCGGCCGCGTCCACCCGCTCCAGACCGCGCGTGCTGAGGCCGAGCGTCACGCCATTGATGCGCCACTCGATCCGGCCGATGCCGCCGCCTTGGTCCGTCACGGTGGCGCTGACCTCGACCTCCTCGTCGTCGATGTCGGCGCCTTCCTCGGGCCCAAGAATGCTCACCTCCGGCGCGGCGCCGCTCTCGATCACCTTGGCGAGGTCGAGCTGCGCGGCCGCTTCGCGCACCTTGCCTTCCGGATCGCCGGCAAGCTTTGCTTCCACCAAATCGGGGCGGTAGAGAGCGTCATAGACCTGATCGATCGAGAAAAACTCGAACCCACGCGCGACGTTGAGCGAGTTGGCGCCATTCTCCGAGGCGTCGAAAAAGCCCTCGGGCGTCATCGTGAGCCATTCGCCGTTGGCGAAAGCGATCATCGTGGCGAGCAAAGATCCATCGCTCGCGTTCCAGACCCTGACCGTGCCGTCCGTGCTGGCCGAGTAGATGCGGCCCCCATCAGGTGCGTAGACACCATCATTAACTGAATCGGTGTGCCCTTCTAGAGTGTCGAGTAGTTTGCCATCAGCTACTCGCCACTGTTTGAGCGTGCCATCAATGCTTCCCGAAAGCACAGTCTCCCCATCGGGCGCAAACTCCACGAAAACAATGATGTCCGAATGACCTTCCAAACTGCGCTTAAGGCTACCTGCCGGAAAGTCCCAGAGTCTCAGGACAAATTTCGCCTTTTCTAAATCCAAATCTAAAGTATGCGCAGAGACGGCCGTTCTTCCATCCGGAGCTAAATCGATCGCATGCACCACCTCACCAACATCTTCTGGGAAGGTTTTAAGAAGTCGGCCGGAAGAAACGTTCCACAGTTGAACCCCCGAGTTGAGAACACTCGTATTGTTATCCAGAAGCACTGTTCGGCCATCAGGCGCAAAGCAAATGAAGTCTCCGTAATGATTATCCGATCGATCGGGGAAAGTCGTGAGAAGCCTTCCAGTAGCAACATCCCATAACTTGAGAGGCCCGGTGGCTGCTTTCGATGCCGCGGTCTGACCATCGGGAGAGAAGGCGACAATTCTGTATTCGGAACTTCCCTCAAGTATTTGTGTAATGCTGCCCGTCGCGAGGTCCCATAATTTCACCCCCTCAAGGTCGCTCGAGAGCGCAGTCTGCCCATCGGGCGCGACCGCAGTCAAGCCAGAGAGCCCCTCAATGGTTCGAAGCAAACGGCCAGACGCCGTATCCCAGAAGGCCATTCCCTCACTCATGCCGGAGAGCAATGTCCGGCCATCCGGAGTGATGTTGAGTGTATTGGGACGACGCGAGTTCCCTTCCAACTTGCGCAGCAACTTCCCGGACGCGACTTCCCAGTGCCTGATCGCACCATCGCTTCCTGAAAGCGCTGTCATCCCATCAGGCGAATACGCTACGGAGCCTTCGGATTTTTCCTCCATAGTCCGGAGCAGCTCGCCCGTAGCGATGTCCCACAGTTTGACGGTGTTGTCCCAACTTGCAGACAAGCCTGTCCTTCCGTCGGGAGCAAACGCAATGGATCGGACCAGGCCGGTATGTCCTTCGAAGTCCCGCAGAAGTCGGCCGGAAGAAATCTCCCACAAGATCGTTCCAGAATTACCTCCAGAAAGCGCGGTTAGTCCGTCAGGCGCATAGGCGATCGTATCGATGCCACCCAAGTGATCGAATGTTCGCAGCAGCCGGCCCGAATTAACTTCCAAGAGATTCAGTTTACCAGAAGCGGAAAGTGCCGAACGCCCATCGGGTGCTATGGCAATCTCCGGAGAGGTCTGCCCGGTCTCGAAAGTCCACAAGCGCTGTCCCGAGGCAGCGTTCCAGGAGATCACAGCGCCGTTCAGAGTTCCCGCGAGTACGGTTCGGCCATCAGGCACCACCGCCACCGAATACACAGGTGAACCCGCATCGTAGGTTCGAATCAGCCGACCGGACGCGAGATTCCAAAATTTTACGGAACCATCGTCGCCGCCGGAGAATGCTGTCTGCCCGTCGGGTCCAACTGCCACTGATCGGGCGAAGCCGGAGTGCGCTCTGATGATCCGTAGAAGCGTGCCGGATTCGACATCCCAGACTCTTACCTGACTGTCATTGCAGGTCACCGCGAGGCGGCCATCCGGCGAAAAGGTGACGAACAAAACGCTATGCAGACTGGTCTGTACGGTGAGCTCGATTTCGGCAGGCCTTGAGCCTTGCGCGTTCGCAGGCGCAAGCTTCACTCGCAGGAGTTCTAGCAGCGCAAGACCGCTCAGGGAGCGATTGGCCCCCTCATCGGCGAGAAATTCCTGGATAGCAACGCGTGTTCGCTGTCCGGCGACGCCGTCGATTGCGCCCACGTTGTAGCCGAGCTCGGACAATAGCGACTGGATTTCGCGGATCTGCGGGTCGTCGGCTCGCGACGCGGAAATCCCGGCGGCGAATGTCGCGAAGACAATAGCCAGCGTCAGGCATAGAAGCCGCGTCTTCGCAATCACCGCGATCCCCATGGCCTGCCGCCTTAGTTCCACCCCGGGCGCCATCATGCCATGTTCGGCAATCGCGTCCAGTGGCAAGAAGTTCAAGGAGCACCCCATGCCCGCACAGCACCCCTCGATTTCGCCCGGCCGCGCCGCGGTCATAACCGGCGCGGCGAGCGGCATCGGCCGCGCCGCCGCCGAGCGTTTCGCCGATCTCGGCATGAAGGTGGTGATGGCCGATCTGAAGGAAGAGACGCTCCGCGAGGCCGTGCAGTCGGTCGCACACCGCTCAAAGAGCGCAGGCGACGTGATCGGCGTACCAACCGACGTGTCGCTCCGCGAAGACGTGGAGCGGCTGAAGGCGCGCGCCTACGAGGCGTTCGGCGAGGTGGCGGTTCTCATGAACAATGCCGGGCGCGGCGGGGCCGGCCAGCTCCTCGGCGAGATCGATGCCTGGCGCGCCATCATCGACACCAATCTCTGGGGCGTCGTCCACGGCGTGCAGGTTTTCGCACCGGCAATGATCGAGCAGAAGACGCCGTGCGCCATCATCAACACCGGCTCGAAGCAGGGGATCACCTGCCCGCCCGGCAACACCGCCTACAACGTCTCGAAAGCCGGCGTGAAGGTAGTGACGGAGGCGCTCGCGCACGAGCTGCGCAACGTCGAGGGGTGCCAGGTGACCGCGCACCTGCTCATTCCGGGCTTCACCTTCACCGGCATCACCGCGGCGCGGCCCGGAGCGGAGAAGCCGGCGGGAGCTTGGACCGCCAGCCAAGTGATCGACTTCATGCTGCCGGCGATGGCGCGCGGCGACTTCTACATCCTCTGCCCCGACAACGAGGTCACGCGGGCGATCGACGAGAAGCGCATCCGCTGGGGAGCGGACGACATCGTCAAGAACCGGCCGGCGCTCTCGCGCTGGCACGCGGATTTCAAGGAGGAATTCGCGACGTTTATGGAGGGTTGATTCCCTCCCCCCTTGCTGGGGAGGGTCAGGGAGGGGGGAAAGAGGAAGGTCGCGGCGGTGTTCTTCCCCCCTCTCCGTCTCTCCCCCGCAAGGGGGGAGAGGGCCCGCGGCCTATGAAGCGGCGGCGGCAGCTGTTGCGGCCGCGGCCTTCGGCTTCGGCCGCCCGACCTTCGAGAGCGGCTCGGTCGGCGTCGGTATCTCGATGTCGACCTCAAGCGTGGAGACAGCCTTGCCGCGCTCCATCTTGACCTGAACCTTGTCCGACTCGACGTGCACGTGCTTCTTGATCACCGCCAGGATTTCTTCCCGCAGAATCGCGACGAGGTCGGAACCGCCGGCAATAGTGCGCTCGTGCGCGAGCAGGATCTGCAGCCGGTCGCGGGCGACCGGCGCGGAGCCGCGCTTCTGAAACCAATTGAACAGATTCATGCGGCCCTCCGCGTGAACAGCTTGCCGAAGAAGCTCCGCCTGTCGGTCGGGATCGTCAGCACCACCGTTTCGCCGGCAAGCCGCTTCGCGGCATCGGAATAAGCGCGCGCGGCGGCGCTCATCGGATTGGCGATGGTGACCGGCGCGCCGAGGTTGGAGGCGCGCAGAACCTCCTCGCTTTCCGGCACGATTCCGAGCAGCGGGATGGAGAGGATTTCGAGCACGTCCTCCGTTTTGAGCATCTCGCCGCTCTCGGCGCGGATCGGGTCGTAGCGCGTGAGGAGAAGGTGCTTGTCGATGCGCTCGCCCTTCTCGGCCTTGGCGGTCTTGGAATCGAGGAGGCCGATGATGCGGTCGGAATCGCGCACCGAAGAGACTTCCGGGTTGGTGACCACCACCGCCACGTCGGCGTGGCGCATCGCGAGCGTCGCGCCGCGTTCGATACCGGCCGGGCTGTCGCAGATGACCCAGTCGAACTTTTCGCGGAGCTCGCCCATGACGCGGCTCACGCCCTCCTCGGTCAACGCGTCCTTGTCGCGTGTCTGCGAAGCAGGGAGCAGGAACAGATTCTCGATGCGCTTATCGCGGATCAGCGCTTGCGGCAGCTTGGCGTCGCCCTGCACCACGTTGATCAGGTCGTAGACCACGCGCCGCTCGGCCCCCATGACGAGGTCGAGGTTCCGGAGGCCGACGTCGAAGTCGACGACGACGACGCTCTTCCCCTGCTGCGCCAGCGCCGCGCCCAGAGCTGCCGTAGACGTCGTCTTGCCGACACCGCCCTTGCCCGAAGTTACGACCAGAACTGTGGCCATGTCGCCAACCTCCTCCAGAATCTCAGCTCAGCGTTGCCATCGCCATGGTCTCGCCCTCGAGCCAGGCTTGCACCGGCCGGCCGCGGTATTGCGGCTCCATCTCGTCGGCGGTGCGGTAGAGGCCGTCGATCGCGATCAGCTCGGCCTCAAGCTTGTTGCAGAAGATGCGCGCGTGGGAATTGCCGGTGGAGCCGGCGATGGCGCGCCCGCGCAGCGTTCCATAGATGTGGATCGATCCGCCGGCGACCACTTCCGAACCGGATGCGACCGAGCCCAGGATAGTGAGGTCGCCCTGCGGGAAGATCACCGACTGGCCGGAGCGAACCGGCTTGTCGTGAAGAAGGGACGAAGGCTGCGCCGATTGCTGCGGCGCGGGCGGCGCGGTGAGTGCGGTGGCCGCCTTTCCGTTGGCGGCAGGAGCATCGGTTGCCGGCTCTTTCGCAGCGGCCGCCGCGGCCTTCGGAGCCGGCTTGGGCGCCTGCGGCGCCTCGAGCGGGGGAGCGTCGGGAGCGCCCGGCGCGCTCGTGGCGCGGCCGCTGCTGACGAGCGGCGGCATGCCGAGGCCGAGCCACGAGGCCTTGGTGCCCTCGACGCCCATGATGCGGATGTCGCGCGCGTGGAGGTCTGCAATCAGCGACGCGACCCCGTCCTTGTCGAGCGGCAATGCCGACACGTCGAGAATGATCGGCCGCCCGACGAAATAGCCGGGCGAGCGCTTGCTCCATTGGTCGAGCTCGGCCATCCACTCGTCGAGCGGCGGCTCCGGCGCGAAGACCAGCGCCATGAAGGATCGGCCACGGAATCGCAGAGATTTGCGTGGTTGGATCGCAACGTTCGCGTTCACCGAACAGCCCCGTTAACTGCTTCGTTACGATTTGGGGCCGTGGTGGTTAAGCCGCAGTTAACGCCGTGCGGGCGAAACGCATTTTCCTTCCCGTTTTGAACGCCATGCGACGCCCTGGCGCGTTCGGCTGTCCCGCCAAACCGGCTTACGCTTTCCATCGATTGGTAATATGTTTCGAGAGGCTCGCCCGCACACGCAGGCGTAGCGAAGCGTTGCGACCGCGAGTTGCTGCGCCGCATCAGGGCTGGCAGAGAACGCCAGCCGGGATTCAGGGAGGGACATCAGATGAGACTGACGGGATTTTTGCGCTCGACGCCGAGCCTGCTCGGCTTGGCGACCTCGCTTTGCCTGTTGGGCGGCGGGGCGCAGGGCGCGCCATCGGGCGAGATCACGGTGTGGAGCTGGAACATCGCGGCCGAGGCACTCGACATGCTCGTGCCCGACTTCAACAAGCAGTACCCCGACGTGAAGGTCACCGTCATGAACATGGGGCACGGCGACGTTCGCGACAAAGCGCTCGCCGGATGCGCCGCAGGCGGCACCGACCTGCCCGACGTGGTGACCATCGAGAACAGCGAGGCCGAGGTCTACTGGGCTCGCTTCCCGGACTGCTTCAAGAACCTCAAGGAGTTTGGCGTCGAGAAGTACATGGACGCGTTCCCGCCGTTCAAATGGCCGGAGCTGATGGCCGGCGACGCAGTCTACTCGCTGCCGTGGGACAGCGGACCGGCGGTCTTCTTCTACCGCCGCGACCTCTACGAGAAGGCCGGCGTCGATCCCGCTTCGATCGAGACATGGGACGACTGGATGGAAGCCGGCAAGAAGGTTCTCGACGCGACCGGCGCCAAGATGGGCACGATGGCGCTCGGCACAGACGACGAATGGTTCCGCATGCTCGCGAACCAGCGCGGCTGCTTTTACTTCGACGACAAGGGCGAACAGGTTGCGGTGAACCAGCCGGGCTGCGTCGATGCGCTCGAAACGATCAAGAAGATCTACGACGCCGGATTGCTCGCCGTGGGCGACTGGGGCCAGCAGATCCAGAACATCAAGGCGAGCGCGACGGCGAGCGCGCTGTTTGGTGGATGGTACGAGGGAACCGTCCGTTCAAACGCACCGGAGCAGGCCGGCCAATGGGGCACCTACAACATCCCCGCCGCAGAGTCGGGTGGCGTAAGGGCCGCGAATATCGGCGGCTCGTCGCTCGCCATCAGCGCCAGCACCGACAACCCCGAGGCAGCGTGGGCCTATGTCGAGTATGCGCTCGCCACAGTGCCCGGCCAGATTTCCATGCTGAAGAACCGCGGACTCGTTCCCTCGCTGCTCGCCTCCCTCGAGGATCCCTACGTGAAGGCCCCGCAGGAGTACTGGGGCGGTCAGCCGATCTGGTCCGAGATGCTTGCCACGATGGACCAGATTCCGCCCTATCGCGGCACGCAGTTCTATCAGGAAGTGCGCAGCACCATCATGGTCAAGGTCGTCAACGACTACCTGAACGGCAGCCACGCGACGGCGCAGGAGGCGCTCGACGACGCCGCCAACCAGATATCCGCCGCAACCGGCCTGCCGATCATGCAATGACAGCAGCCGAGGGGACCGGCGCCATGCCGGTCCCCGCCCGATCCAAATCAGCGGCAGCGCCTGCGGCCCATCGTCGGCCGCTCATCCCGTATCTTTTTCTCGCCCCCTACCTCGCGATCTTCGCGATCTTCTGGTGCTGGCCGATCGTCCAGTCGGTGCTCTTCTCCTTCCAGAACACGCGCGTGAACCCCTGGCGCTACCAGTTCGCCGTCAACTGGGGCCGGCTCGTTCACGACGCCGCCTTCCAGAGCGCGCTGAAGAACACCTTCTTCATCCTTGTCGTGCAGGTGCCGCTGATGCTGGCGCTGGCGACGCTGCTGGCGATTGCGCTGAACTCTTCGCTGCTCCGGGCGCGCGGCATTTTCCGCTTCGCCTTCTTCGCGCCGGTCGTCGTCGGTGAAGTGGCCTATTCGGCGATCTTCCGGCTGATGTTCAATGGGCAGTTCGGCGCCGTGAACGGCACGCTCGGGACCTTCGGACTGCCGACGCCCGACTGGCTGCAGGGGCCGTGGACGGCGACCGCCGTCATCATCCTGGCGATCACCTGGCGCTGGACCGGCTATAACGCAATCATCATCCTTGCGGGTCTGCAGAACATCCCGGGAGAACTCTACGAAGCGGCGGCCGTCGACGGCGCCTCGCGCTGGCGCCAGCATTGGAGCGTCACGCTGCCGCTGCTGAGGCCGGTGCTCCTCTTCGCGCTCGTCCTATCGATCATCGGCACGATGCAGCTCTTCGCGGAGCCCTGGCTGATTACGCAGGGCGGGCCCGGCAACGCCACGGAAACGCTCGGGACCTACCTCTACAAACAGGGCTTCGGCGCGATGAATTTCGGCTACGCCTCGACGGTCGCCTACGCGACCGCCATCCTCGCCGCCGGCTTCTCGGCGGTGCAAATCGTGCTCTTCGGGAGGCAGCGGTGAACGAGTCCCGCCGCGGAGCGCAGGTCGCGCTGCATGCGCTGCTCCTGCCGCTGGCGCTCCTCTGGCTGATGCCGCTCTGGCTGATGTTCACCTATGCGACGCTGCCGGAGTCCGAATTCTACCGCGCCGCCGTTCCGCTGCTGCCGATCACGTCGTTTGCGGACAATTGGGCCGCTCTGCAATCGCAGACCCGCTTCCTGCGCCCGCTCTTCAACAGCATCGCGACCTCGACGATCTACACGGTCCTGTCGGTGCTCCTGACCAGCATGGCTGGCTACGCCTTCGCGCGATACAACTTCGTCGGCCGACGCACGCTGTTCATGCTCGTCATCGCGACGCTGACGATTCCCTATTTCGTCGTTGTCATCCCGCAATTCGTGCTGATGGCGCGCGATCTGAAGCTGTCCAACACATGGTTCGCCGTTATCGTGCCGCCGCTCTTCAGCTCCGTCGGCGTATTCTTCATGCGGCAGACCTTTTTGAGCCTTCCGGAGGAGCTGCTCGACGCCGCGCGCGTCGACGGCGCCGGCGAGTTCTACATCTTCTCGCGCATCGCGCTGCCGCTGGTGCTGCCGTCGATCGCGGCGCTGTCGATCATCCTCTTCCTGTTCTCGTGGAACAGCTTTCTCTGGCCGCTGCTCGTTTTGAGCCATCCGGACGCGCAGACTGCGCCGGTGGCGCTCGGCGCGCTGGTCGGGCTGAACCGCGTGTTCTGGAACGCCATCATGGTGGCGGCGGTGCTGATGACGCTGCCGATGCTCGTGCTTTTCCTGTTCCTGCAGCGCTACTTCATCGCCGGGATCACCGCCGGCGCGATCCGCTGAAGGGACGGCTAGTCCTCATCTGCTCTGACGACTGCGCGGTCCTCCGGCCGCAGCAGGTTCAGCAGCATCGGACCAAAGAGGGCGAGGGCGGCAATCGCATAGAGCACGATCGAGATCGGCGAGTTGACGAGTACCGAGGGATCGCCCTGGCTGATCGACAGCGCGCGGCGGAGCTGCTGCTCGGAGAGCGGCCCGAGGATCAGCCCGACGACGACGGGCGCGATCGGATAGTCGTAGCGGCGGAGCCCGTAGCCGAGCAGCCCGAAGAGAAGCAGCATGCCGAGCTCCACGCGCGACGGGTTGGCGCCGATCGTGCCGAGCGTCGCGAAGGCGAGAATGCCGCCATAGAGCCATGGCCGCGGGACCGAAAGCACCCGCACCCAGAGCCCGATGAGCGGCAGGTTGAGCACCAACAACAGGGCGTTGGCGATGAAGAGGCTGGCGATCAGGCCCCAGACGAGGTCGGGGCGATTGGCGAAGAGCAGCGGGCCCGGCTGCAGGCCGTATTGCTGGAAGCCGGCGAGCATGATGGCGGCGGTCGCGGTCGTGGGAAGGCCGAGCGTCAGGAGCGGCACCAGCG
>JBOHKB010000070.1:0-17307 GCA_050728815.1 Propylenella sp.
GTTCAGCACCGCGCTCGGCGAGAACAGCGACGATATCGACCAGATCGTTGCGGACGCGCGCGCGGTCTCGGCCCGCTTCGGAACGCTCGGTGAGCGCGCGGAATCGGTCCTCACCAAGCTCGACAGCATGGCCGGGCAGGGGCCGGGCGGCATCCTCGAGGACGCAACTGCGACGCTCGCCGCGATCCGCGCCGCGGCCGACAATTTCAACGCTCAGATCGCCATCGTCGGCGGCGGCGTGACAGATTTCAGCGATCGCGGGCTGAAGGATTTCCAGGGCCTGATCACCGACGGGAAGCGGACGATCGCCCGCCTCGATCGCGTTATCTCGAACCTGGAGGAGAACCCGACCGGGTTCCTCTTGGGCGGGGAGCGCGTGCCGGAATTCGGCGGGCGGCGGCGTTGAGGGCTGGGGCGGCGTGACGAGGCGTGTCAGGGAGTCCGCGTTGGCGCGCATGCCGCGCCTGCTGGCGCTTGCCGCGCCGCTGATCGCCGTGGCGCTCTCCGCCTGCACGACGCTCCTTGCCGGCGCTCCGAGCAACATCTTCGATCTGAGCGCCCCCGGCGACGTGCAGGCGCAGCGCGGCGGGCTGCAGGTGCTCGTGCCTGAGCCGACCACGGTCCGCGCGCTCGATACCGACCGCATCGCGGCGCGTCCGAGCCCGGCCGAATACGCCTATTTGCCGGGCGCAGTGTGGAGCGACCGGCTGCCCAGGCTGCTCCAAGCGCGCATGGTGGAGACGCTGCAGAACAGCGGCCGTATCCGCGCCGCCGCGGTTCCGGGGCAGGGGCTCCTGATCGATTATCAGCTGGTGATCGACGTACGCGCCTTCGAGCTCAGGGAGGAAGGCGCCGTCGCCGACTTCGCCGTGCGCGTCATGGACGATCGGAACGGGCGCGTGCTCCGCTCGCAGGTTTTCCGCGAGGTGGTGCCGGTCGACTCGACGAACCCCGGCGTGGTCGTGCAGGCGCTCGACTATGCGATGGACAAAACGTTCGCCGATATCGCCAACTGGGCGCTGCGTTAGTCGCTGGTAGCCCGGATGAAGTGCCGAAGGCGCGCAATCCGGGGGCTACCCGCTAGCTCAGCCTCCCCGCCGCGTGCGCGAGCATGGTGTAAACCTTGCCCGTGTCGGAGGTGAGATACATGCGCGACACCGCTGGGTCCGTGTCGTCCTTCGACACCTGCGCGAGCAGCCGCTCGAAATCGCCGATGTAGTTGTCGACCGCGCGGCGGAAGTCATTGTCGCGCTCGTATTTGCGGCGCAGCTCGTCAAAGGTTTTCTGGCCCTGCAGGGTGTAGAGGCGGCGCGTGAACACGTTACGCTCGCCGCGCTTGTAGCGATCCCAAAGCTCCACCGATGCTTCGTGGTCGATCGCGCGGGCGATGTCGATTGACAGGGAGTTGAGCGAGTCCACGACCTGCGCCGGTGAGCGGCGGCCGGAGGTCGCTGGACCCTCCGCCTCGGGTCGATGGCCCCCTTCTGCCGGCTCCTCGTCGGTCGAGGCGCGGCGCAGCAAGTCGGCCACCCAGCCGCGCGCTTCGCCGTTTCCGCCTCTCGACTTCGCCGGCTGCTGCTTCGCGGGCGGCGCGGCGGTCACCTTCGGCTCCGCCTCTGCGTGTTCGGCCGGCCTTGCGCCAGACGGCTTGCCGAAGGGCTCGGCCTGCACGGCGCGCGGTTCCGGCGGCCTTGCCGGCTGCGCCGGAGGCTGCCGCGGTGCTTCGGGCAGCTTTGCCGACTCCTGGCGCGCCTCCACAGCAGGGCCGGCGGCCGGCGGCATGGCGGGCGCCGGAGCCGGGGTCGGTTGGGGCAGCACCATCGCTTCGCCGGCGCTGCGGGCGACGATCATCGACAGCTCGTTGATCGCATCGATCTGCTCGGCGATCGCCCGGCGCATGGCGATGCTTGCCTCGCGCGCTTCCGCCGGCATGTCGAGGACGCCCTTTTGCAGCTCGTTCCGTGTCTCGGTCAGTTCACGCTGCATTTCCTGCGCCGCTCGCCGCAAATCGTCGGCGGTAGTCGCAAACCGGCGCGTCGCCTCGGCGACGGCGTGCGTGACTTGATCGATCAGCCCGTCGGCCGCCTGGCGCAGCTCAGCGCCGGAACCGGTCGTCGCCTCGCGCACCTTTTCTTCGAGCGAAAGCCGCGCCGCCTCGACGCTTTCCGCGGCTCGCCGTCCCTCGGCCTCGGCTGCAAGCCGCATCGTCTCGAACTGGGCGATTGCGTTCCGCGCCGCTTCTTCGGCCTTGTCGCTCAGCGCCGCGTTCAGGTTCGCGACGCGCTTCTCCGCGCTCGCGAGCGCTTCGGCAAGCACGCCCGAGGAGCCGCTCGCGGCCTCTTCGGTCATCTGCGCAATCGCCTGTCCCACCTCGGCGATGCGCTGCTCCGCGCCACGCATCGTTTCGTGGATGCGGCCGGAGGCGCTCCGCGTCGATTCCTCGGTGACCCGGCCAAGGCTCTCGCCCATCCGGAAGAGATCGGCGGAGAAGGTAGCTATCTGCTCCTGCGCGGTGGTCAGCCGTTGGGTCAGCGCTTCGCTCGCCTGCTTTGTCGTCGTCTCGGCCTGTGAGCGCACGCTTTCGGCGACGGCGCCGATCTTCTGCTCCGCCGTGCCGAGCGTCTCCGAGAGGAGAGTCGTCAGCCGGTTGAGGCGGCCTTCGACGGCCTCCACCTGCTGCGCCAGGCCGGAAGCGATGGCCTCCAGCGCTTCGCGCCGCTGCGCGAGGCCAGCCTCCATCAGCTCGTTGGTATCCGACAGGCGCGAGGTGATGCCGGAAAGCGCCTGCGTCTGGTCGCCGAACTTCGACGCCATGGCGGCAATGTCGCGCAGCACGTAGGTCGAGACGTCGCGAAGCGTCTTCACCTGGTCGGACAAGAGCGCATGCGACTCGTTGGTGTTGTGGGCCGCCGATTCCAAAGCGTCGCGGAGCGTGCCTACCTGGCCGGAGAGGTTCGTTTCGATGCTGGCAAGCTGCTCCGCCGTATTGCCGAGCACGACCTGCAGGTCCTTGTTGGTGCCTTCGAGGCGGCTGACCATCTCCCCAAGCTCGGTGCGCACGCGGTCGTTGTTGCCTGCCATCGCTTCGATGATGGACTTGGTCTGCGTGGCGAGCGTGTTGAGCAGGCCGCGCACATTGGAGTCGAGAACGGCGGTCGACTGCTCGCCCTGGCGGGCAATGGAATCGACAACGCTCTTGCCTTGGCCCTCCAGCTCCTCCACCAGCCGCTCGCGGCGCTGGTCGAGATCGTCGAGTAGCGAGCGGGCGCTCGCGGCAACGCTTTCCGACAGCCCCGCGGAGCGACCCTCGATGCCCTCGAGCAGTTGCTCGCTGCGGTTCTCGAGATCGGCGGCAAACGACTGCTTGCGCGTATCGAGCGCATCGAGCAGCGAGCTCGACCGGGTCTCCAACAGTCCGGAGAAGTCGGTGAAGCGAGCCTCGAAGTCCTGCGAGAAAGTCTCCCGGCGGGCGTCGAGGTCGCTGATCAGCAACTTCGACTGGGCGTCGAACAGACCGGTCAGGTCGGTGTGGCGAGCAATGAGATCGGCCGTCAGGGACTGGCGGCGCGTGTCGAGCGCGGTGAGCAGCGTGCTCGACCGGCTCTCGAGCAGCCCGGACAGGTCGCTGAAGCGCGCCTCGAAATCCTGTGCAAACGTTTCCCTGCGTGCGTCGATATTGCTGATCAGAGAGCTCGACTGATTGTCGATCAGGCTGGAGAGGTCGGCATGGCGCGCCTGCAAGGTCGACTGCAGAATCTCCGTCTTCTCGTTCAGCATGCCGCTTGTCGAAGTGAGCGTCGTCTGCAGCAAATTGGCGCGTTCGCTGAAGTCGCTCTCCAGCGCTAGCAGGCGCTGGCCGAAGCCCTGGTTGATCTCCATCATGCGGTTGGCGATCGTCTCGGTCAGCTCGTGCGTGCGCTGGGACAGGTGATCGCCGAGCGTCTGCAGGCGGCTGTCGAGCGCCGCCGACATCTCGTTATGGCCGTCATGGAAGGCGGCGGCCATTTCGCGCGTGCGTGCGACCAGGGTTTCGCTGATCTGCCGCGCCCGCGTGTCGAGCGTGGAGTTGATGCGCTCGAGCCGGTCGTCGAGCGTGTTGGCAAAGCCGTCGGCGCGCTCGGAGAATTTTTGGGTCACTTCGCCGATGCGCGCGGTGACGCGGTTCTCGAAACCGGCCAGGCGGCCCTCCACCGCGATCTCGATCGTGCTGGCGGAGGAGGCGAGGCGGATCGCGGCCGCCTCAGCGCTTTCCGACAGCCGGCTTTCGAATCCGGTGAGACGGGAGTCGAGCGTCTCGCCGATCTGCGCGACGCGAGTGTCGATGAGCGAGCCGAGCGCGGCGCTTCGTTCGCCGAGGGTCGCCGCCAGCGCGCCCCCGCGGCCGTCGAGCACGTCGGAGATGCGCTCGATGTTCGACTCGATCTCGCGGCGAAGCTCGCCGCCGCGGGTCGAAAGCTGCGTTACCGACTCCTCTCCGGTCGATGCGATGACGTCCTTCAGCGCGTTCATCTGGTCGCGGATCTGGTCGGATGTCTCGCGGCCGGAATTAACGAAGCGGCTCTGCGCGCCCTGCAGTGTCGTCTCGACGATGCCCATCTGCTCGCCGATATGGCCCGCGAGCTCGCGCCCGGCGGTCTCCAGGCGCTCGTCGGCGAGCGCCAGGGCGGCCTCGATGCTGCCGAGCTGCTGCACGACGTTGCCGGCAATGCGGTCGCCAGAATTGTTCAGCCGCTCGTTGGCGCGCGCGAGGCGGCCCTCGACGGTCTCGATTTTCTCGTCGATGTTGGCGGCGATGCGGTCGCCGGTCGACGACATGCGGTCGTTGGCCGCGGCGAGCGCCGCGTCGATCGAACCGACCTGGCGATTGATGTCGCCGACCAGCCGCTCGGCCGAATTCCCGAGCGTCTCGCTCGCGGAGGCCACCGCCCCCTCGATCCGCTCGACCTGCATGCCGACTTCGAGCGTCATGTCGACGCCGCTCCGCTGGAAGCGCTCGCTCGCGACGTCAAGCGCCGAATTAACGGCGTTGATCTGCCGGTCGATTTCCGAGGTTATCCGGGAGCCGCCGTCGTCGAGCCGCACGCCGGCCTCCGCGATCGTGCCTTCGATGCGCTCGACCTGGGCGACGATGCCACCGGAAACCTTCTCGCCGGTCTTGCCGAAGCGCTCGTTGGCCGCCGAGAGCGCCTGCTCGACCGCGCCGGCGTGGCGGTTGATGTCGCCGACGACGCGCTCGCCAGCGGCCCGCAGCGCGGAATCAACCGAGGCGATCTGCGCGCCGATCTCGTCGGACAGCCGCTCGCCGGTGGCCCCAAGGTTGTCCCTTGCAGCCTCGACGGAGCTGTCGATGCGGGAAATCTGCAGCGCGATCCCGTCGCCGACCTCCTCGCCGGTCTTGCGGAAGCGCTCGTCGGCTGATCCAAGCGCCGCATCGACCGCGGCGATCTGGCGGTTGAGATCCTCCAGGAGCTTGCCGCCGGCCGATCCGATCCGCTGTTCCACCGAACTTGTCGCGGCCTCGATCCTTTCAATCTGAATACCGAGGTTCTGCTGCGCGTCGGCGCCGATATTGGTGAAGCGGTCGCCCGCGGCGACAAGGTCGCTCTCCACCACCTCGATCTGGTTGCGCAGCGTGTTCTCGACGCTGCGGCCGGTCTCTGCCAGCCGGTCGTTGGCGGAAACCAGGATCGATTCCGCCTCGTTGATCTGCCGGTCGAGCGATTCAACGACCGAGCGGCCGGCGCCGTCCAACCGATCGGAGGCCGTGACCAATGCGCTCCGCGCTTCCTCTAGATGCGAGCTCATCGCCTGGGAAACGCTCTGCCCGGTTTCGCCAAGATGCTCGATCACGGCCCGCGAGCGCGCCTCCAGCGCCGTGTTGACGATCTCCGCCGCGCGTTCGATGCGGCCGGTCGTGCTGTCCGCCTGGCCGGAGACGAGGTCGACGATCTCCTCGGCGCGGTTGCCGAGGCGCTGCACAAGCGCCTCGCCGTCCACCGTCACGGCGTTGTAGATGCGGTCGCCGGCGGCCTGGAAGCGTTCGATCACCGCGCCGGCACGGTCGATGAGCGATGAATCGAGGCGCTCCTGCGCTTGGCGCAGCCTGAGGTCGATCTCCTTGGTCTGCTCGGCCATCGCGTCCGTGAAGGAGGTCCCGGCCTCGCGCATCTGCTGCGTGGCGGCTTGGCCGCTCGCAGCGACTCTGCGGCTCAGCGCGTCGCCGGCCTGGCTGATTTCGGAGACCACCTCGGTGCCGCGCTGCGAGAAGGCGTCGATCGTACGCGCGCTCGAGTTCTCCAGCCGGCCGAGCAATTCGTCGCCGCGCGCGAGCAGGGAGTCGGTGAAGCCCTCGCTCGTCACAGTAATGCGCTCAAGTAGCGTTTCAGCGCGCTCGGTGAAGCTGTCGGAGAGATTGCCGGTCGTGCGGCTCAGGCGGTCGACGAGGACGTCGCTCCCCTCCAGAAAAGTCTCCGAGACGCTCGCGACGGCATTGTTCAGCCGCTCGACCAGAAGGTCACCGCGATTGACGATCGTGTCGGAAAGCTTGTCGCCGGCGTCGTTCAGCCGCTGGAACAGGCTGTCGCTGCGGGTGGCAAGAAGGCCGACGACCGACTCGCCGGTGTCGCCGATGCTCTGCGTGATGGTTTGGCTGCGCGCGGCAAGGAGGTCGGAGATGCGCTTGGCAGAGCTGTCCGCCGCCACCGCAATCTGATCGGTGATGCCGGCAAGGTCGGCGGAGAAGGAATCATGCGAGCCGCGGATCGCCTGCCGCACGCGCTCGGCGTTCTGCACGATCGCCTCGCGCTCGGTCACCAGCTCGTCGATGAGCCGGCGGACCCGAAGCTCGTTGTCCGTGTAGGAACGCTCCAGCGAAGCGACCTCGTTGTGCACCAGCACTTCCAGTTCGCTTGCCCGCGCCAGAGCGCGCTCGATGCCGTCGCCCATCGCCGCCACTTCTCGGCGGATCGCCTGGCTCACCGTCACCACGGATTCTTTTGCGATGTTTTCCGGCTCGGCGAGGCGCAGCGCGACTTCCGTCATGGTGCGCGAAACCAGCCGCAGCTCCTGGCTGCGCCAGACCAGCGCGGCGATGCCCCAGAAGAGCAGGACCGGGCCGAGAATGCCGATCGTCAGCCCGAGAAGGTGAGGGGCGGACCCTACGTCCTCCACACCACCGAGAGCGGCGATCTCGTCGCCCCAGACGCTGAGGCCGAAGGTGATGCCGACTCCCGCCCAGGCGAGGGTCACCAGAAGCGCAACCCAGAAGGGCGTGTAGGAGGGGCGGCGCTGCAGTGCGTAAAGCAGGTTGCCGACGGAACGGACGTCGTCGTTGGCGGCGCGACGGGCGCGGCCCTGTGGCTTACCTCGCTCTGCTGCCTGACGGTTCCGCTCCTGGCCCGCACCGGCGGCGTCCTCGACCGCCGCGTTTTGCCGCGCCGTGGGCGCGCCCGTCCCTGTCGCCATCCTCTTTACCTTCTTTGCAACGCCCGCCGCCCGCGATCTCACGCCGCCTTTGAAATCAATCTTCAGCGCCTCTTCAACTGCGTGAAGGGCGGATTCCGTCGTATCGGCCTTCCGGAACTCACTCATGCATAACTCGCCTTCGTCCGTACGCAAAACACAACGGACGCGCTGCCGCCGATAGGCGGCAGGCGGCGGCTACGCGGATGACGTCTGGCTCAGGCCAGCGCAACTTCATCCACAGTCTCGTGAGCCGCCATCCGTCCCCAGTTCCGGTTCGCCCGCATAGAGATACCGAAAGGTGACGGAAAGCTGACCACCGTCGGTCCGCCTCCCCGCGCTTGTCCGGTACGGATTGTAGTGCCACAGTGTCGCACTTGAAAGGAAAAATCCGTTAACGACCGGCGTTGTGCAACGAAAACGTCAAGGATGGTAACGACCTGGGGTCGGGGACGGAAGCGAAGTCTCAGTTTGCGTAGCGATTCGCCGAACGAAAGAAAGCAGCTGAGATGAATACCAACGCAGTCCCGGTCCTTGACGCCGCCCAACTTGGCCGCACGACGAGAGGGGACCGCTCCTTGCAGGTCGAAATCCTGGCGCTCTTCGTGGCCGAAGTGGAGCGTCTCATGCGCCAAGTGGAGGATGCAGCCGACCCGCAATTGCGCGGCGACAGGTTGAGGGCGCTGATCGCTCTTTCGCGCAACACCGGCGCTGCGATGCTGGCGCAGGAGGCGCGGGCGCTGGAGACACAGATCGCGGCAGAGTCGCCCAACCTCGCACCGCTCAGACAGGCGGTAGCCGAAACGCTCGCCTATGTGCGGCGGGCGGGCATCTGACCGGCGAGCCGCAAGGGCCGGCCGAGCCGGCCGCTCGCGCCTTGACTCGCTTCCCGGCGCGGCTACATCCGTCCGGTTTCTCCCCCCGGATCGGCATGGCGAAAATCACCTACATAGGGTCGGACGGAGCACGCTACGAAGTCGAGGCGGAAAACGGTTCCACGGTGATGGAAAATGCGATCCGTAATGGCGTTCCAGGTATCGAAGCGGAGTGTGGGGGCGCCTGCGCCTGCGCGACCTGCCATGTCTACGTCGCCGAGGAATGGCAGCCGGTGACGGGCGAGCCCGAGCCGATGGAGGAGGACATGCTCGACTTCGCCTATGATCTGCGCCCGGGGTCGTCGCGGCTTTCCTGCCAGATCCGCGTGGCCGACGAGCTCGACGGATTGCTGGTGACCGTCCCCGAGCGGCAGGCCTGAGCGGCGATTCACGCGGATGGCAGACAGCGCCGAAACTGACGTCCTCATCATCGGCGCGGGTCCCTGCGGCCTGTTCGCCGTATTCGAGCTCGGCCTGCTCGACTTGAGCTGCCACCTCGTCGACATCCTCGACCGCCCCGGCGGTCAGTGCACCGAGCTCTATCCGGAAAAGCCGATCTTCGACATTCCCGGGCTGCCGGAGACCTCCGCGCAGGGGCTGGTCGACCGCTTGATGCAGCAGGTCAAGCCGTTCGGCCCGGTATTCCATTTCAGCGAAATGGTGACCGGGCTGGAGCGCACCGAGAACGGCTTTCGCGTCAGCACCGACGCCGGCACCGTCATCGACTGCAGGGTCGTCGTGATCGCTGCCGGAGGCGGCTCATTCCAACCAAAGCGCGCGCCCATTCCAGGCATCGAGGACTACGAGGCGAGAAGCGTCTTCTATTCGGTGCGGCGGATGGAGGATTTTCGCGGCCACGACCTGGTCGTCGTCGGCGGAGGGGACTCCGCGCTCGACTGGACGCTCAACCTGCACCCGATCGCCAAGAGCCTTACCCTCGTGCACCGACGTCCGGAGTTCCGCGCAGCGCCCGACAGCGTGAACAAGATGCGGGCGCTGGCGGACTCGGGCGCGATCCGCTTTCAGGTCGGCCAGGTGCGGGAGCTGAAGGGGGAAGGCGGAGCGCTTAACGCCGTGGTGGTGCAGGGGTCGGACGTCGAGCACGAGTTTCCCTGCACTCGCATTCTGCCGTTCTTCGGGCTCACGATGAAGCTCGGGCCGGTGGCGGATTGGGGGATGGAACTCCACGACAACCACATCGTCGTCGACACCGAGAAGTTCGAGAGCTCCCAGCCGGGCATCTTCGCGATCGGCGACATCAACTGGTATCCCGGCAAGCTGAAGCTCATCCTCTGCGGGTTTCACGAAGCGGCGCTGATGGCGCACGGAGCAAAGCGCATCGCTCATCCCGGCGAGCGCATCGTCTTCCAGCACACCTCCTCGTCCACCAAGCTGCACAAGAAGCTCGGCGTCGCGTAGCCTTCTCCGGCTCGATCAAAGCTTCAGGAAGAGAGCGGCAAGGATCGATCGCTGGCTGAGCGGCATGCGCTGCCAGGTCCATTGCACCCGGTGGGCCCGCGATCACCAGGGGCAGTATTAGGACGGCGCGTCCGCTCTCGCGTGCCACGGTGACATGCAGGCTGCCGCCGCATCGCCCGGCCTGCATAACGCGACAGCATACACGGCTGCACCACGCACCGCGGCCCTGATCCCGGGCCGTGGCCAGAGAACGTCTCACAAGAAGGTAAAGCCGTTCCTCACCGCAGGGTACGCCCGCTCGCCTACATCCTGAGCGCCATCCTCGCGACGAAGGAACGGACGCCCGGAGGCAGCGCATAGAAGGCGTCGCGCAGCGCCGGCGCCAGCCGCTTCAGCACCAGGGCCGCGTAGAGCCTGCCGCGCAGGGTCGCGGGCAGCGCAAAGTCGACGATCGCCACCTCGTTCGATTGCCACTCCCGTTTGTTGCGGGAGCGCGGCGCGAGCATGTCGTAGGTCGTGACGCCGTTGGCGACGCACCATTCGAGCGCCTTCTCGGTCAGCACGTTGCCGGGACCGAGCTTGGCGAATTCTGGCTCAAACGCCCCGAGATAAAGGTGGTAGGTGTCGCGATGCCGGAAACCGGCCTCAATCGCCGCCGTGCGACCGTCGAGGCTCAGCTTGAAGACGATCATGCGCGGCGAGGCGTCGCTGCCGTTCAGCGTTTCCGCGAGCTCGGTCAGGCAGTCCGTGGTTTCGGGCTTCATGAAAGCGCGGCTGACGCGGCCAGTGTCGCGCAGCCAATCGCGCTTGAGCGCGAGAGCCTCCGCCAGCCAGGCCGCAGCCTCGGCCGGGTCGGAGGCCACCTGGAAGTCCACCTGGCCATGCTTGGCGAGCGTGCGCAGGCGTTTTTTCTGCTGGCGGGCGACACGCGGCTTGCGCGTGGACCACATGCCCTCCATGCCGTTTGAAAGATCGGTGTAGGGGGCGCCTTCCGCCCAGCAGAGCGGCGGTGTGCCGGTCAAGGCGGCGCGCAACGCACTGTCGGCGCGCACGCGCTCCAGGATGACGAGATCGGGGCGGACGGCGTCCACTAGCGTGTCCATCGCCGCAAGCATCGCGGCCTGGCCGTCATAGTCGGGGTCGAGCAGGATGTCGTCGTACTGGCCGATCGGCGCACCTGCTCCGGAGACGACACGGCAAAAGCCGCGCCGCTCGACGAACAGCGGCCAGATCAGGACGGTGCGGCTCTCGTGCCTGACGACAATCGTCGCGGGCCACCCGCCGCGGCCGCGTGCGAAATGCCGCGCCCAGGCCGCCAGGAGCGCTGGCGTCTGGAACAGGACGGTCCCGCCTTGCAGTTCAGCGAGGCGCTGCCAGTCGGCCCGCAGCTCTTGGTAGGCGCTGGCGCCGAAAAGCGCTTCCGCCACTAACACGTGCCGGAATGCAGTCCGTTTCGCCGCCGTCGGAAATACGCCGCGCTGGGCGATGCCCATGAGGGCGAGGTCGCTCATTCAGTGGCTCCGCCGGTGGTGCAAACCAACCACTAACAGCGACGGGTTGCCGACGGATAAAAGCCGGCCGTTAACCTTTCCGTGTGGTTAGGGATCGGTAAATCGGGAACTTCGGCGGTTGTTATTCGACGGCGTGGCGCGCCGCTCGGCCACGGCGGCGGCCGGGCGAAGCCTCCATTCCGCGGCCGGCCGGTCCGAGCCGCTTGGGAAGCTCAACGGCGGCAGCGAGGTTGGGGAAGGGCTCGACCCTGTTCGGAAAGGCCATGGCGTTGACGAAGTGCTCCTGGAAGCGCGGCTCCATCGCCGTCTCGATCTTCTCGATCCGGCGCACCAGCTCCTCGATTTCGCGGCGATAGCCGCGGTTCAAGAGCGCCATGCGCGCGCCGGTCCCGGCGGCGTTGCCGACGCCGGCGACCTTGTCGAGCGGGCAGTCGGGCACGAGCCCGATCACCATCGCGTATTTCGGGTCGATGTAGTTGCCGAATGCGCCGGCGAGCTTGATCCGGTTGACACGGTCGATGCCGAGCTTGTCCATCAGGAGACGCGCGCCGGCATAGAGCGCCGCCTTCGCGAGCTGGATGGCGCGCACATCAGTCTGCAGGATTCGAATCTCGGGGATGCCGCGCGCGGCGTCGGCGCGCTGCATCAGATACGCGTAGGTTCGTCCGACCGGGACGATACGCTCGCTCCGTGCGGCAAGCCCGCCGTCGATTACGCCATCCTTCGAGATGATGCCTGCCAGGAACATTTCGCCGATCGCCTCGATGATGCCTGAGCCGCAGATGCCGGTGACCCCGACGGTGGCCGCCGTATCGGAAAATTCGGGTTCGTCGGACCAGTGGTCGCCGCCGATCACCTTGAACCGCGGTTCCAGGGTGGCGGGGTCGATGCGAAGCCGTTCGATCGCTCCGGGCGCCGCCCGTTGGCCGCCCGAGATCTCTGCCCCTTCGAACGCCGGGCCGGTCGGCAGGAGGCGGCGACGAGCCGATCCTTGTTGCCGAGAACGATCTCTGCGTTGGTGCCGATGTCGACGAGGAGCATCATCTCCTCGCCGCGATGCGGTCCTTCGGACAACGTCGCGCCGGCGCTATCGGCGCCGACATGCCCAGCAATGCAGGGGAGGGTGTAGACGCGCGCGCCTTCGTTGACCGGCAGGCCGATGTCGCTCGCGCGGAAGTCGAGCGCGGTGGAGACGGCGAGCGCGAAGGGCGCGCCGCCGAGCTCGGTCGGATCGATGCCGAGGAAGAGGTGGTGCATGATCGGGTTGCCGACGAACACGCAGTCGAGAATGTCGTCGGTGGCGA
The DNA here is from genome assembly GCA_050728815.1 of Propylenella sp. Taxonomy (GTDB): domain Bacteria; phylum Pseudomonadota; class Alphaproteobacteria; order Rhizobiales; family Afifellaceae; genus DASWJZ01. The sequence goes on from JBOHKB010000070.1 coordinate 12,571, forward strand.
TTCCCGCCTCGGTGCACACCTTCTCGATCAAGGTGCCGATCGCCTCGCGCACCGCCTTCGTCATCGCCGGGCGCCCGTCCGGGTTCATCATCACGTAGGAGACGCGGCTCATCAGGTCCTCGCCGAAGCGGATCTGCGGGTTGGGCGCGCCGGCGGAGGCGAGCGTCCGACCCGACAGCAGCGAGGAGAGGTGGCAGGCGATCGTGGTTGAGCCGATATCGACGGCGATGCCGCAGGCGAAGTTCTTGAGCCCCGGCCAGAGCGCGATGACCTCCGGCCTCCCGCGGCCGATGTTGACTGCCGCGGTGACCTTCCACTCGCCTTGGCGGAGTTTCTTCTGGACCTTCGGCAGAACGCGGAAGTCGATGCGCGGGTCGTCGAAATGCCATTGCGCGGCAAGTGCGCGGAGCAGCCGGTCGGCGTCGCCGAGCGGTTTTGCCATGTCCGGCTCGTCCACCTCCACGTAGCAAAGGTGGACGGCCGGCTCGCGCTCGATCAGCCGCGTTTCGGCGCGCTTTCTGACGATCTGGCGATTGATCTGCACGTCCTGCGGAACGTCGACCACGAGATCGCCCTGGATCGTGGCGGAACAGGAAAGGCGGCGTTGGTTCTCGAGTTCGCCGCGCTTCGAGATGTAGTACGCCTCCTTTTCGGTAAGCTTGGAAAGATGCACGTGGCTCGAAGTGATGGCGTGCTTGGCGAACTCTCCCTCGACCACCTGGATCTGGCAGCGGCCGCAGATGCCGCGCCCGCCGCACACGCTTTCTATGTACACGCCCAGCGATCGCGCTGCGTCGAGCACAGGCGTGCCGAGCGGGAATCTCCCCCGCCGGCCCGAGGGCATGAAGAGGACAAGCGCGTCCTGAGCGGGGGCGTTCATGTCGATCAACAAGAGCCATCGAGTATGGTGTGGGCCGCAGCTCGTCCTCTCCCCCCCTGCGGGGGAGAGACGGAGAGGGGGGAAAGACATAGGAGCAGCGGCTCTCCCCCCTCCCTGACCCTCCCCCGCAAGGGGGGAGGGAAGTTGCGCTGCGCTTGCCTCATCCACCCATCCTCGCGCGCCGCGCTTCTCTTCCGCCGCGTCGGCGGCCACCTTCGGAGGCGGCGACCTCGGCGGCGGCATGGTTGCGCTCGCCGCTGACCTCGCCGGACAGCGCTGCGGCGGTCGCCGGCGGCTTATCGCGATATGTCCTGATCCAGGTCATGCAGTCGCGGTCGGTGCCCATCAGCACATTCGCGCCGCGCACCGCCTCCATCTCCTGCGGACGGCAGGGATTCATGATCGCCGAGGTCATGCCGCTTGCGATCGCCATCGGCAGGAAGGCGGCGTTGATGCCGTGCCGGTGCGGGAGGCCGAAGGAAATGTTCGACGCGCCGCAGCTCGTATTGACCTTCAGCTCCTCGCGCAGACGTCGTACCAGCGCAAAGACCTGCCGACCGGCGGTGCTCATTGCGCCGATCGGCATGACCAGCGGATCGACCACCACGTCCTCCGGTTTGATGCCGTGGTCGATCGCCCGCTCGACGATCTTCTTGGCGACGGCGAAACGGACGTCAGGGTCTTCCGAAATGCCGGTCTCGTCGTTGGAGATCGCTATCACCGGCACGTTGTACTTCTTGACCAGCGGGAGGATCGCCTCGAGCCGGTCCTCCTCGCCGGTGACCGAATTGACCAGCGGCCGGCCGACAGCGACCTCGAGCCCCGCCTTGAGCGCGCCCGGCACAGATGAATCGATCGAGATCGGGCAGGTGACCAAGCTTTGCACGATCTTGATCGTCTCGACGAGAAGCGGCGGTTCGGTCGTATTCGGATCGACGGCGGTGACGCCGGCATTGACGTCAAGCACGAGCGCTCCGGCCGCGACCTGCTCAAGCGCATCCTTCCTGACGGTATCGAAATTGCCAGCGACCATCTGCGCCGCGAGCTTCTTGCGGCCGGTCGGGTTGATGCGTTCGCCGATGACGCAGAACGGCTGGTCGAAGCCGATCACCACTTCCTTCGTTGCCGAAGCCAGGATTGTGCGGGTCATGTGCCTGCCTTGCTCAACATATAAAGACTTCTTTATATCCTTATGTCGCGTCGTTCAAGGGACCTGCTCGGTCTCCTTGTGATGCGCGGCTGCCGCCGCCGCCGCTTCCGGCGCAACGCCTTCGTGCTCCGAGAGAATTGTCTGAAGGCGCTCGGCCACCGCGGCATCATCCGGGCTCGGCTCGCGCCGCCAGGGCCTCCGGCCGCGGAGCACGCCCGACTCGTGCACGATCTCGGCCACCAGCTCCTCCTGCCGGTAGGCCATGACGTGGACGCCGGAGACGCCAGCTATCTCATGACAGGCCTGTATCATCTCGATGCAGATTCTTTTCCCCTCCAGCTTCTGGTCGTTCGCGCCCTCCAGCCGATCGATGACGCTGTCCGGGATGTGTATGCCGGGCACGTTGGTACGGATCCACTTCGCCGCCCGCGCCGACGCAAGCGGCCCGACGCCTGCGAGGATGAAGCATTTCTCGCCGAGGCCCAGGTCGCGTACGCGGCGCATGAATTCCTCGAACATCTTTAGGTCGAAGCAGTACTGCGTCTGCACGAACTGCGCGCCAGCCTCGACCTTCTTGGCGAGGCGGAGCGGGCGGAACTCGTAAGGCGGCGCGAAGGGATTGGCGGCTGCGCCGATGAAGACGTGCGGCGGCGAGGTGATCTTGCGGCCGGACAGGAAGCGGCGTTCGTCGCGCATGATGCGCACGGTTTCGAGCAGCGAGATCGAATCAAGGTCGAAGACTGGCATTGCGCCCGGCTGATCGCCCGCCTGTACCCCGTCGCCGGTCAGGCAGAGGATGTTCGCCACACCCATCGCCGCAGCTCCGAGCACGTCGCCCTGGATGGCGATGCGGTTCTTGTCGCGGCAGGCGACCTGCATGACGACCGCGTAGCCCATGCGGGTGAGGAGCGCGCAGATGCCGACCGACGACATGTGGCAGTTCGCGCCGGACGCATCGACCGCGTTGATGGCGTCGACCCAGCCCTCGAACACTGCCGCGCGGTCGTAGACCTCTTGCGGGTCGGCGGAATCGGGCGGGTTCAGCTCGGCAGTCACGGCGAACTCGCCGCGGCGCAGGACGCGCTCGAGCCTCCCGCGCGACGTATGGCCGGGCAGCGGATCGAGCGGCAGGTGCGCGCCGGCAGGGTTTACGTCGGGATGGGTCATGCCTTCGCGGCCTTCGTCGCTTCCGCGGCTTCGGCCGTCACGCGGAGCCAAGCCGAAGTCTCTCGCAGCGAATGGTCGACGGGCTTCTGCAAAGCGAGGATGGCGTCGCCGCCCTTCATGATCCGGCTGCCCGACCATGCTTGCACCCAGACGCAGGGCATGTTGGGCTCCACCTCGCAATTGCCGTTGGCACGCACGCCTCCGCACGGCCCGTTCCTGAGCCGCTTCGGGCAATTCATCGGGCACGACATGCCGGTCGCGGAGAGGATGCACTGCCCGCACATGCGGCAGTCGAACAGAAAACCTTTCACACGTCGCTCGACGAATTTCACCGGCGGCTCGGCGCGGCCATAGCCGACGAAATGCCAGAACGGATGAAGCTTCAGAAAGAGATCGGCGAAGGTTGCGTAGACGATCTCCAAGAAGCGCGCGTGGCGCACAGACCAGAGCCGGATCGTGTAGGGCTTTCGGAGCCGCCGCGTGGCGGAGACGTGATGCGGCTGGTAGTCGCCCGGGCGCTTAGCGCGCGTGCCGGCCGCCGTTATCGACCAGTTGCCGAAGCCGATCCCTGCCATACTCGTTCTCCAGGCGGGCGAGCGCGGCGTCCGCTTCCGCCTCAAGGTCGTCGCCGCAGGGCTCCGGCGCCCCGCGCCGCCATTCGGCGAGATAGGAGTCGGTGTCCTTGGCGCCTGTCTGCATGGCGCATTGATCGATCGCCTGCACGAAGCGCGCCGGCAACTCCCGCTTCGCCGCCTTGCGCCCGGCCTTCACGATCACCTGGGCCGGGATGTCGCGCCAGTAGACGATGACCCGCTCGGCCAAGGAAACCTCCGGTTTCGGCGCTTATCGAGGACAGTTCAAGGCGGCGGTCGCTTTCCCACGACACCGGGAAGGCGGAATGCGACGCAGTGCCAGCTACTGTGCGTCCGCGGTCAAGAATGGGGCAAGGTCGCCCATCCCGGTAACACGCTTTTCGTAAGTCAGCCCGAGCCGCTCCGCCGCGGCGCGCGCCTTGTTTTCAAGCTCCGCGTCTTCGGTCTGCGCCAGATAGACGAGCCGGCGGTAATTGCCGAAATAGGTGTCGCGCAGCTCCGGGTGCCGATCGAGGCCGAGCGGCTCGATGACAAAACTCTCGAACTGCCGGGCGATGAAATCGGTGAGATAGAAAGCGTCCATGTCGGCGTCGCCGCGCGCTAAGAACGTCTCCGTACCGGAATAGAAGGCGTAGCAATGCGGACCGGCGATGCGCTCGACTCCCTCCTCGGCGCAGACTCTGTCGAGCGCGCCCTGTGTCCCGCACTCGGCGTAGGCCACAGCGATCTTCCGGTAGAGCCCGCGGTTCTCGCGGATGAGCGCGCGCACGGCAGGCGCGATCTTCTCCGGGCGGTTGTGCCAGATCGCCGGGAGACAGGTCAGCTCGATATGGTCGAGCCCATTCGCCTCGACGATCGCGCCGATCTCGCGCGCGAGCGCCCCACACGCGATGACGAGGACCTTGGCGATGGCCGGACGCGCTTCACCCTCTCCCCCGGAGGGAGAG
>JBOHKB010000071.1:0-9326 GCA_050728815.1 Propylenella sp.
CCTATGACCACGACCCGGCGCACATCTGGCTGCGTCGGACCATCGTCCGACTCGCGGAAGAAGTGGGGTGGATACACGGCCCGGTATGACGCCCGGGGTCCGCTCCTCGGGCGCCGACATGGTGGGCGCCGCTGCCGGCACGGGCATTTCGCCAAAACTGATGCGTGGCGCGCTGCAGGGCAAGCTCACGGCGGAGAAGGTCACCGCCGACCAGATGAAGGTGATGCTCTACTACCGCGACACGCAGAACAGCCGCGACCTGCCGACCGTCGCGATGGGATTTGCGCGCAAGGGGAAGGCGCCCTCCCCGACTACCTGCCGAGTTCTGTGACGAGGTCGATCACGCCGCGGAATTGAAGGCGTCTGGCGGCAACCACGAGCTTGCAATAACGGACCAGACCTGAACGCGTGGACGGCGCGTGCGGCTTGGCATTTCGGCTTGTCTCAGACATGCCGAAGTCCAAAGCGGTGTGGGTGACTGCCGAGAAGCGCCATAGCCGGAAGTTCATAGTCCGCTTTCTCGCAAATGACGCCTCCGTGAATCGAAAGAGCACCTAGGCCAAAGTTAAGAAGCGTTAACCCTAGCTCGAAAACGGCGCGCTCCGAGCACAGCCTAGAACGAGGCGTTCATCGACACTGCGTAAGTTGTGCGGCCGGATCGAGCCTTGCTCCTTACGAACAAGCGGGCGACAACCGGAGGGAAACTCCCGGTGAGCGGCAGTACGACCAAATTCGGTATTCGCGGCAGGATCATCCTGCTTGCGCTCGTTTGCGCTGTCCTTCCGTCTGCCCTAATCTCGGTGCTTGCGATCCGTTCCTCGCGCGATGCGCTAGAGCGTGGCGTCCGACTGGAACTTTCCGGTCTCGCAAGCGAGCAGATGTCGCGACTAACCGCATCGATCGAGCGCGCGACGACCGATCTCGGCACATGGGCAGCGCTCTCTACGATGCAGAACGCGCTGATCGACGACGTCGACGGCGTGATACAAAGCGAACTTGTCGATCTCCAGAAGCGATACCCGACGTTCGGCGAACTGCTCGTGCTGAATTCAAGCGGGATCGTCATCGCTTCGACCCTGGACCGCAACAAGGGTCTCAGTCTCGGCGACCGCACTTACTTTACTCTGAGCCGGCTCGGAAAGCCTTTTTGGGGTGACGTCGGCAAGCAGGAGGTGACGAACCACCTCGGGATGCTGGTAACGGAGCCGATCCGCGCAGATTACGACGAAAGCACAATCATCGGCGTTCTCGTCGGCATTATCGACTGGCCGCGCGTGCAGGACGCGCTGCGCGACGTCCGTGTCTGGGGTGCACCCCAGGATTCGAATCATAGACTCATCCTGGCGAGCGACACAGCCGAGCCATTGTTCGAGACGCTCGCGGAAAGACACGTTCCCTCGGAGCGCCTGCCGATAGGAACGGGCGTTAGGGCCGTCGACATCGATGGTCAGCATTTCCTTGTTGGCACAAAGGTGGTCAAAACGGCGGTTGCCTCCCCGTTTTCGGATTGGGCGCTTCACGCGATGGTCGCCAGGGACATTGCTTACCGCCCGATCGCCCTCCTTAGGAACCGCATTGCCCTTCTCTCCGTGGGCATCCTCGCGGCGGCGATGCTGTTTGGCGCGTTCGCCTCGTCGCGCTGGATCGTCAATCCGATCAAGCGGGTGACGAATCTGATGCGCGAGGTCTCTCAGGGAAACGTCGACTTAAATCTTAGTGGCAGCCACCGGCGCGACGAGGTTGGCGAGATGGTGCGGTCGATCGCTGCTTTCCGCGCCAACCTACTTGAGCAGAACCGGATCCTGTCGGAGCGAGAACAGGCGCTCAACGTTCAAAACACTCGCTTCGATGCGGCGCTCACGAACATGTCGCAAGGCCTGGCGATGTTCGATGCGGATGGGAGGCTTGTCGTCTGCAACAGGCGGTTCGCCGAGATATATCATCTGCCGCGGGAGCTCTCCGGCTCTGGCGCTGGAGTTGAAGAAATCTCGAACTATGTCGCATCGATGCGCGGATTTGACGACACGTCCGTGTTTCGACCGCACGACAATTTTGGCACCGGCATATCAGGGACAGTCTTCCTCAGCTTAAACGATGGCAGGACCATCGCCATCCAACATCAACTGATGGCGCGAGCCGGCTGGGTCTCCACTCATGAAGACATAACTGAGCGGCGCAATGCGGAAGCAAAGATCGTGCACATGGCGCGGCACGATGCGCTGACCAACCTGCCAAACCGCACGATGTTCAGAGCCGAGATCGAAGATGCCTTGAAGCGCACACAGCGCGGCGAAAGCGTCGCGGTGCTCTGTCTCGATCTCGACTACTTCAAAAGCGTCAACGACACGCTCGGTCACCCAATCGGCGATGCGCTTCTTTGCGCCGTTGCTGACCGGCTGCGCGGATGCCTGCGGGAAGACGACATTGTCGCCCGGCTTGGCGGAGATGAGTTCGCACTGGTGCAATTTGGAACCGATCAGCCAACCGATTCGACCATCCTAGCCCAACGCGTGATTGACACCCTGAGCGCACCCTACGAAATCTACGGCCACCAGATCGTCATTGGCGCGAGCGTCGGTATCGCCATCGCGCCGGCCGACGGAAACGATCCCGACCAGATCATCAAAAATGCTGACATGGCGCTCTACCGCGCGAAAGCCGATGGTCGAGGACGCTACCGCTTTTTCGAGCCCGACATGGATGCGAAGATGCAAGCTAGGCGAAAGCTTGAGATCGATTTGCGTCGCGCGCTCGTTAGTGACGAATTTGAACTGCACTACCAGCCACTCGTGAATGTGAATACCAATGAGATCACCGGTTTCGAAGCGCTCATCCGCTGGCATCATCCCGAACGCGGGATTGTCTCGCCGGCGGACTTCATCCCTCTTTGCGAAGAGATAGGCCTCATCGTCCCTCTTGGAGAGTGGGTTCTCAACCAGGCCTGTAGGGACGCCACATCCTGGCCGTCTCCTGTGCGGGTGGCGGTCAACCTATCGCCAAATCAGTTCAAGAGCCCCGATCTTACGCAAAGCGTGTTCCGGGCACTGGCCAAGTCCAAGCTGGCTCCGCAACGACTCGAACTGGAAATCACCGAGACGGTTCTTCTGCAGGACAGCGAGGCAACGCTCGCGACTCTGCACCAGCTGCGGAACATGGGTGTTCGCATCTCGATGGATGATTTTGGGACAGGGTACTCTTCGCTGAGCTATCTGCGCAGTTTTCCGTTCGACAAGATCAAGATCGATCAATCTTTCATTCGGGACCTCGGCAGCCGAGATGACTCTGTCGTCATCGTGCGCGCGGTGACAACTATTGGAAACAGCCTCGGCATTTCGACCACAGCAGAGGGCGTCGAAGACAGCTCGCAGCTAGAAAGGCTGAGAGACGAGGGCTGCACCGAGGTGCAAGGGTTCTATCTTGGGAAGCCGGTTCCGATCACAGAAACCATGGCGTTCCTTGATAACGATGCGCGAGGGAGCGCCCGGCGCAAGCTGGTGTCTTAGGTCACACAAAAGGGAAAGCACCAATGAGCAAGATCCTACGAACGAGCGCGTTTCTCAGCGTTGCCGTTCTCTTGATGAGTCTGAATCCCGCCAACGCCGATGTAGACGGATTGCGGTCCTTTGTCGCCATGAAGGCGGCTGTCGTCGATCTCCTCCACACGAAGGCAGAGAGGGCCCTTGTGACGGCCGCACAAGACCAAACCTTTCGGCAGTATTTCGAGGCCAAGACCGATTCCGAACGGGCCTCGCTTCGGGATCGGATCGATCACATATCACTCGCTGTTCAAAGCAAGTTTGCGGTCGAGGAAATGTGCTTGATCGACGAGACCGGAACAGAGATCTCGCGTGTTGTGAAAAACGAAATCGCCTATGACCTCTCAACCGAAGAGGCGAGCGCCAACTTCTTCGCGCCAACCTTCGCCGAAAAGCCGCGGGAGGTCTACCTCGCGCCAATCTATGTTTCCCCCGACGTCCATCGCTGGGTTACAGCATACGCAACGCCAGTCGACGTGCATGGGCAGAAGAGGGCGATTCTCCACTATGAACACGGGCTGGATTTTTACGAGCGCACGCTGAAGGCCGGTGTCGACCCCGATGGAGAACGCGTATTCCTGACCGCAACCGCGGACGGCTGGGTGATCCTTGATAGCCGCAAGAAAATTTCCATCGAACAAATCGGCGAAAGCGAGGAACCGGCGGACTACTTCGAGCAGTTGTCAATCGGGGGCTTGTCCCTAACCGAACTTAAGACCGCCGTCGCCAAGGGCGAGACCGAGGGTGCCGCTACGCTCGAAGCACAGAATGGGCAAAAGCTCGACGTGGCTTTCAAGACACTTGGTGACTGGGTGTTGGTGGCGTTCGAGCCATCAAAGGAACAGTCCTCATAACAGAGGGCCGTTTAGCCCATGCGCTTTCCGAGGCGTGCGGTATGGATGCTTGGATGGGCCGCGGCTCTCGTCGCCGGAGGTGCCAGCACCGCGCTGCTAGTCCCACGTGAAATGGATGAGGCAGGCCCGATGCCCGCCTGGATGTCCATCACGACAGCCGATCTGGCGGCCGCGGCAAACGAGTGTTATCGCCGAGAGGCCAAATGGCAGGCTTCGACCTATTGCGCCTCCCCAGTAGACGATCTCGTTGAAGTTGTCTGGGCAAGTTGTTTCGGCGAGGAGCAGACCCTCCTTCTGGCAGCGATCGAAGATTCCGACAGCGATGAGGTGGGCATACAGTTCTTGTCAAACTTAGAGGCCGACTCTCGCGGCGACGTCGTTTCGATGATTCGGAAAGCTAAATCGATCTCCCCACGCTGCGCCAAGGCCGATTTGCGGGCCACCAGCGACTATGCATCAGTTGACTGACCGGTTCGACTACCAACTTGGCTAGTTAGCGGGTCTCGTTGGGCAGAAAATAGACCTCGGCGAGATCGCCGGGAGTGAGCCTACGCGCACCGCAACGGCACTTTTCGAACCGTTTGTCCTGCAGGGTCAGAATGTCGTCTACGGGCTGTCGTAGCGACCTGCTCAGAGGTAGGTGCCGGCGACGCCGTCGATTAGCTGGACCGCGTGACCCGGGTCAGCGTGCGAACTCGTCTCGCACCCAGGGGAGGTCTTTCTTGCCCTAGTCGCGGACCTGAGGAAAAGCGCTCTCATTTCGCCACGGGGCCTGTCTCCAGCTCCCGACCGGAGCCTTCGGGGTGATGCGACTTCATCTCTCCTCCGGCCCATCTTCCTCCGGCAGGTCCTCCGCGCTCTCCAAATCGGAGAAATCGAGGTCGAGTTCCTCCTCATCCTCTTCCGAGGGCCGCGCCTCGTCGCCGATCTCCAGCGACGTCTCGATCAGCCCCGCCGCCTTGAGATCGGCGAGGCCGGGCAGGTCGCCGATCGATTCCAGCCCGAAATGGTCGAGGAAGGCGGGCGTGGTGCCGAACGTCACCGGCCGCCCCGGCGTCCGCCGCCGGCCGCGCAGCCGCACCCAACCCGCCTCGAGCAGCACGTCGAGCGTGCCGCGCGACAGCGACACGCCGCGGATTTCCTCGATCTCGGCGCGCGTCACCGGCTGGTGGTAGGCGATGACGGCGAGCGTCTCGACCGCGGCGCGCGACAGCCGCCTCTCCTGCACCACATCGCGCTTCAGCACGAAGGCGAGGTCGTCGGCGGTGCGGAACGCCCAAAAATTGTCGGCGCGGCGGAGGACGACGCCGCGTCCGGCATAGGCCGCCTGCAATTCGTGCAGGAGCGCTTCGAGGTCGATCCCCTCCGGCATGCGCTCGGCGATCGCCTTCGCCGACAGCGGCTCGCGCGCCGCGAAGAGCAGCGCTTCGAGCATCCTGAGATGCCGGCGGTGATCCTCCGTTTCCATCGACAGGCTGCGGACGTTGGTGCCTTCCCAGGCGATTGCGGCTTCACCCATTCACCACCTCCGCCAGCGGCAGTTCCTCGCGCACGCGCCGGCGCACGTAGAGCGGCGCGAAGGGCTCTGACTGCTTCAGCTCCACCTCGCCTTCGCGCACCAGCTCGAGGCTCGCGGAAAGCGCGCTCGCGCGCGCGGTGCCCCGCATCTCCGGCTCGACCAGATATTCGATCAGATAGGAATCGAGCGCCGCCCAATGCGTCGCCGTGCCGATCAGCCGCATCAGGCGCTCGCGCGCCTCCGTGAGCGAGATGACGCGCCTGCCGCCGACCTTCACCTTGGAGACGAGTTTTCTGAGCCGGAGCGCCCCGTAGGCCGAAAGGAGGTCGTAGAGTTTCGTGTCCCATGACGCGTGCTTCGTCACCGACAGCGGTTCCGGCATGCCGCGCGGAAAAACGTCGATGCCGAGGCGCGCAAAACCCATCAGCCGCCGGCCCGCTTCGCGGATCGCCTTCAGGTGGTTCAGCCGCCGCGCAAGCTCCGCCGCGAGCTCGTCGCCGGTCGGCTCGCCCTCCGCTTCCTCCTCCGGGAGCAGCAGCCGCGATTTCAGGTAGGCGAGCCAGGCGGCCATGACGAGATAGTCGGCGGCGATCTCGATCCGGAGCCGCCGCGCCGTCTCGATGAAGGCCAGATATTGCTCGGCGAGCGCCAGGATGGAGATTTTGGCGAGGTCCACCTTCTGCTCGCGGGCGAGCGAGAGAAGCAGGTCGAGCGGGCCCTCGAAGCCGCCGACGTCCACGACAAGGCACTCCTCGTCGCGCACGGGCACCGGGGCCGCTTCCTCGAAATCCCCGATGAGGTCCGGCGCCGGTTCCATCGCCTGCAATACAACTGCCGCCTGCCCGTTCATGCCGCCGCCTTGCCGAGCAGGAAATCGAACCGCCGCTCGAGCGCCGGGCGGTCCACTTGGTCCGGGTGGCGGCCAAGACGGAGCGCCGCGTCGGTGCGGCGGAGCGCCTCGCCCGACAGAATCGGCGCGGCCTCCGCCACCCCCCCCATCTCCGCGAGGACGCCGTTGCAGTGCAGCACGAGGTCGCAGCCGGCGGCGATCGCCCGCTCGGCTCGCTCGCGCGGGCTGCCGGAAAGCGCTCCCATGCAGATATCGTCGGTCATCAACGCTCCATCAAAGCCGATTCGTTCACGAATAACGTTAACAATCACTGGAGAAGAAAGCGTTGCCGGCGCGCCATCATCGATGTCCAAAAACACGACGTGGGCGGTGATGCCGAGCGGCGCGCGGCGCGCAAGCAGCCGGAAGGGCGTGAAATCCTGCCCTTCCAGCTCATCCATGGTTGCATCGACCCGCGGCAACGCCTGATGGCTGTCCACGAGCGCGCGGCCATGCCCGGGCATGTGCTTCATGACCGGGATGACCCCGCCGGCGATCAGCCCGTCGATCTGCGCGCCGCCGAGCGTGGCGACGGCGTCGACGGTCAGGCCGAGCGCCCGGGTGCCGATCGCGGCGGTGGCACCTTCAACGGGGATGTCGAGCACCGGAATGCAGTCGACCGTGATGCCAATCGAGGAGAGGTCAAGCGCAATCAGCATCGCGCCGAGATAGGCTGCTTCGACGCCTGCGAGCGAGTTGCCGAGGTAGATTTCGCCGAAGCGGGAAGCCGGCGGGTAGGCGCGGAAATGCGGCGGTCCCATCCGCTGCACGCGGCCGCCCTCCTGATCGATCAGGATCGGCGCGTCGTCGCGCCCGAGCGCCTCGCGGATAGAGCTGCAGAGACGCCGAACCTGCTCAGGATCGTCCGTGTTGCGGCGGAACAGGATCACGCCCCACGGATTGGCATCGCGCAGGAACGCCCGCTCGTCCGCCGAGAGAATCGTCCCAGACACACCGCAGATGAAGGCGCGCGCCGCCACGCTTTGCCTTGGTAGCCCGGGCTATTGGGTCACGAAACAGTCGCCGCCCGCGGTTTGCAGCGCCTCGCATACCTCCACCGCGTCGGTCCGTTCCGCCCATGGTCCCACGCGCACGCGGAAATAGATCCCCTTCGGGCCAAGGTCGGCCTGTTGGATGTCCGCCTGGAGGCTGCCGAGGATCGCGGGATAACGTTGCTGCAAATTGGCGAAGGTCGTTTGCGCTGCTTCCTGACTGGTCTGCGAGCTGATCTGAACGAGGAAACCCGACGCGGCGGTCGGAGGCGGCGCTGCAGGCTCAGGCGTAGGGGCAACCGCCACCACCGGCTCCTCGACTTCCTCTACGATCGGCGCGGCGGGCGTAGGCGTCGGCTCTTCCGGCACGTCCACCGCGGCAAGTTCGCTCTCTTCTGCCGGTGCAGCCGGCGGCGAGGCCAGCTCGGTCGCAGCCACGGGTCCTTCGGCGGCCCGTGGCGACGCCGGCGTGCCCGCGGTGCGGGGCTCGTCGATCGTCACGGTCTCCACTGGCTTCGGGTCCATCGCCTCGGTCTGGGCCGTCGCCAGGTCCTCCCCGGTGCCTGTGACGGTGGAGGCGCCGGCCTCGGCGGTGGCGACGATGGTGCCATCCGGACGGACGACGTAGGTGGGGACGCGGCGCGGCCCGAACTCCTCGGCGCTGCCCTCGGCCTCTTCAGCCGGCTGGCCGGGCTCTGCCGTAGCCTCCGGCGCCTCGCCTTCGATCGGCCCGCCGGCTGCGCTCTCGCCTTCCGACGGGGGCAGCACGATGCGCGCCAGCTCCTGCGGCTCCTCAGCGCCCTCTACGACGTTCTCCTCGGCGGTGGGGGCACCGCCCGCCACGCGGTTGTAGACGGCCTCGCCGACCGTCTCCTCGCCGCCGGCAGATTCCGCCGGCGCGGGCTCGATCTTGACCGGGCCCTGTGGCGCGGCAATCACCGGCGGCGGCCCGGATGGACCCTGGTCAAAGGCGCGGAGATAGAAAGCGGTGGCGCCGCCAACCAACACGACGACCAGTACCGCGGCGGCGGTCATCAGTCCCCTGCGTGAGCCGGTTCGCGGCGGCGGAGCCGGCCGCGGCGGCGGCCGCATGCCATGTTCCGGTGCGATCACAGCGGCCGCGGCGACCGGCGCCGGTTTTTCGGGCTCGTCACCGGACTCCTCCCACCCATCGGCATCGTGATCTCCGTAGTCGGGCTCAAGCTCGCGCGACAGCTCTGCCTCGAGGCCCGCGAGATCGGGCGCGCCACGCTCGGCCGGAGGCCAGGCGGCGGTGGCGGCGTCTTCCGCGCCTGCGGCGCCCTCCCCACCCCTGTCGTCCGCACCAGAGAGGTCGGCGGTGGCGCCCGCCTCGGCGACTGAAGTCGGTACTTCAAGTTGCGGGCGCTCGGAAAAGTCCTCGGCGTCGTCGAGATGAACGCCGGCCGCCGCGGGTCCTCGGAAGCGATACTCGGTTCGTGCTGAAGTGGCCTCGGGCACTCCCCGCCAGTCGCCCAGCTCGCCGACGGTCGACGTCTCGACGGTGCCTCTTTCATC
>JBOHKB010000072.1:0-3549 GCA_050728815.1 Propylenella sp.
GTCTATTTCAGCTACGACGCTCCCGGCGCGCCGGTGCTCTGCGGGCTCACGCTTCACGTGCGGCCGGGCGAGCGCGTCGCCGTGGTCGGCCCGTCGGGGGCGGGCAAGTCGACGCTCTTTGCGCTCTTGATGCGCTACTACGATCCGGTCGCCGGCAGCGTGCGCGTCGACGGCGTTGACCTCCGGCGAGCCGACCCGGCGGCACTTCGCAGGTTGATCGGCTTCGTGCCGCAGGATCCTGCGATCTTTGCGCTGAGCGCAGAGGAGAACGTCCGCTTCGGCAAGCCGGACGCCGACGCAAAGGCGGTGCACGAGGCGGCGCGCGCCGCCTTCGCCGATGGATTCCTCTCAGCGCTCCCCGCCGGCTACGGCACCGTCATCGGCGAGCGCGGCGTCACGCTTTCGGGCGGCCAGCGCCAGCGCCTTGCCATCGCCCGCGCCGTGCTGAAGGCCGCGCCGATCCTCCTCCTCGACGAAGCGACGAGCGCGCTTGACGCCGAGAGCGAGACGGCGGTGCAGCAGGCGCTCGAAACGCTGATGCGCGAGCGCACGACCCTCGTGATCGCCCACCGTCTCGCCACTATCAAAAGCGCCGACCGCATCGTCGTGATGGACGAGGGGCGGATCGTGGAGGAAGGCACGCACCGGAGCCTGATCGCGCGCGGCGGGCTCTATGCGCGCCTCGCCGAGCTGCAGTTCGAGGATGGAGGCGAACGGACGGGTGCGGCTGCATGGAGCACCGTCGGCGGCTGATGCCGATCTGCAACAACCTTGGCGGTTGTTGCGGCCCACACGGTGTCGCCAGGCGGGAATCCCGCGAATCATGTTACGTTTTTGTGTCGGTTTAGGAGTCGCTCCGGACCGCTAAACGTCCGGGCAAGGGAGAGTCGCTCAGATCGGGGCTAGAGCTTGGGCTCGCCCCGACTGCGCGCCCGGACCGGCGCAAGTCGAAGGCGAGCCTTGCATGGGCCCTGTGCCCCAAGGAGAGCCTGAGATGACGCTGAAAACCGCACTTCCAGCCGCGATTTTTGTGTTGGCTCTGTCCACACTTCCTGCCTCTGCCCACGATTTCTGGATCAACCATGGCAGCTACAAATCGCCCAAGGGCGAGCATTGCTGCGGCGACAACGACTGCTTCCTCGTTCCGGCGAGCGACATGCAGTCGACCGCGGCGGGGTGGCTGATCAAATCGCTTGGGGAGACGATCCCCTACGGCGAAGCGCAAAGCTCGGAGGACGGCGAGTTCTGGCGCTGCAAGCGCTACGACGGCTCGCGCCGATGCTTCTTCGCCCCGCAGCCATCGAGCTGAAGCGAACGGCGTAGCCCGCAAGAAGCAAAAGCGGATTGCGGGGAGCCGCGGGCGGGTCCCGGATTTTGCTCCGCACCCATCCGGGCTACTGGGCTGCCAGCAGCCGTCACCGCTCCGTCAGCTTAAGCTCGATGCGGCGGTTCCGCGCGAAATCCGATTCGGTGTCGCCCGGGGCGAGCGGCTGGAATTCTCCAAAGCCGGCGGCGACGAGCCGATCCGGGCTGATGCCGCGGTCGATCAGATGGCGCACGACCGCGATGGCCCGCGCCGCCGACAGCTCCCAGTTCGACTGGAAGCGGCCGGTGACCGGGCGCACGTCGGTATGGCCGTCCACCCGGATGACCCAGTTGATTTCGGTCGGGATCTGCTGCTGCAGCTCCAGAATAGCGTCGCCGAGCTTGTCGAGCTCCGCCTGGGCGTCCCCGCCGATCTCGTCGCTGCCAGTCGGGAACAGCACCGACGCGGGAAGGACGAAGCGGTCGCCCACGACCTGGATGTCGGGACGATCGGCCAGAATCTGGCGCAGCCGCCCGAAGAAATCCGAGCGATAACGCGATAGCTCCTGAACCCGCTCCGCCAGTGCAACGTTGAGCCGCTTGCCGAGATCGGCGATCCGCACCTGGCTCTCCTTGTTGCGTCCTTCCGATGCGCCGAGCGCGTCTTCCAGCGCGCCGAGCTGGCGCCGGAGCGCCGATATCTGCTGGTTGAGCAGCTCCACCTGCGCCAGCGCCCGCTGGCTCATCTGCTGCTCGCTCTCGAGCTGTCCCTCGAGCGCCGTGATGCGGGTCTCGGCCTCGCCGGCGGCGTCGCCTCGGCTCGCAAGCATGCCCTGCAGCCGATCGCGCTCGCTCGCCGCAACGGAGAGGCTCGCCTGAAGGCCCGCCAGCTGCTCCTCGAGGTCGCGCGAGTCGGAGCGCTCGAGCGACAGCAGGTCGGTCAGCTCCGCCACCTGGGCGTTCAGGCGGCTCAGCACCGTGTCCTTGCTGGTGACTTCCTGGCCGAGGAAATACTGCGACAGGATGAACACGGAAAGCAGGAACACGAATACGAGGAGCAATGTCGCCAGGGCGTCGACGAAGCCCGGCCAATAGTCGATCCGCGTCAAGCCTCTGTGCGCGCGCGCAGCCATTCCTCAGCCTTGTGTCAGGTGTCGCGCCGGGCTTCGGTCAGGCCGCCGTGCCAGTCGTCGTCCTCGCCGGCGGCGCGCCTGAGCGGCGTGACGTTCCGCTCGGTGACGTTGGCGAGGCGCCGGAGCGTGTCCTGCAACGCCTGCTGCTGCGTCGCCTGCGACTCCATCCAGTCGCGCACCATCTGCTGCTCCTTGCGCATGTGCTGCACCATGCCCTGGATGCCTTCCGCGAGGTTGGCCATAGCGGCGGTCGAGGCGCGCGAGCTGCCGCCCTCCTGGACGAGGCGCGCCAGCCGCTCCACAGAGGCGCGGATCTCCGTTCCTGTGCCGGCGGCCTCCTCTTCCGTGAGACCCAGCTCCTCAAGGTCGGTCACGGAGGAGAGCCAGTCCTCGAGCTCCATGTAGAAGCGGTTCTGCGCCTGGCTTGCCTGCAGGTCGAGGAAGCCAAGAACGAGCGATCCCGAGAGGCCGAAGAGCGATGAGGAGAACGCAATGCCCATACCAGAGAGCGGCGCCGCGAGACCCTCCTTTAGGTCTTCGAAGATGATGCCCGAATCGCCGGACGTGACGCTCAGCGACTGGATCGTGGCGCCGACCGCACCGACGGTCGTCACCAGCCCCCAGAACGTTCCGAGCAGCCCGAGGAAGACGAGCAGGCCGGCGAGGTAGCGCAGAATCTCGCGGTTCTCGTCGAGCCGGGTCGCGATCGAATCGAGGATCGACCGCCACGTCGATGTCGACAGCATGAAGCTGTCGGCGTGGTCGCGGAGCAGCGCCGCCATCGGGGCGACCAGCTTGGGCGGCGCCTGCTCGAGGCTCGTTTCCCGGCGGCGGAACGAATTTACCCAGCGCACCTCGGGAATAAGGCCGACGACGTTGCGCATCGCCATGGCGATGCCGATGACGAGCACGCCGACGATGAGCCCGTTCAAGCCTGGATTGTGCATGAACGCCGCGGCCACTTCCCGGTAAAGGACGAGCGGAACGAACGCGGCGATGATCAGGAAGATGACCATCCTGACCAGGAAAATGCGCGGGCTCGAAAGCATGTAGGGATCGAAGTCGCGGGCCATGATCCTTCGCGCGGGAAACGCCGGTACGCGGTTCTTGT
>JBOHKB010000073.1:0-3435 GCA_050728815.1 Propylenella sp.
GCGCATGGCTGCTCCAGCCGTTGCTCCTGGCGTCGTAGGCTTGCGTTTGGTTGAAGGTGCCGGCGAGTGCCTCGCCTCCGAACACGAACATCCGCCCGCCGAGCACCGCCGCCGCAATGCCGCTGCGCGCCGTGGGCATCGGCGCCCGCGCCTCCCAGCGGTCGGCCGCCGGGTCGTAGACCTCGTTTGCCGCAAGGTTGTTCGCATAGCTGCCGTTGACGCGCCCGCCGATCGCATAGAGCCGGCCGTCCACAGCCGCGGCGGTCAGATGGTCGCGCGGCGTCGGCAGCGGCGCGTGCGCCGTCCACGCGTCCGTCGCCGGATCGTAGACTTCGTGCGCCGGACTGTTCCCGCCCTCCCCTGAGCCGCCGACCAGGTGGACTCGCTCGCCGAGAACCACGGCGGCGAGCGCACCGCGCGGGGTCGGCATCTGCGCGAGCGCGCGCCAGCTGTCGGTCGCCGGGTCGTATTCCTGCACGGCATCGGTCGGCGTCCAGCCCCCGGCATAGCCGCCGAAGACAAGGAGCTTGCCGCCAAAACCGACCGCCGCCGGATGATGCACCGGCCGCGGGATGGCTGCGCCGCGGCTCCAGCTGTCCTCGGCCGGATCGTAAATCTCGATTTCCGCCGGCGCGGCGCCGAAGCCGCCCACAACATAGATTTTTCCGTCGAACTCCGCGGCCGCCACCTCGCTCCGCGCCGAGGGCATGGGCGCGCCGGCGGTCCACTGCCCCGTCTCCTGCGCGGCGGCCGTGGCGCTCGCCGAGAGCCACGCGGCCACGAGCGCGGCGGCCACTCCAATCGCGCCCCATCTCATGGCGACCCTCCTCCGGCTCTCGTTGTGGCGCGATTCCTGCGCTAACAGCTGGCCGAAACGATGACGGTAATCCGCGCTGTCCCGCGAGCGCGCCGCAGGCGCTACGCCGCGTCGGCCGGCCTCACCCGCTTCGCGATCTCTTCCCCGCGCTCCCGCTCGACGACCGCGATGTCGTATTGGCTCTGCAGGTCGAGCCAGAACTGCGCACTGTTGCCGAAATAGCGGCTGAGCCGGAGCGCAGTGTCGGCGCTGATAGAGCGGCGTTCGTTCAGGATATCGGTGATGCGGCCGGACGGCACGCCGAGGTCGAGCGCCAGCCGGTTGGCGCTGAGGCCTCTTGCAGTGATTTCACGCCTGAGCAGGCGGCCTGGATGGACGGCAGGTGTCATAGTCATCCCCTATGATAATCGACGATCTCCACATCGAAAGCATCGCCCTTCCGGAGCTCGAAGCAGATGCGCCACCGGTCATTGACGGTCATTGCCCATTGTTTCCGGCGGACTCCCTTGAGTTTGTGTAGCCCTACGCTCCTCAGAGGACTGAGATCGGTGAGCGCCTTCGCAACGTTCAGAGCGGCGAGCAGATCGACGGCGGCTTCGTAATCGAGTCCACGAAACTCGCGTGGCTCCTCGCCCTCCCAAACCTTACGGGTCGCGGCGTTGCGCCATGACCGGATCATGGCAAAGACATACTACGTTACACGGTAAACTTCAATCACGGGCAACCCCAATCCCCCCTCCCCAATCCCAAACTTATCCCCCTGCCCTCAACCCGTCGTATCATCCCTCGCCGCTCTTCACGGAGGGACCGGATCGCGACCGGCGTGTTTCGGGAAGGGCGGGCGGCGCCGCGACGAAAGCCCCGGAGGTTTTCGGCCCGGCGGTCTTCGGAAGGGTCCCCCGAGCGCCACTACGAGCGCTCTGCCGGATGTTGTCGGCTGTATGGTCGTGAGGCGGCGGCGCAAGCCGCCCTCGAACGAACGGAAGACGAGGACGAGTCGAGGGCCGTAACCGCCGCGCGGGGCGCCTGAAGGGCGCCAGTCACTACTATGCGAGGCACTCTTTCGGCGCCCCGCTCCCTCCTCAGGACGAGGAGGCAGGCTTGCCTGAGGCGCTTCGCGAAGCGAAGCCTCGAAGGGACAGAACCTCGGGTCGGACGGCCGCGAGAACGATGAGGCGTGCCTCCGGAACGCCCGGAGCGCGTTATCGCCGTGCTAAGAACGGCGCGCTAAGGTCCGCTGCTCTCGCGCCGCGAGGAACACGAAATGCCCGTCGAGCTAGTGAGCCCCGTTGCCGCGCCCCCCGCGCCGCCACCCGCCGCGGAGACCGAGCCGGGCGTGATCGCCGCCGGCGTCTATGCCGGCGGCCGGCGCGTCTGCAACACGCGGATCGAGGAAGCGGGCGAGTGGGCGAAAAAGCCCGGCCATGTCGTCTGGATCGGCCTTTACGAACCGTCCCCGGAGCTCCTCCGGCGTGTCCAGAGGGAATTCGGCCTGCACGAGCTTGCGATCGAGGATGCCGGTCGGCCGCACCAGCGGCCGAAGCTCGAGCAATACGGCGACGCGCTCTTCATCGTCGCCCGCACCGCGCAGCTCATCGACGGCCGCGTCGCCTTCGGCGAAACGCACATCTTCGTCGGCCGCGGCTACGTCGTCTCCGTCCGCCACGGCGCGTCGACGTCCTACAAGGCGGTGCGCCAGCGCTGCGAAGCCTGTCCGATCGTGCTGGCGAACGGCGAGGACTACATCCTCTACGCCATCCTCGATTTCATCGTGGACAATTACATGCCGGTGATCGAGGCGGCCCACGCCGAGATCGACGATATCGAGGACAAGGTGTTCTCCGCCGCCCTCCCGCAGGCGACGATCGAGCGGCTCTATATGCTGCGGCGCGATCTCCTCCGTCTGAGGAACGCGGCCGTGCCGCTGATCGAGGTCTGCCGGCGGCTGGAGCACGCGGAGGCGCTGCGGATCGACGCCGCAATGCAGCCGCTGTTCCGCGACGTGACCGACCATGTCCACCGCATCCAGGAGGAGATCGATTCGCTCCGCGAAGTTTTGGCCTTCGCCTTCGAGGCGAGCCTGATGGCCGGCCAGTCGCAGCAGGCGGACATCACGCGTCGCCTCGCGGCTTGGGCCGCGATCCTTGCGGTGCCGACCGCCGTCGCGGGCGTCTATGGGATGAACTTCGAGTTCATGCCCGAGCTTGAGGTGCGCGGCGCATACTTCCTCGTGCTCGGGGCGATCGCCGCGATCTGCGCGACGCTCTTCTGGCGCTTCCGCGCGCACGGCTGGCTGTAGCGCCATCGTAGGCGGCGAATCGTTCGATGCCCCAGCGAAGCGCCGGCATCCTGATGTACCGCCTCGCAGCCTCCGGCCCCGAGGTGCTGCTCGTCCATCCCGGCGGTCCGTTCTGGGCGAAGAAGGATTCCGGGGCATGGTCGATCCCGAAAGGCCTCTATGAAGCGGACGAGGATCCGCTCGCCGCGGCGAAGCGCGAGTTCTTCGAGGAGACCGGCTGCGCGCCCGAGGGCGAGCCCACGCTCCTCGGCGAGTTCAAGCCGGGCAGCAAGCTTCTGATTGTCTATGCGCTTGAGGGCGACTTCGACCTCAGGAACTT
>JBOHKB010000074.1:0-4197 GCA_050728815.1 Propylenella sp.
GTGCTCGCGCGCGCTGGCGAAGCGGGCGTGCTCACCGCCGAGGATGTCGCGGCGGCGCAATCGGAAGCAGCGCCCGACCGCCGTCGCCCCTTCCCCATGCTCGCCGCGCACGCGACGGCACGCCTCGCGGCGGAAGCGCCGGAGAAGCCCGCGCATCGCTTGACCATCGACGCCGGCATGCAGCGCCGGCTGGAATCGCTCGCGGCCGAGCGCGCGGCTGCGATCCCCGGCTTCGTGTCCGTCGCCGTTCTTGTCGCCGACCACAAGACCGGCGAAATCCTCGCATCCGTCGGCTCGTCGGACCTGTTCGACGCCGAACGCGACGGTTTTGTCGACATGACGCGCGCCGTCCGCTCGCCCGGCTCGACGCTGAAGCCGCTGATCTACGGCATCGCCTTCGAGCTCGGCATCGCCCATCCGGAAACGCTGATCGAGGACAAGCCAGTCGATTTCGCAGGCTATGCGCCCGAAAATTTCGACAGAGAATTCCACGGCACGGTCAGCGCGCGGCGCGCGCTGCAACTGTCGCTGAACGTGCCGGCGATAGAACTTCTCGAAGCGGTCGGCCCAGCGCGGCTGGTGGCGCGCATGCGGCGCGCGGGAGCTTCTCCCGCCCTCCCAGACATCTCGCCGCCCGGTCTCGCCGTCGGCCTCGGCGGCGTCGGCGTCACACTGACCGACCTCGTCGCAATCCACGCGGCGATCGCGAATGGCGGGCAGGCTGTGCGGCTCTCGCTCGACGCCGACCGTCCGCTCAACCTGGAAAGACCGCGGCGCGTGCTCGACGAGCGCGCCGCCTGGTACGTCGGCTCGATCCTTGCCGGCGCCGCCGGCCCGCACCACGTCGCGCCGGGAGCAATCGCCTTCAAGACCGGCACTTCCTACGGCTATCGCGATGCCTGGGCTATCGGCTTCGACGGACGGCGCGTGATCGGCATATGGGTCGGCCGGCCCGACAATGCGCCCGTGGCAGGGCTCGTCGGCGTCGACGCCGCCGCGCCGATCCTGCTCGATGCCTTCGCTAGGCTCGGGCCCACCGCGCCGCTCCGCGCCGCGCCGCCGGGCATCCTCGACGCGAACGCCGCGACGCTGCCGCAGCCGCTCCGCCGCTTCCGCTCGCCGAACGCGCCGCGCGTGGCGGCGGCCCCGCCGCCGGAGATCGCCTATCCGCCGAGGGGCGTGCGCGTCGACCTCGGCATCCGCTATGGCGACGCGCTGCCGCTGGTGCTGAAAGTGCGCGACGGCGTTCCGCCCTATACCTGGTTCGTGAACGGCGCGCCGGTCGGCACCGCATCGTTCGGCGGCGCGCTTTCATATCAGCCGGATGGTCCCGGCTTCGCCGATGTTCTTGTGATCGACGCCACCGGTGCCTCGGCGGCGAGCACGATATTTTTGGAGTAGGCGCGACCCCGTCCCATGTCGTCATGCCACGGCTTGACCGTGGCATCCATTCCAGAACGGTTCCACCTGACACACGCGCCACGGAGTGGATTGCCGGGTCAAGCCCGGCAATGACGACAGAGTGGAGGGCCGTGACGGGAGAGCTCTCCTCTCTCTCTCAGTACTCCTTCTCGAAGAAGATCCCGAGGCTCGACTCGCCCTCGACCGAATAGCCGGCGCGCGCCTTTACGCCCTTGGTGATGTCGAGGTCGATGGTGACGCGGCTCTTTTCCGCCGTGGTGCCCTGCTGCACGCCGACATAGACGTTCTCGCTGACATAGCGCCCGGCGGCGAGCGCCGCCTGGCCTTCCTCGTCGACGACGATGTCGAGATCGTCGAGGCCGGTGCTGGCGCGGAGCCGGCTCAGCGCGCCGCCGCCCCCGCCCGCGAGTTCCGACGCGGCGGCGCCGAGCCGCGCGATCTGCAGCGGCGACAGCTCGCCGATCCCCTTCCCGAAGATGAGCTGCGCCAGGATCTCGTCCTGCGGCAGGTCGGGGACCGACGTGAAGGTGATCTCCGGATCGGAGGCGCGGCCCGAGATCGCCACCGTCACCGTCACGTCGCCGCTCCGCGTCGTGCCGATGAAGTCGAGGATCGGGTCGAGATCGCCGGTGAAGGTCAGGATGCCGCGGTCGAGCGTTATGCGTTGCGTCAGGATGTCGAGACGGCCGCGGATCAGCTCGAACGAGCCCGACGCGCCGACGGAGGAGACCGGGCCGATAAGGCGCAGGTCCCCACCTAGCTCCGCATCCAACCCACGGCCGCGCACAAAAATCTGGCGCGGCGCGCTAACGGCGACGTCGAGCGTGATCCCGCTCGGACCGCCGCCGCCCTCCGCCCTGCCGTTCTCGCGCTCGCGCACGATGGCGAGCGTGCGCTCGACCGGCGGCGGCGGCACGACATGCTCGACCGCGACCGCGACGGAATCGCCCGGCAGGCGCTCCGGCACGGTAATCTCGGTCCGCTTGAGCGTCACACTCCCTTGCAGCGTCGGGCTGCCGGTCAGGGAGCCAGAAAGCGTCAGCTCGGCGTCGAAGGTCGCGGCGATCAGCGTGCCGTCTACATAGCGCGCGCCGCGGACGTTGACGCGCATGTCCACCGGCAGTCCGGCGTTCGGGTCGAGCCCGAGCGAGCCTTCCGCCGCGACGTTCCCCTCGCCGCTCCGCGCATTCAAGCGATCGATCACCAGTCGGTTGTTGGAGACGGACGCGGCGAGTGACAGGTTTGAGAGCACGATGCCGCTCTGCGGATCGACGAAGCCGCCTCCTTCCGACGCCGCGCGGCCGGCGAATTGCGGCGCTGCCGCCGTGCCTGAAACCTTGATATCCACGTCGAGCGCGCCTCGAAGCGCCGCGCCGCGCGCGGCAAGCTCCCGGTTCCCGAGCGAGAGCGGCACCGATCCGGCGATCGTGAGATCGAGCGGCGCGCCTTCTGCCGTGCCGACCGCGCCGTTCACGTTGACTGCGAGTCCGTCCGCGCCGGCGATCCGGCCCGCGAGCGTCACGCGCTTCTCGGCGAGGTCGCCCTCAGCCGAGACGTTGAGCGGACCGAGGCCGGTATTTCGCGACGCGAGGACGGACGCGCTGGCGACGCTCAGCTCGAAATGCGCGCGCGGATCGGAGGCAGCGCCGCTCAGCGTGACAGTGCCGGCGACTGTTCCCTCGGCGCCGAGCCCGGGCGAGAAGGTGTTGGCGAGCGCCGCGGGAACGCCGGCAAGCTCCACGGTCAGGTCGAGGGTTTCCCCGGCGCGGCCGGAGATCGCGGCGGCTCCTCCGCCCGCGTTCAGCCTTGCATTGTTGAACGCGGCGGTTCCGTCGGCGACGACGATCGCCGTCGGCGAGGCGAGCGCCAGATCGATCCCGCCGCGCGTAAAAGAGAAGCGCGACATGCCAACCGCAAACCCCTCGCCCCGCGGTTCCAGGCTCGCGACGAGGGCGGCGCGGCCGTCGGCAAGTTCGGCCTCGGCGGCGATCGCCGTCGCGGCGCCGCGGCGCTCGGCCGTGCCGGTGGCGGAGACGATCGCGAGCCCGCCGGCCCGCAGGTTGCGGAGTGCGAAATTCCCTTCGAGCTGCGGCGCTCCGAAAAGATCGCGCGCCCGGCCGTCGATCTCGGCGGTGTCGAGAGCGACGTTCTCGTAGACGAGATCGGTCGCGGTAGCGGCGAAGTGCGCCGACTGCTCACCGTTCTCGACGGCAAGCGCGACCTCTCCGCGGAGCATCCCGCTCGCTTCGACCAGGAAGAGGGGCGCGACCTTGGAGAGGTCGGGCGAAACGACGGCGACATTCCCGGAGAGAAAGCCGTCCGCGCCGATCATCAGGTCGCCGGACATCCGGCTCTCTCCCACCGCGAAGGAAAGGCCCTCCAGCCGGCGCGCGCCGCCTTCCGCCGCGGAAAGCCGCGCCGCGCCCACGACCGGCGCGCCGCCGAGCGTGCCGCTCAGTTCCGCATCGCCCGCCGTCTCCGGCCCGGCGACCACACCCGAAAACCGCGCCCGCGCATCGGCGAGGGGAATGCCCATCAGCACCACCTCCTCGCCCGTGGCTTCGGCCTCGATGCGCGGCGCAACCGTGGTGCCGGCGAGCTTGGCGGCGACGTGCGCCCTCCCCGCCGCCCGCTCCGTCACAAGCGAAAGGTCGGCGACATCGGCGCCAACCGTCAGGTCGAGGTTCGGCTCCGCGAACGCGCCGTTCACCTCCGCGCTCATGCGGTCGTTGGAGAGCACGAGATTGTCGAAGGATATCCCTTCCTCCGACCGCG
>JBOHKB010000075.1:0-2221 GCA_050728815.1 Propylenella sp.
GGGGGTGCCTCCCGCGGGCCGCTGAGCCCATCAACAGCCACATGGGTGGCGACAAAGAACTGACGTGGATTCTGCGCTCCCGTCCACTCATCCACCTCAGTCCCTAGGCGTTTTGACACGGCCAAGAAAGAACGATGACATCGGCATTGTCGGCGGGAATATTCAGCCGCCAGTTGGCGGTGCCGGGCCATCCGAATTCGGCGAATATCTCGTCCGGAACGCGCTCCCAGTCGATGTTGTAGTTCTCGCTCCATCGGTTTTCGCGGCGCACGGCGTCCAGATCGCAATGATCGCCGACGACGATCAGCAGCCTGGCGTCGCGGTAGTGCGGGCCGCACAGACGACGCAGGGCAAAATTGTAGAACCGCGCGAGCGAGAAGAACTTCTGCGTCGGCGATATGGGAATTCTGAATTCGGCTCTCTTGTCGCGTCGGGGCAGTTCGGGGCGTCAATGCGCGCTCAGAGTTCGGCCAAGCGCATCGAGCACAAGGTCGACGATTTCACCGACCGCGCTATCATCCGCGGCGGAGCGCACGGGCAGGACACACATCCGGTCCGCCAGGTCCTCGGCGACCGGACACGCGTCGAAGCACTGGGTCCTGGGCCAGTGTGAGAGGCTGGGCCTGTAATAGCCGCGGATCTCAATGCCGGCCGCCGCCGCGGTTTCGATGAAGAGTTCGGCCGCCATCCGGCTCGGAAGCAATATCGGGAAGAATTGCCATGGCGCACAACCGACGTCTTGGGGATGACCAACTTCAGGATAGCGCGCCAATCGATCCCGATAGGCAGCGGCCATAGCCCGGCGTCGTTCAACGATATTCCCGATGCGCCTCAATTGCGCGATGCCAACGGCCGCGTGAAACTCCGACATCTTGCCGTTAAAGCCCCAAGCCGGGCCTCTGGGCTCGGCGTGGGATTTCAGCGCAAAATTGAGCGCGGATCGGAGGGCGGCGTCGTGCAAGCGGTGGGCAAAGACTGCACCGCCTTCGCCCACCGCAAACGGCTTCGTCGCATGCATTGAGAAGACTTCGAAGACATCCTCGCCGCGTGGCTTTGCCGGGCGCGGACCGCCGAGACCTGAGGCGTTGTCGATGACCACGGCAGCGCCATGCTTCCGGCAGACTTCCAGCTCAGCATCCCAGTCTCTGCTCATGCCGAACGGGGCGACGAGCATGACCAAGCCGGCACCGGTACCCGCCAAGGCTCGGCCCAACAGGTCGGGGGCCAACGTCCACCCGTCCGGATCGACATCCACAGCGACAGGGATCATCCCCGCCGCTCGCACCGCTCCGAGCGAAGCTGGAAAAGTGAAAGCTGGCAGCAGAACCTGCCTGGTCCGGTCGGTCGCCAGCAGGGCGGCCGACAGCCCCGCGGTCGCATTGCAGCAGGTGACGCACGTCTCTTCGGGCGCCCCCGTCATCTCCAGCAAACCAGCTTCCAGTCGCTGGGCTAACGGCCCGAAATTCGAGTACCAGCCGTTTTGGGCGATTTCCTCCAGCAGCGGCAGGTATTCGGTGGGTGCGGGCATGTCGGGAACGATCAGGCGGTGCCGATACGCTCCGGTCGAGCGCATTGCCGCGGTCTCGCTCGAGCGCGAAGACTCCCGCGGCGATTCCGTAATGCGTGCTTGGCGAAGCGACAAATTCCAAGCCCGGGCGGCTCTCGTTCGTGTCCTAACGGGGCAAGCCTCGTGCAAGTTCTGTGCGCGAGCGCGACTACTTGAAGGGATTCGTCGCGGTGAAGTTACCGGCGCCCGAAACGACATTGCTCGGCCCAAAGGAGACCGCGGTCGCGCCATTCAGCAAGCTTATCGCCGTCGGGCTTGCGTTGAGAACGCTGTTCGCGGCGGCAACTATGTTACCGACGCCGTTGGCCTGAACTGCGAAGCTCGTATTGGCGTCGATCTGGGTACTGAGGATGCTCCCGATGTTGCCGACGCCATTGCCTTGCACGTTGACGCCTCCGTTGTTGAAGGCGATGAACGAATCTTTGATGATGGCGCGCGCGCTGGCGGTGCTGCTCACCAGGTTCACGCCGTTGCCGGTAAAGCGCCGGATCGAGCAGCGAATAATCTCGACCATTCCTCCGGCGAGGATTTGAACGCCATTCAGGCCGGTCCCCAACCCCTCGATGTCGAGCCCTTCAAGGATCACCCTGTCGCCGGCTGCGGCGTTGATGACGATGCCGTTCGTGCCAGCCACGAGCACGCCTGCTTCCACTC
>JBOHKB010000076.1:0-12796 GCA_050728815.1 Propylenella sp.
CTCCGGGCTTGGGCGCCGGCGTGTACTACGGGATTACGCTTTCACCCACGGGATCTGACCCCAGAAGCGGCGAGCCGGTGCTGGTCGCCGCCGAGGACGATGAAGACCTCATTTATCATTGGGCAGATAACCAGACTGTGATTGTTCGCCTCCCCTGCGGATGGTGGAGCCATCTCACGAGCCATTACCAACTGCCTGGCACATCTCGAATAATAAGGGTGAGGTACGCTCCTCCCGAAAGTTGCAGTACTTCGCCGGCGGCGCTGCCCATCGAGCCCGAGGATTTGAGTGAACCTAGCTCGCCGCTCCATCGTTGAGACGCCCGGCCGGCACTGTTATATACGCCCAAATGGCTAAACCTGCGGCAGGAAGCCGGCTCGGACGCTCTCCGAACGGCATAAAGGCGCATTCGACGATGGCTTTCGCCGCGATCGGCGACCACGCGCGGCTGCCCTGGCGCTTCTTCGCGCGGCTCTTCGCCTCCGACGGCTCGCTCGTTGGTCGCTGATCCGGCGGCCCGCGCCGCCATTCGCGACAGAGAAGCAACGAGCCATTCGAGAGAACCGATGAAACCGAAAACCCTTTACGACAAGATCTGGGACGACCACGTGGTCGACGAGCGGCCGGACGGCACGTGCCTCCTCTATGTCGACCGCCATCTCGTGCACGAGGTGACGAGCCCGCAGGCGTTCGAGGGCCTGCGCGTCGAGCGGCGCAGGGTGCGCGCACCGGAGAAGACGCTCGCCGTCGTCGATCACAACGTGCCGACGACCGACCGCCGCCGCGGCATCGACGATCCGGAATCGAAGCTGCAGGTCGATACGCTCGCGAAGAACGCCGCCGATTTCGGCATCGAATACTATTCCGAGCTCGACCGCCGGCAGGGCATCGTCCACATCATCGGCCCCGAGCAAGGCTTCACGCTGCCGGGCATGACCATCGTCTGCGGCGACAGCCATACCTCGACGCATGGCGCTTTCGGCGCGCTCGCGCACGGCATCGGCACGTCGGAGGTCGAGCACGTGCTCGCGACGCAGACGCTGATCCAGAAGAAGGCCAAGAACATGCGCGTGTCTGTCGACGGCAAGCTGCCG
This sequence comes from Propylenella sp., assembly GCA_050728815.1. GTDB lineage: Bacteria > Pseudomonadota > Alphaproteobacteria > Rhizobiales > Afifellaceae > DASWJZ01. Next base: position 1,095 of record JBOHKB010000076.1, read on the forward strand.
GACGGCGTGACCGCGAAGGACGTGATCCTCTCGATCATCGGCGAGATCGGCACCGCCGGCGGCACCGGCCATGTCATCGAGTATGCCGGCGACGTGATCCGCTCGCTTTCGATGGAAGGGCGGATGACGGTCTGCAACATGTCGATCGAAGGCGGCGCGCGCGCCGGCATGGTGGCGCCCGACGAGACCACCTACGCCTACATCAAGGACCGCCCGCGCGCGCCGAGGGGCAAGGCATGGGACATGGCGCGCGCCTATTGGGAGACGCTGCCGAGCGACCCGCACGCGGCGTTCGACAGCGAGGTCAGGCTCGACGGCGCAAATCTGCCGCCGGTCGTCACCTGGGGTTCTTCGCCTGAGGACGTGGTCGCGGTGACCGGCTCCGTGCCCGACCCGGATCAGATCGCCGACGAGACGCGCCGCGCCTCGAAATGGCGGGCGCTGCAGTACATGGGGCTGAAACCCGGCACGAAGATCACCGACATCAAGCTCGACCGCGTCTTCATCGGCTCGTGCACCAACGGCCGCATCGAGGACCTCCGCGCCGCGGCGAAGATCGTCGAAGGCCGCCACATCAACGAGAACCTTTCGGCCTGGATCGTGCCAGGGTCCGGCCTCGTGAAGGAGCAGGCCGAGGCGGAAGGTCTCGACAAGGTTTTTCGCGCCGCCGGATTCGACTGGCGCGAGCCGGGCTGCTCGATGTGCCTCGCCATGAACGCCGACAAGCTTGCGCCGGAGGAGCGCTGCGCCTCGACCTCGAACCGCAATTTCGAGGGCCGCCAGGGCTACAAGGGCCGCACCCACCTCGTTTCGCCGGCGATGGCGGCAGCGGCGGCGATCGCCGGGCACTTCGTCGACATCCGCGAGTGGCGTTAGGCGGCTGATCGTTGGCCGAGGACCGTCACGCGAACACCGCCGAGGAAGCCCGCCGCGAGCTTGAACACCTGCGCGGCGAAACCGCTTTTCTCGGCTCCTCCGCGATGACGCGCGTGGCGAGGAAGGCGCGGGCGCATTTTTCCGCCGCCGACGCGCCGCCGGAAGACCCGGCGGAACTCTGGGGTCGGCGCATCGGCCGCGGGCTAGCGGTGCTCCTCGCCGTCTTCCTTCTTTCCTGGCTCGCCGCGACGTATCTCGCCGATTGAAATGTGAAATGGCCCGGGCATCGCCGGGCCATTTCGTTCGACCTTCGGTCAGCCTCAGCGGCGCCGCCGGTCAGCACATCATCGGGCGCGACGAGCCTTCCGACTCAAGCATCCAGTACTTTCCGGACTCGCAGGCCCACGGGCCCTCGACCTGCAGCGTGGCCGCGATCTGCGGCGGTGGCGGGGAGATTTGCGGCTCGGCTGCGCTCGAGATCGAGCCGGTGTACAGCGGCTCTTCCGGGAGCGGCGCGGCCGCTGCGCTTGCCTCGGGCACGAATTCCTCCTCCGAGCCAAGTCCCTGGCCCGACAGGAAGCCCGCCTGCGGAGCGAGGCCCTCGTCGCATTTGACGATGACCTGGTTGCCCAGCTCGCGCCAGCCGTTCAGGCATTCCTGGGCATTGGCGAGCGAGGCGCTGGCAAGCGTGGTCGACGCCGCCGCCACAAGTGCGAGGATCGTCTTCATGATCGCTCTGTTCCTTGTTCTACGCGCCGCCCGTGTCGGCTAACGATCTTGGACGCGAGCAGACGCTCGACGCCCCCGGCCTTGTCCGCAGAACGCCGAGCCATGGCATCGGTTGCGCCGGCGCCGTTCTCAGTCGATCAATCGCCGGTGAGCCGCGATTTCGTCAGGGATTTGTCGCAAATTGGCGCGTCTGTGGCTGAGGCCCGCGCTGGCGCTTCCCAATTCCGCGGAGTCCGGGCTATCCCTCGGTCATGAAGACCGCCCAAAAGAGGAGCTGGAGCGCGCGCCAGGCGCCGACGCTCGAGGATTTCGAGGCGCTGGCACGCGACGCTTTCGCTGCGCTCCCGGAAGCGTTTCGTCAGCTCGCGGGCGAGGTGCGTTTCGCCATCGCGGAATTTCCCGACGACGACGTCGTGGAGGAACTCGAGGCGGAATCTCCGTTCGACATACTCGGCCTCTTCGAGGGCGTCGGCATGGCGCACGCCTCCGCCGTCCCCGCCACCGGCGAGCTGCCCAACCGCATCTGGCTCTATCGCCGCCCCATCCTCGACTATTAGGCCGAGCACGAGGAGACCCTCGGCGCCATCGTCACGCACGTGCTCATCCACGAGATCGGCCATCATTTCGGGCTCTCCGACGACGACATGGAGGCGATCGAGGAGGCAGTGGGTTGACTCCCTCCCCTTGTGGGGAGGGGCTGGGGGGAGGGGTAGGTTGCGTGGGAACTATCGGAGGGACGAATGCTTCAGCTGAGACCGAATTGCGAATGCTGCGACCGCGATCTGCCGCCAGACGCCGGCGACGCCATGATCTGCACCTTCGAGTGCACGTTCTGCGCACACTGCGCCGAGAATGTTTTTCACGGCATCTGCCCGAACTGCGGCGGCAACCTGGAGCGGCGGCCGATCCGGCCGGCGGCGAAGCTCGCGGCCAACCCTCCGTCGACGGCGCGCGTGCTGAAAGAGCACGCCGGCTGCGTCGCAAGGCGTCGCGTCGCGGCCTGACGAATTCGAGCGCCTTTCCTGCTATCCCCCCTGCGGCGCGGGCATTCCACCTGCCGGCCTTCGCCCGAGCGCCCGCAGGGCCTCCGAGAGCCGCGTCCGCGCGCGCTCGGCCGTCTCTTCGTCGATGGCGTCGAGGTCCAGAAAGATATCCATTCCCGTCGCGTGCTCGTAAAACACCTGGCTCCTCTGCGAGGACTCTCCGAGCAGCCCTTCGACCGAATAGGGCACGACCTCGCGGCTTATCCCCTTCATCTCGATCGGAGGCAGCGGCCGCGCGCGCACGATATCGCGCACCAGCGCGAACGTTTCGTAGGAGAGGCAGATGCCCCCGGGCTCGGCGATCGACTGCAGCCGCGCGGCGAGGTTCGCCTCGGCGCCGATGATCGTGTAGTCCATGCGATCCTCGCTGCCGAAATTCCCGACGTTGCAATAGCCGGTGTTGATCCCCATCCGGGCCCGGAATGGGTGCTCGATGCCGCGCTGCCTCCATTCGGAGTTGAGCCGCTCCAGCCGGCGCTGCATATCCATCGCCATCGCAAGGCACGCCCGCGCATCCTCCTTCACGCCCTTGGTTTCGGGGTCGCCGAAGAAGGCGAGGATGGCGTCGCCGATGAACTTGTCGACGGTCGCCCCGTGCTGGTGCGCGATGTTCGACATCTCGGTGAAATACTCGTTCAGCAGCGCGGTCAGATCCTCCGGCTGGAGCCGCTCGGAGATGGCGGTGAAATCCTTGATATCGGAGAAGAAGATCGTGAGCTTCTTGCGCTCCGTCGCGATGGTCACGTCCTTCTGGCCGCTGAAGATGCTCTTGTAGATCTGCGGCGACAGGTATTTTGCGATCTTCATCGAGACCGACGCGAGGAAGTCGTTCGCTTCGGCGAGTTCGCGGTTCATGCCCTGGATCAGCTTCGACTGACGCCATTGCAGGAAGATGAAGGCGAGGCCGCCCGCGCCCGCCAGAACAAGGTAGGCGAGCAGATACTTGAAGGAGAACATGTTGGCGGCGAGGGGCTGCTTGACAGTGATCTCCTGGATTCCGCGGACGTCACCGACCTTCCAATCGGTCTTCGGGCTGTCGGGGTGGCTGTTGTGGCAGCCGACGCACACCTCGCCCATCAAAACCGGCGAAGCGGTGCGCACCGACCGTTCGAGCGGCGACCCGGTCACCTGGCTCACGAGCTGCTTCGGGTCAGCGCGGAGCGCCGCCAACGCACTCCTCTCGAAGGCATCGAGCTGGTGCGGTTCCCTCCCCTTGAAGGGAAGATCGGAGATGAAATTGTACTTCACCGACCCGTCGTGCGCGCTGATGCGCTTGCCGAGCTCGATCGAAAGTGTCGCGGGGATCGGGATCGCGCCGTTCGTATTGAGATAGTTGTGCGATGTGGTGACCCGATCCGCGGCAGCGAGCACGCGCCCGACGACGTCGCTCGCGTAGAAGCCGCGCATGTCGTCGATGATCCGGCCGATCTCGCCGGCCTGGTTGCGCACCAGGCGCTCCGACAGTTCGCGGAGGTCGAGCCATGCCGCCAGCGGTAAGCCGGCAAGCCCGAGAAGCACGGCCAGAACCAGCGCCGGCCCGATCGTTTTCTGCTGACGCTCTACGCGTTGGCCAAGGTCCGCCATGCGATTCACCCCGAAGTCGGTTGGAGACACATTAATGCATGGCGCTGAGCGGAACATCACCGCGCGGCTGTGAAAATGCGGCAGACGCCGCGGATGGACAGCCCTTGTGGGGATGTGCCAACCTTCGCGAGGTCGGGGACGGAACAGGAACCGCAGCTTAGATGGGCATCCTGAAGCGCCTTTTCGGCGGCGGAGGCGGCGGCGCGACGCGCGACGCCGTCGAATACAACGGCTACCGCATCCGCCCAGAACCCTACGCCGACGGCGGCCAGTATCAGACTGCCGGCGTGATCGAGAAGGATTTTCCGGGCGGCGCGAAGGCGCATCGATTCATCCGCGCCGAACGGCACGCGAGCGCCGATGAGGCCGCTTCCTTCGCGGTCACCAAGGGCAAGCAGATCATCGATGAGCGCGGCGACAAGATATTCAATGGCGATTGAGGCGCCAGCGACTCAAAGCTTCGATTTCTGCGAAGCGACATCAAGCGGCATCGGAAAATGACTGAGTCTGAAAAGGCCAAAATCCGTATGCGCGCAGATACCGCGAACAAGCTCGGTCTAAACCTCGTGAGCATCGGTGTCTTTGGACCTGTCGTCGCAGCGCTGTTCGGCGTGACCCAGGTGCCGTCACTGCTCCTGATTGGCGGGAGCGCGGGTTTTCTGATCGCTGGATATCTGCTATATCGAGCCTCACTGAGGCTCTTAGATGATTTAGACGAATGACTTTTATCCAAATTTATGCCTTTGCGCTGATACCTATTGCGTTCGCAATGGGCGCAATCGCGATTCTGTTGCTGCATCATCAGCCGCCTAAAGGTACCTAGCTTCTGTCCCGGAACCGGTTGGTGATCGGGTAGCGGCGGTCGCGCCCGAAATTCTTCATGGTGATCTTGGCGCCGGGAGCAGCCTGCCTGCGCTTGTATTCGGCGACGTAGAGCAGGCTTTCGACCTTCTTCACCGTGGCGCGGTCGTAGCCGAGCGCGACAATGTCCTTCACCAGCATCTCCTTTTCCACCAGGCATTCGAGGATCGCATCGAGCACATCGTAGGGCGGGAGCGAATCCTGGTCCTTCTGGTTTTCGCGCAGCTCCGCTGTCGGCGCCTTGTCGATGATGCTTTGTGGGATCACTTCCCCATCCGGCCCGAGGCAGCCCAGCGGCCGCTCGCCGTTGCGGTAGCGCGCCAGCCGGTAGACCTCCGTCTTGTAGAGATCCTTGATCGGGTTGAAGCCGCCGTTCATGTCGCCGTAGAGCGTGGCATAGCCGACCGACACCTCGGACTTGTTGCCGGTGGTGATCAGCATCAGGCCGAGCTTGTTGGAGAGCGCCATCAGCACCACGCCGCGCGTGCGCGACTGGATGTTCTCCTCGGTCACGTCGCGCGGCAGGTTGGCGAAGACCGGCTCGAGGATTTCCGAGAATCCTTCGACCGCCGGCTCGATCGGCAGTACGTCGTGTTGGACGCCTAGGCGTCGCGCGCATTCGGCCGCGTCGGCGAGGCTTGCTTCCGCGGTGTAGCGGTAGGGAAGCATCACGCAGCGCACGCGCTCAACTCCCAGCGCATCGACCGCCATCGCCGCGCACACGGCGGAATCGATGCCTCCCGAAAGCCCGAGGACGACGCCCCCAAAGCCGTTCTTGTCGACGTAGTCGCAGAGGCCGAGCACGCAGGCGCGCCAATTCGCCTCTTCGAGCCGGGGCAGGCTCGCCTTCGGTCCCTCGACGCAGCGCCAGCCGCCCTCCCCGCGCTCCCAGCGCGTGAGCGCTACACCCGTCTCGAACTGCGGCATCTGGAAGGCGAGCGTGCGGTCGCCGTGCAGGCCGAACGAACCGCCGTCGAACACCAGCTCGTCCTGGCCGCAGAGTTGGTTGGCGTAGATGATCGGCAGCCCGGTTTCCACGATGCGGGCGAGCGCAACCTGTACGCGCTCCTCCGCTTTGTTCTGCCAATAGGGGGAGCCGTTCGGCACGATCAGAAGCTCGGCGCCGGTCTCGGCCAGCGTCTCCGTCACGTCGGGGATCCAGAGGTCCTCGCAGATCGGAAGCCCGATTCTGACGCCGCGGAAATCGACAGGCCCCGGCAGCGGCCCCGGCTTGAACACGCGCCGCTCGTCGAAGACTCCGTAGTTCGGAAGCTCCACCTTGTGGCGGACGGCGACGATCCTACCGCCGTCGATGAGCAGCACGGAGTTGCGCAGCCCGTCGTCGACCCACGGGCAGCCGACGACTACTCCCGGGCCGTCCTTCGTTCCGGCGACAAGCGTCTCCGCGGCCTCGCGGCAGGCGATCTGCACCGCTGGCCGGAGCACCAGGTCCTCCGGCGGATAGCCGGACAAGAACAGCTCCGTCAGCACCAGGAGATCGGCGTTCATCCTGTGCGCCTCGGCCCAGGCCTCACGCGCCTTGTCGAGGTTGCCGGCGATGTCGCCGACGATCGTGTTGAGCTGCGCGATGGCGATGGAAAGCGCAGCGGGCGGGTTTTCCGTCATGGCGGCGGATGTAGCCGCTGCCGCAGAGGGCGGCAATGCGATCCGCGTTAGGTCAGCCGATCAGCCCGAAGCGGTCGAGGATCGCCACCAGCCAGACGAGCCCGGCCAGGCAAAGCGCGAAGAAGACCCCGGTCGAGGCGAGGTCCTTGGTCACGCGGATCGCCTCGTGGCGCTCGGGGGTCACGTGGTTGCAGAGGCGTTCGACCGCGGTGTTCAGGAACTCCACCACGAGCACGAAGAGCACGCTTGCGACCAGCGCGAGCCACACCCAGACGTTCGCCGCCACCACGAACGAGGCCGGGAGCAGCACCGCGGCAAGTGCGATCTCCTGCTTGATCGCGGCTTCGGTCACCAGCCCTTCGCGAAGGCCGCATGCGGAATTCAGCGCCGCGGCGGCGATGCGGGCGAGGCCGCCCTTGCCCGGAAGCGCCGAATGAGAGCGATAGATGCCGCCGTCGCCGCCGGCTTCGTCACCGCGTGGAATCTCCATCGTCATTTCCCGCTGCCCCGTCTTCTCGCCGCGTCAGCCGACGCACCTAGCGCGCCATCCTGTCATGTTCCAGCGCCTGCGGCAGCCCGTCGGCAATCTCGTAATAGTCGCCCTTCTCGCCGACGTAGATGTGATCGGCGAGATGGAGGCCGGTCGGCTCGTCGAGGCATCCCATCAGAATCGAGATTCTTCCGGAGCTATACCGCTCCCAGAAGAGGTGCGCGCCGCAGACACGGCAGAAGCCGCGGCGGGCGTGATCGCTCGCCGCGAACCAGGTGAGCATCTCCTCGCCGCTCACCGTCAGCGCGGCGCGATCGACTTCGGTCGCGGCGAGATAGTGCCCGGACTGCCGGCGGCAGCTCTTGCAATGGCAGGCCTTCGCGGGCCGGAACGGGCCGTTCGCCACAAACGTGACCGCGCCGCAATTGCAGCGGCCGGTCAGCTGTGCGGCGCTCATTCGGCCGCCAGCTTCGCGGCGGGCTCCAGAATCTGCGGCCGCGGCGCGGCAACGGCACGGTGGCGCCACACGCCCAACGCCGTCGCCGGCAACACGACCGCGGAGGCAAGGAGGGCGTAGTTGTCGTTGGGATGGAGAATCACCACGAATGCGACAAGTGCCAACGCTGCCCGCAGGAGGACATTGGCTCCGCGGGTCTCCACGAAATGTCCGAACGTGGCGAAGGTTATTCCGCAGGTGCCGATCGTGACGAGCAGCGTGTCGCGGATTTGCGCCCAGCCCGGATTCACCACCATGTCCTCGCGCACGAAGATTGCGAACGACATGAAGGTGATCGGCATGCAGATTTTCAGCGCCTCGAACATGGTTCGCATGAAGGAGGCGTCCGCTATTCGCGAGGCGACGGCCGCCGTCAGCGAGGTCGGCGGCGACAGCTCGCCCCAGATCGCGAGCAGGAAGGCGAAGAAATGCGCCACCCACGGATCGATGCCAAGCTGCTGCAGCGGACGCACGACGATCACGGCGACGATGATGTAGGTTGCCGTCGGCGGCAGGCCGGCGCCGGCCAGCCAGCCGAAAACCCACGCCATCAGGATGGTAGCGAGGATGTGCCATTCGCCGAGGTGGAGAAGGATCGCACCCATCCGGTTGATGAAACCCGTCACCGTGAAAAGCCCGATCATGATGCCGAGCGTCGCCATGAGCAGCACCAGGTAGGACGCCATCTCGGCATGGGTCTCGACGGTCGTGCGGATGTTGCCGAGCAGCGTCTCCTTCGCGACCGCCTCGTCTCTCAGGATGAACTTGAAGACGAGGAAGGCGGCGAGCAGCGCGAAGAACAGGACGATCGCGGTGAACAGCGCCGCCCGGAGCGCGCCGTAGCGGAACCATCCCATCATCGCGATGAGGAAGGCGATGGCGAGGAAGAAGATCGCCGTCTTCACCTGATCGTAAACCGCGACGGGCGGCACGACGACCGGATCGCCCGGCAGCAGCCTGACGCTGATCAGATGGACGGCGAGAATGAGCGAAGCGAAGTAGACGAAGGCGACTGCGAAGCCGCGCAAGACAACGTCCCAATAGGGCACGCCCATGAACTCGGCCATCAGGAAGCCGGCGACCGCCATCAGCGGCGGCATGACGAGGCCACCCATCGACGCCGCCGTCTCCACCGCCCCGGCGAACACCGCGGGCACGCCATAGCGCTTCATCAGCGGAATCGTGAAGCTGCCGGTCACCGCCGTGTTGGCCGCGCCGCTGCCGCTGATCATGCCCACCGAAACGGAGGCGAGCACAGCCGTCTGCGGGATGGTGTGGCGCGAGCGCCCCGCGAGGCGCCGCATGACCTGGACCATCGCGCTCTGCGCCTCGAAGCCGCGCGCCGCCGCCGCCAGGAGCAAGAACGCCGCGATAACCGTCAGCGCCAGCTGCGCGTATAGGCCGTATATGCCGGTAGCCAGCTCGACCGTGCTCGAGGTGACGACGCGGTAGAACGACGTGCCCGGATGCCAGAAGAAATCGACCGGGCTGAGATAACCGTACATCGTGTAGACGACGAGAACGATATTCACCCAGAACAGGATGGGATGGCAGCGCCGCGCCAGCTCCATCACCAGGAGAAAGACGAGCAGGCCGACGATGAAGTCGTGCCGCGTATAGGAGCCCTGGCGATAGATCGCGATCTGCTCGTAGTCGATGTAGAAGTAATAGAAGGCGTAGAGGCAGATGCCGACATAGATCGCCACGACGACGCGGTTGGCGAGCGGCGGCAGCCACCGGTAAAGATCGTCCTGCTGGTAGAGAAGCAGTATTTGAAGGATGAGAGCGATCGGCACGAGCCGCGTCGCTAGTTGTCTCGGCCCCCCGAAGCCGGTGTAGAAATACCAGCCCAGCCAGACGAACATGACCAGCGCGAAGAGGAACGTCAGGTTCCTCAGCGTCAGGTGAGCCCTGAGCCCGTCAGGCATCCTCCCTGCCCCCGATTTCGCCGCCGGAGCCCGAGCGTCCGCGCCGCGGAGCGGACGTCAAGCGAGACGGTGCGGAATGCCGGCAAGGCGGCGCACGCGCGGAAGCGTGCGCCGCGAACTCTTCGCGATCAGCTGCCTTCGGCGATCGTCCAGGAATCGTTCCAGGCGTCATGCTCCTTCAGGAACTTCGCCATCCCCGGATGCACCGGAATGTCGGGATTGGCGTTGATGCCGCTCACCTGCATTCCGATGAAGTCGTTCGCCATCGGCGTGAAGCCGGGATCGGCCGCTTTCAGTTCCTCGCGCTTCTCATAGAAGGCGCTCAGCATGCGGTAGACCACGTCCTCCGGCAGCTCCGCGCGGACATTGTAGGCGAACAGGATCGGAACGCCGTAGACCTTGTCGACGCCGACATCCTTGCTGAAGGCCTGTGACGGGTCGACCTCGGTCGGCGTCAGCCCGGCTTCGGTCAGCTTCTCGACCTCTTCCGGACACGGGTTGATCACCTTGATGTCGGCGCGGAGCTCGGTCTCGCGCCAGTACGACGCTAGCGACCGCCCCGCCGTAGTGTAGGCGACGGCGCCCACGATCGAGCCGGATTCGAACGCGTCGGCCTGCGTGGCCGGATCGATCTCGACATGGTTGAACTCGTAGCCGAGCGTCTTGTGGATGCGCTGGAAGTTCAGCCAGTTCATGAACCCGGCCGTGGTGTAGAACACCGGCTTGCCGGAGAAATCGCCCCAGCACTTGAACTGGTCGGCGGTCTCCGCCGGCGCCGCCATGAAGGACTCCATGGGATATGCGTACCAGGTGTGGACCAGCTGTCCTTGCCCCGGCGAATAGTCCTTGAAGCCGCCCTCTTGGTCGTAGAGCTGGCGCATGCCGACGTCGGCGGTGTAGCCGATCTCCGCCTCGCCATCCATCGCCGCCTTCATGGCGCCGGTGGTGGAGGGGTAGGGATTGACGGTGACGGTGTATTCGCCGCCGAGCGCCTCTTCCAGAATGGTGACCATCGCACTCGCGACCATGTAGCCGTACGATCCGGTGTTCGATGTCGCCCAACGGATCGACTGGCGCTGGGCGTCGGCGGATTGCAGCACGGCGTCCGCCGCAAGGATGCAGACAAAGGCCGTGGCGCCTGCGCTGAGCACACAAAGGCTTCGCTTCTTCGACATCGGCATCTCCTCCTGTTTTGCTGCAAGCACTTATTCTTTTTGGTGCGCAGCAAGCGTACCGCTCACGGCGGGGAGGGTCCAGCGAAAATGCCCGAAATGCGCGCCGCAATTGTAGCGGCTTGTCGGCCGCTTAGCCGATGTGCTTGCGGAACAGCGCGAGCGTCCGTTCCTTGGCGAGCTTCGCCGCTTGCGGCTCCCAATTGGCGCTGCCGTCGCGATTGAAGGCATGCCCGGCGCCCGGATAGGTGAAAACCTCGACCGACGGCGGCACCGCAGCGCGGACCTTCTCCACGGCGGACATGGGTATCGACTGGTCGGTTTCGCCGAAATGCATCTGCACAGGGCAGCGCGGCTTCTCGCTCGCGCTGTCGGGGATGCGACCGCCATAGTAGCAGGAGGCGGCGGCAGAGCCGGCAATCTGCGTCGCCGCGAGCCAGGCGAGCGAGCCGCCGAGGCAATAGCCGACGACGCCGACCTTGCCGGCGGAAGCAGCCGCCGCGCGCGCCGCCTCCACGTCGAGCAGCATCTTGTCCATGCCCACCTCGCCGGCGAGATTGCGGCCCTTCGCGATCTCGTCCGGCGAGTAGCCGATCTCGACGCCCCGCTCGGCGCGATCGAAGATCGCAGGCGCGATGCAGTAATAGCCCTCGGCCGCCCAGCCGTCGGCGACGCTGCGGATATGCGCGTTCACGCCAAAAATCTCCTGGATGACCACCAGCCCGCCGCGGTGATGCGCCGTCTGCGGCGCCACTTCGTAGGCCGACAGCTCGTGGCCATCGGACGCCTTCAGCTTGATCCACTGTCCCATGAGGCCCTCTCAGGCGTTTTTCCCTGCCTACAGGTGGCGCGTTTCGGCGGGGGGATTCTGCCAGTTGTTGTGCAGACCATCCGAAT
>JBOHKB010000077.1:0-7713 GCA_050728815.1 Propylenella sp.
GAAGAAGGCGGCGCCGGAAGGCGCCCCCACGCCCGTCGCGATCCGCGCCGGCAAGGAGCGCGCCGCCGCACCGGGGCCCGCGGAAGCGCCAGAGAAGGGCGGAGAGGCCTGATGGAACTTAAGGTCAAGACGCTCGCGGGCAAGTCGGCCGGGACGGTCACCGTCTCCGACGCCGTCTTCGGGCTGGAGCCGCGCGGCGACATCCTGCAGCGCATGGTGCGCTGGCAGCTTCTGAAGCGCCGGCAGGGCACCCACAAATCGAAGACGCGCGGCGAGATAAAGGCCACGTCGAAGAAGTTGTATCGGCAGAAGGGGACCGGCAGCGCCCGCCACGGCAACGCGGCGGCGCCGCAGTTCCGCGGCGGCGGCAAGGCGTTCGGGCCGGTCGTGCGCGACCACGCGATCGGTCTGCCGAAGCGCGTGCGCGCTCTGGCGCTGAAGCATGCGCTCTCCGCCAAGGCCAAGGCCGATGCGCTGATCGTGGTCGACGATCTCGCAGCGAAGGAGGCGAAGACCAGCGGTCTCCGCGCCCAGTTCGCCGGCCTCGGCATCTCCAGCGCGCTCGTCGTCGGCGGGCCGGAGATCGACGCGAATTTCGGCCGCGCAGCGCGCAACATTCCGGGCGTCGACGTGCTGCCGGTGCAGGGCATCAACGTCTACGACATCCTGCGCCGCAACACGCTCGTCCTGTCGAAGGCCGCGGTGGCGGCGCTCGAGGAGCGGTTCAATGGCCGATCTTAAGCACTACGATACGGTGATCGCGCCGGTGATCACCGAGAAGTCGACGCTCGCCTCCGAGCACGGCAAGGTCGTGTTCCGCGTGGCCGAGAAGGCGACCAAGCCCGAGATCAAGGCGGCGGTCGAGGCGCTCTTCAACGTCAAGGTGACGGCGGTCAACACGCTGAACCGTGCCGGCAAGTCGAAGCGCTTCCGCGGCGTGGCGGGCAAGCAGAAGGGCTACAAGAAAGCGGTCGTGACGCTGGCCGAAGGCCAGGCGATCGACGTGACGACGGGCCTCTAGGCGAAGGGCGAAAGATTCGGGACGGCATCCGATGGCGATGAAGACATACAACCCTACCACGCCGGGCCGGCGGCAGTTGACGCTGGTCGACCGCTCGCATCTGTGGAAGGGGAAGCCGGTGAAAGCGCTGACCGTCGGCCTCATCAAGAGCGGCGGGCGCAACAATCTCGGCCGGCTGACGGCGCGACGGCGCGGCGGCGGGCACAAGCGCGCCTATCGCGCCGTCGATTTCCGGCGTCAGAAATTCGACGTGCCGGCAAGGGTCGAGCGCCTCGAATACGATCCAAACCGCTCCGCCTTCATCGCGCTCATCCGCTACGAGGACGGCGAGCTGTCCTATATCCTAGCCCCGCAGCGGCTTGCGAAGGGCGACACCGTCGTCTCCGGCCAGCAGGTGGACGTGAAGCCCGGCAACGCCATGCCGCTCCGCTCGATCCCGGTCGGCACCATCGTCCACAACGTGGAGCTCAAGATGGGCCGCGGCGGGCAGCTTGCGCGCGCCGCCGGCGCCTACGTGCAGCTCGTCGGCCGCGACCAGGGCTACGCGATCCTGAGGCTCAGCTCCGGCGAGCAGCGCCTCGTGCACGGCGGCTGCATGGCGACCGTGGGCGCGGTCTCCAATCCCGACCACGCCAACGTCTCGATCGGCAAGGCCGGGCGCAACCGCTGGCTCGGCTGGCGTCCGTCGGTGCGCGGCGTGGCGATGAACCCGATCGACCATCCGCATGGCGGCGGCGAGGGCCGGACCTCAGGCGGGCGGCATCCGGTCACCCCGTGGGGCAAGCCGACCAAGGGCAAGAAGACCCGCTCGAACAAGTCAACGACCAAATACATCCTGCGCTCGCGCCATGCCCGCAAGGGCGGGCGGTGACGCGGGGTCATTAGGAGAGATACGTGGCGCGCTCAGTCTGGAAAGGCCCGTTCTTCGATGGCTACCTTCTCAAGAAAACCGAGAAGGCGCGGGAATCCGGCCGCAACGAAGTGATCAAGATCTGGAGCCGTCGCTCCACGGTCCTGCCGCAGTTCGTCGGCCTCACCTTCGGTGTCTACAACGGCCAAAAACACATTCCCGTGCTCGTTTCGGAGGACATGATCGGCCACAAGTTCGGTGAGTTCGCTCCGACGCGTGTCTTCTATGGCCACGCGGCCGACAGGCGGGCGAAGAGGGTCTGAACATGGGCAAGGCCAAACGCGAGCGGGTGCTGAAGGACAACGAGGCGCAGGCGGTGCTCCGCATGGTGCGCACCAGCCCGCGCAAGCTCAACCTGCTTGCCCAGCTGATCCGCGGGAAGAAGGTGGCGGTGGCGCTTGCCGATCTCGAGTTCTCGCAGAAGCGCATCTCCGGCGCGGTGAAGAAGACGCTGCAGAGCGCCATTGCCAACGCTGAGAACAATCACCAGCTCGACGTGGACAATCTCATCGTGGCGGAAGCGCATGTCGGGAAAGCGCTGGTGATGAAGCGTTTCCATGCGCGCGCGCGCGGTCGGGTCGGGCGCGTTGAGAAGCCGTTCTCCAACCTGACCGTCGTCGTTCGCGAAGTCGAAGAAAGCGCCTGAGGTCGAAGAGCATGGGACAGAAAGTCAATCCGGTCGGCCTTCGTCTGGGCATCAACAAGACCTGGGATTCGCGCTGGTTCGCCAGCAAGGCCGAATACGGCAGGCTGCTGCATGAGGACGTGAAGATCCGCGACGCGCTGATGGGTGACCTGAAGCAGGCCGCCGTGTCGCGCGTGGTGGTGGAGCGCCCGCATCGCAAGTGCCGGGTGACCATACACACTGCCCGCCCGGGCATCGTCATCGGCAAGAAGGGCGCCGACATCGAGAAGCTTCGGAAGAAGGTTGCCTCGATGACGAAATCGGAGGTGCACATCAACATCGTCGAGGTGCGCAAGCCCGAGATCGACGCGCATCTCGTCGCCCAGTCGATCGCGCAGCAGCTTGAGCGGCGCGTGGCCTTCCGCCGCGCCATGAAGCGGGCGGTGCAATCGGCGATGCGGCTCGGCGCGCAAGGCATCCGCATCAGCTGCGGCGGCCGGCTCGGCGGCGCCGAAATTGCCCGCAGCGAATGGTACCGCGAGGGGCGGGTGCCGCTCCACACGCTCCGCGCCGACATCGACTACGGGCAGACGACGGGACACACCGCCTACGGCACGATCGGCGTGAAGGTGTGGATATTCAAGGGCGAGATTCTCGAGCACGACCCGTTCGGCTCGGAGAAGCGGGCGCTCGAAGGCACCGAATCCTCGCGCCGCGGCCATGCGGCCGCCTGACCTCGGCACTGAAAGAGAGCGAAGATGCTGCAACCGAAGCGCACCAGGTTCCGCAAGGCCCACAAGGGCCGCATCCGTGGCGCCTCCAAGGCGGGGACGATCCTCAACTTCGGCTCCTATGGGCTGAAGGCGGTCGAGCCCGACCGCGTGACCGCGCGCCAGATCGAGGCGGCGCGGCGCGCCATCACGCGCGAGATGAAGCGCGCCGGACGCGTCTGGATACGCATCTTTCCCGATTTGCCGGTGTCGAAGAAGCCGACCGAAATCCGCATGGGCAAGGGCAAGGGGACGCCGGAGTTCTGGGCGGCGCGGGTGCATCCCGGCCGCATCGTGTTCGAGGTGGACGGGGTGAACGAGGAGACCGCGCGCGAGGCACTGCGGCTCGGTGCGGCGAAGCTGCCGATCCGCACCCGCGTCGTGGCGCGGATCGGAGAATGATCGCGATGAAGACCGAAGACCTGCGCACCAGGACGCCCGACGAGCTCGCCGACCAGCTCGCCAGCCTGAAGAAGGAGCAGTTCAACCTGCGCTTCCAGATGGCGACCGGGCAGCTCGAGAAGACCGCGCGCGTGCGTGAGGTGCGGCGCGACATCGCGCGCGTGAAGACGATCGCCGGCGAGAAGCGTGCGGCAAAGGCCAAGGGCTGAGGAGAAACGGATGCCGAAGAGAGTGCTGCAGGGCATCGTCGTCAGCGACAAGGGCGACAAGACCGTTGTCGTCGATGTCGAGCGCCGCTTCACGCACCCGGTCCTGAAGAAGACCGTGCGGCGCACCAAGAAGTACCAGGCGCACGACCCGGAGAACCGATTCAAGGTTGGCGACCGGGTAGTGATCCAGGAAAGCCGGCCGATCTCCAAGCACAAGAAGTGGGTCGTCGTCGGCATGGAGGTTCCGGCCAATCCGGCCGGGTGATTGAGGCACATGCGGCGGGCGCGGCCCGTCGGTGAGATGAACAAGAAGGGCGTCGCGCCATGATCCAGATGCAGACGAACCTCGACGTCGCCGACAATTCCGGCGCGCGCCGCGTCCAGTGCATCAAGGTGCTGGGCGGCTCCAAGCGCAAGTATGCGCATGTGGGGGACATCATCGTCGTCTCCGTGAAGGAGGCGATCCCGCGCGGAAAGGTGAAGAAGGGCGACGTGATGAAGGCGGTGGTGGTGCGCACGGCGAAGGACATCCGCCGCCCCGACGGCAGCGTCATCCGCTTTGACCGCAACGCTGCGGTGCTCATCGACAACAAGGCGGAGCCGATCGGCACCCGCATCTTCGGCCCGGTGCCGCGCGAGCTGCGCGCTCGCAACCACATGAAGATCATCTCGCTCGCGCCGGAGGTCCTCTGATGGCCGCGCGCATCAAGAAGGGCGACAAGGTCGTCGTGCTCTCCGGGCGCGACAAGGGCCGCTCCGGCGAGGTCATCAAGGTGCTGCCGAGCGACCAGCGCGCGCTCGTCCGCGGCATCAACATGGTGACGCGGCACCAGCGGCAGAGCGCGGCGCAGGAGGGCGGGCTCGTCCGCAAGGAAGCGCCGATCCACTTGTCGAACATTGCCGTCGCCGACCCGCAATCGGGAAAGCCGACGCGCATAGGCTTCAAGACGCTGGCGGACGGCCGCAAGGTCCGCGTCGCCAAGCGTTCGGGAGAGACCATCGATGGCTGAAGAAAAAGCCGCGAACGGCTCCGACTACGAGCCGCGCATGCACACGCTCTACCGTGACGTCGTGGTGCCGAAGCTCACGGAGGAGTTCGGCTACAAGAACCGGCTGTCGGTGCCGCGCATCGACAAGATCGTGCTCAACATGGGCGTCGGCGAGGCGACCGCCGATTCCAAGAAGGTGCAGCTCGCCGCCGACGACCTCGCGCGGATCGCCGGGCAGAAGCCGGTCATCACGCGCGCGCGGAAGTCGATCTCCACCTTCAAGCTGCGCGAAGGCATGCCGATCGGCGCCAAGGTGACGCTCCGCAAGGCGCGCATGTACGAGTTCCTCGACCGGCTGGTCACGGTGGCGCTGCCGCGGGTGCGCGACTTCCGCGGGCTCAGCACGAAGAGCTTCGACGGGCGCGGCAACTTCGCGCTCGGCATCAAGGAGCACATTATTTTCCCGGAGATCAACTACGACAAGGTCGATCAGATCTGGGGGATTGACGTCGTGGTCTGCACCACGGCGAAGACCGACGCGGAGGCGACGGCGCTGCTCCGCGGCCTCAACTTCCCGTTCCGGCAGCAGTGAGTTTTTGAAAGAGGTTACGACGATGGCGAAGACAAGCGCGATCGAAAAGAACAACAAACGCAAGCGGTTGGCTGCACGCTTTGCGGCTAGGCGCGCGAAGCTGAAGGCGGCGGCGGTCGATCAGAACCTGAGCGACCAGGACCGCTTCGCCGCGCGCCTGAAGCTCGCCAAGCTGCCGCGCAATTCCGCTCCGACGCGCATCCGCAATCGCTGCGAGATCACCGGCCGGCCGCGCGGCTACTACCGCAAGCTCAAGATGAGCCGCATTGCGCTGCGCGACATGAGCAACGACGGGAAGATTCCCGGCATGGTGAAGTCGAGCTGGTGAGGAACCTGAGATGCTATTGAACGATCCGCTCGGCGATATGCTGACCCGCATCCGAAATGCGCAGCTGCGCAAGCTGCCGTCGGTGGCGACGCCGGCGTCGTCGCTGCGCAAGCGTGTGCTCGACGTGCTGCAGTCGGAGGGCTACATCCGCGGCTATACGGAGCTCGAGGTCAACGGCAAGGCCGAGTATCGGATCGAGCTGAAATATTCCGAGGGCGAACCGGTCATCCGCGAGATCCATCGGATCTCCAAGCCCGGCCGCCGCGTCTATTCCTCGGTGAAGAGCATTCCGCGCGTCGCCGACGGCCTCGGCGTGTCGATCCTGTCGACGCCGAAGGGCGTCATGTCCGACCATGAGGCGCGCACGCAGAATGTCGGCGGCGAGGTCCTCTGCCGCGTCTTCTGACGCGGGCGGAGATTAGGAACGGGTAGAACGATGTCGCGAATTGGCAAGAAGGCGGTGCAGCTTCCGAAGGGCGTGACCGCGACGGTCGAGGGCCAGACGGTCACCGCCAAGGGGCCGAAGGGACAGCTCGCCGTGTCGCTGGTCGACGACGTGGCGGTCGCCATGGAAGACGGCGGGATCAAGGTGGAGCCGCGTGAGGAGACCAAGCAGGGGCGCGCGCTCTGGGGGATGTCGCGCACGCTCGTGCAGAACATCGTGACCGGCGTGACCCGCGGCTTCGAGGAGAAGCTGGAGATCAGCGGCGTCGGCTACCGCGCGCAGTTAAAGGGCAAGACGCTCAGCCTCGCGCTCGGCTACAGCCACGAGGTGAACTACCCGATTCCGGAGGGGATTCAGATCCAGACGCCGAAGCCGACGGAGATCGTCGTCTCAGGCATCGACAAGCAGAAGGTCGGCCAGGTCGCCGCCGAGATCAGGCGCTGGCGGCCGCCCGAGCCCTACAAGGGCAAGGGGGTCAAGTATTCCGACGAGTACGTCTTCCGCAAGGAAGGCAAGAAGAAGTAGCGGGTGGATTGAGATGACGAGCAAGAAGCCTGGAGCATGGGGCCGCCAGCGTCGCGTGCGCGGGGCGCTCAGGAAGGTGGCGGGGGGGCGTCCGCGCCTTTCCGTCTTCCGCTCCTCGCAGCACATCTACGCGCAGGTGATCGACGACCGGAGCGGCCATACGCTCGCCGCCGCCTCGACGCTCGACAAGGACCTGCGCGGCAAGCTGAAGACGGGCGCGAACACGGCGGCGGCCGGCGAGGTCGGCAAGCTCGTGGCGGCGCGCGCCAAGGCCGCCGGCGTCGAGCGCGTGATATTCGACCGCGGTTCCTATCTTTTCCACGGCCGCGTGAAAGCGCTCGCCGAAGCCGCCCGCGAGGGCGGCCTGCAATTCTGACCTCGTAGGCGCGCGCAGCGCACCCCATATCGGAGAACGGACGAACCCATGGCAGAGCACGGACGGCGACGGGATCGCGACAGGGATCGGGCGCACGGCGAAGACCGCGACAGCGAGTTCGTCGACAAGCTCGTCCACATCAATCGCGTCGCCAAGGTGGTGAAGGGCGGCCGCCGCTTCGGCTTCGCGGCGCTCGTGGTCGTTGGCGACCGGCGCGGCCGCGTCGGCTTCGGCCACGGCAAGGCGCGCGAGGTGCCGGAGGCAATCCGCAAGGCGACCGACTCGGCCAAGCGCACGCTCGTCCGCGTGCCGCTCCGGGAGGGCCGGACGCTGCATCACGACGTGACCGGACGCCACGGCGCCGGAAAGGTGCTGCTCCGCGCCGCTCCGGCCGGTACCGGCATTATCGCCGGCGGCCCGATGCGCGCGGTGTTCGAAACGCTCGGCATCCAGGACGTGGTGGCGAAGTCGATCGGCTCGTCGAATCCCTACAACATGGTTCGCGCGACCTTCGACGCGCT
>JBOHKB010000078.1:0-10254 GCA_050728815.1 Propylenella sp.
GGGGAGAGCGACTGTCTTTCTGGTCAAGCGGTTTGTTGGCGCCATGGCTGCCTGTCACGAATGATGGCGTTGAGGATGGTGAGGAGCTTTCGGGCGGTGGCGACGAGGGCGACAAGCTTGGGCTTGCCCTTGGCGACGAGGCGATCGCGGAAGGCCTTGAGATCGGGGTTGTGCCTGGCGGCGACCATGGCGCCAAGGAAGAGGGCGGCGCGCACGTCGGCTCTGCCGCCGCCGATGAAGCTCTTGCCCTTCCATTTTCCGGACTGGCGGGTCCAGGGAGCCAGGCCGACCAGGGCGGCGACCTTGCGGCGGTCTAGGCCGCCGAGTTCGGGGAGCTCGGCAAGCAGCGTGCGGGCGATGGTCTTGCCGATGCCGGGCACGGAGGCGAGCAGGTCCTCCTTCTCGCGCCAGGCAGGGGAGCCGCGCACGCTCTCGTCGATGTCGCTCTCCAGGCTGGAGAGCTCCTTCTGCAGGGCGGCGAGCAGCCTGGCGATGCTCTTCTGCAGACGCTTGTTGGCCAGCCGCTTCTGCCGTTGCCGTTCGGCCACCATCATGGCGATGATCTGCCGCCGGCGGGCGAGAAGATCGGCGAGGAACTGGGTGTCGGCATCTGGCAGCGGCCAGATCTGCGGCTTGGTCGCCTCGACGAAGTGGGCGATGACGGCGGCATCGATCGGGTCGGTCTTCGCTCGCCGGCCGAGTGCCTGTGCAAAGGCACGGACTTGTGCCGGATTGACCACGACAAGCGGCAATCCCGCAGCTCCGAGGCTTGCCGCCACCACCGTCTCATACCCGCCGGTTGCCTCCACCGCCACTGCCGCAGGGGCAAGCGGAGCAAGCCGGGCAAGCAGCGCATCGAGCCCTTCCGCATCGCGGCTCACCACGAAGCTCTCACCGCTCGGCCGCACCGCAACGTCCAGCCGATCCTTCGATACGTCGATACCGATCACGATGGCGTCCATCTTCTCCCGTCCTTGTGCAAGCGGGCTTCGCTGGCGGCCCAAGCGACTGTTCGGGTTCGATGGAACGGCGGGCGATGACCCACGCTCTCCCACGGGCTTCTTCGCCCTCGGGGTTGTCGGTCTTTCGCCCGCCACCGCGCTCCGCACTATGCCAGAGTCGGCACCATCAGAGTTACAAGGGTTCTCGCGCGCGTGATTTCGGCGGCGACGGGAGGGGCGGAGCGGAGCGTCTGCAGCACGACGCAGTAGCGCTCCGTCAGCTTCAGGAGCTGGTCGAGCTTTTCCTCCGGCGCGTCGGAATCGAGGGCGAAGGAAAGGCGGATTTCGCGGAAGCCGACCGGCGCTTCGCGGTCGACGCCAAGCGTGCCGCGGAAATCGAGGTCGCCCTCGGCGCGGACATGCGCTGAGTTGATCGATACGCCTATCGCGGTGGCGACGGCCTTCAGCGTCACGCCGGCGCAGGCGACGAGCGCCTCAAGCAGCATGTCGCCCGAGCAGGCTTCGAGCCCGGTGCCGCCGGTCGCCGCATGCAGCCCGGCGGTGACGAGCGCACGGCCGGTCTCCACCTTGCAGGCGATGTTCTGGTCATCGATCGAGCCTTCGGCGGAGAGCGTAATGAATGCGGCGGCCGGGTCGTCGCGGTATTTCTGCTTGAGCGGCGCCTGCGTGGCGCGGAGGGTGTCGGGGTCCATAGGGGTCTCCGGGTTCGGAGGGCAATGCAGTGGCTGGGCTGTCGGGGAGAGCGCACCCCATCACCGCGAGAAAAAGTTTCGCGTTGGCGCCGCCCCTCCCCCAACCCCTCCCCGCAAGGGGGAGGGGAGAGGCGCTAGACCCACGGCCGGTCGGCCTGGTGCTTCTCCTCGTAGGCAGCGATCTTGTCGGCCTTCTCCATCGTCAGGCCGACGCCGTCGAGGCCGTTCAGCATGCAGTGCTTCTTGAAGGAATCGATCTCGAAAGTGACGACGCCGCCGTCCGGCCCGCGGATTTCCTGGTTCTCGAGATCGACGGTCAGCGTGGCGTTCGCGCCGCGCTCGGCGTCGTCCATCAGCTTCTCGAGGTCCTCCGGCGAGACGACGACGGGCAAGAGGCCGTTCTGAAAACAGTTGTTGTAAAAGATGTCGCCGAAACGGGTGGAGATCACGCAGCTGATCCCGAAATCCTTGAGCGCCCAGGGCGCGTGCTCGCGCGACGAGCCGCAGCCGAAATTGTCGCCGGCGACGATGATCCTGGCGTTTTTGTAGGCCGGCTTGTTCAGTACGAAATCCGGGTTGTCGGAGCCGTCGTCGTTGTAGCGCCACTCCGAGAAGAGCCCCTTTCCGAGGCCGGTCCGCCCGATCGTCTTCAGGTACTGTTTTGGGATGATTGCGTCGGTGTCGATGTTGACGCGCGGCATCGGCGCGGCGACGGCGGTGAGCGTGGTGAACTTGTCCATGGGGGTGCTCCTCGGCGGATGGCCTAGCCGAAGAGACGGTCGGAGTGAAGGGGAGTCAGCCGGACGCCTTGGCGATGACGCCTCGGATTGCGGCCGCCGAGGTGACCGCGCGGTCGTATTCCGGCGGGCGAAGCTCGCCGCCCATGAACAAATGTTCGCGGCGGTAGCGCATGCCGCTCGCTGAAGGTTCCAGAGCCGCGAAGTGTAGCTCCTGTGGCCGGGCGGCTTCCACAATGCGGCGCACGTTGCCCCGGGTGATCCCGCCGCCGGGCATGACGACGATGCGGTCGCCGGCGCGCCTGATCAGCTCGACGATGAGGGGCAGGCCTTCTAGCACGCTCGCCTCCTGGCCGGAGGTCAGCACGCGGTCGACGCCGAGATCGATCAGCGTCTCAAGCGCCTGGAAGGGATCGGGCGTCATGTCGAATGCGCGATGGAAGGTCACCGAGAGCGGGCGTGCGCGCTCGATCAGAGCCCGCGTCCGCTCCGTATCGATCGTCCCGTCCGCGTTCAGAAAGCCGATGACGATTCCGTCGGCGCGCTCGGCCTTGGCGGCGTCGATATCCGCCAGCATGACGGCGAACTCATCGTCGTCGTAGAGGAAGTCGCCCCCGCGCGGGCGGACGATCACGTGCAGCTTTATGCCTTCGACGGTACGCGCGCGGCGGATCATACCGCGGCTCGGCGTGATGCCACCTTCCAGGAGATCGGCGCAGAGCTCGACCCGGTCGGCGCCGGCGTCCTTTGCGGCGCGGACGCCCGCGACGGAATCGACGCATATTTCGTAGATCAAACGTCTTTCCTTTCCTTGCCCCGTCCAAGCAGCCGGTCGACGCATTGTAGACGAGCGCAGTCGAGCGTCGAGGTCGCGGCCGACGTCTCCGTGAGAGCCGGTCGGGAGGGGCACGGATGGAATTCTTACCCACGGCAGGCTAGGCGTGGTTGCGGGGAACGCTTCGGGGGGAGCGATGACAGGGTTTCTCGACTTCGACCTCACGGATCCGTTCGTGATCCTGAGACTGGTCTGCGGGCTGTTCCTGGTCCCGCACATCTATGGAAAATTCTTCGTGCCGGCGGCGCTCGAATTCTTCATCGCGGCAAAGTTCCAGCCGCCGGCAGCGTGGATGTACCTCGCCGCAATCATCGAGACGGTGCTGGCGATCGGCCTCATTTTGGGCATCTACACCGGCATCGTCGGCGTGATCGCGTTCATCCACCTGATGGTGGCGGGAGCGGCAACCTACAAGGTGACAGGCAAGTGGCTGTGGCACATCGGCGGCGCAGAATATTGCGTGTTCTGGGCGCTCGCGTGCCTGGTGGTCGGATTGCAGGCGTGGGGAGGCGGGGCGTAAGCGCCGTGGCGGGGGGCTCCCACCTCCCTCATGCTGAGGTGCTTCGTCCTGAGCCTGCCGAAGGGCGAAGCCTCGAAGCACGCATCCTGGTGTATCCAGCGCTTTCTTGACCCTCCTTCGAGGCAATGCCGACTGCGTCGGCATTGCGCCGCAGGATGAGGGGGTTTGATTGCGATAGTCCTCCCTCTGGGCCCGCGCCGTCGGCGCTCAGGCGAACATCGCCTTGTGGTCCTCGACGAACTGGCGCGCGGTGAGCGGGGCACGGCCGGCGATGTCGCGGATCGGTTTCGTGTTCTCGGCGGAGAAGGAGCCTTTCGCCGCGAGCTTTGCGATCGCAAGCTGATGCGTCACCATCCAGTCGGGGAGGCCGCGCGCCTTCATCGCCTGCTCGGCCTGCTCGAGCGTCGTCGCGACATAGGCGATGGGCCGGCCGAGCACATTCGAGAACACTTCGGCGAACGCGCCGTAACTGGTTAGCGCGCCGGTGAACTCGTAGGTCTTGCCGGCGTGCGGAGCGGGATCGGCGAGGATGCGCGCGGCGACCACGCCGCTGTCGCGCACGTCGATGAAGGCGAGCGGCAGGTCCTTGGCGAAGGGCAGCGCCATTTTGCTGTCGTTCTTGATGAGCGCGGCCTGCCCAAAAGTGTTCTGCATGAAGAGGCCGGGGCGCAGGATGACCCACGACAGGCCGCTTGCGCGGAGCTTTTGCTCCACCGCGTAATGGGCGCGGCCGACGATGGTCTCGGAATCGGCGACGGCGACGTCGCGGCCACCTGACAGGCGCACCAGGAACTTGACGCCGGCATTCTGAGCGGCGTCGAGCACGTTGATGTGCTGCTCGGCCATCTGCGGATTGTTGCCCGTCAACAGGAAGAGGCGCGTTACACCCTTCAGCGCCTTGTCGAGCGCGGCGCGGTCGGTGAGCTCCGCGACGGCGACCTTCGTGTCGGGACCGAGCACGTCGCGCGCCTTTTCGGGATTGCGCACGACCGCGAGCGGTTGCTCGCCGAGCGCACGAAGCTCCTTCACAAGCGCCCGCCCGGTGTTCCCCGTCGCGCCGACGACTGCGATCATCGTTTCCGTCCCCCCGTCAATCGCGTTATGGGTTAGGCCTATCAGCAAACGCGATCCGATGGAATCATGCGCGTTGTGATCTGCGGAGGGGGAGCGATCGGCACGTCGATCGCCTATTTCCTCGCCCGCCGCGGGGCCGAGGCGATCGTCGTCGAGCGAGCCGGCATCGCCAACGCCGCGTCAGGGAAATCGGGCGGGTTCCTCGCGCTCGACTGGTGCGACGGGACCCCGCTTCAGGCGCTGGCGCGGCGGAGCTTTGCGCTGCACGCGCGCCTCGCCGAGGAACTCGACGGCGACTGGGGCTATCGCCGCATGACCACCTATGGCGGGCTGGCGAGTGCCGAGAACAGCCTCCGGAGCCACGGCAACGGTCATCCGGTCGACTGGGTGTCGGAGGACGTGGTGCTCTACCAGCGGCTCGGCTCGATGGAGACCACCGCGCAGGTCCACCCAGGCGCCTACACCGCCCGGATGCTGCGCGCGGCCGAAGCGCACGGTGCAAGGCTTGTCGCGGGGGAGGCACAGGGGATCGCGCGCCGCGGCGGACGCGCCACGGGCGTTCTCGTGGACGGCGACACGCTTGACGCGGACACGGTCCTGGTCGCCATGGGGCCGTGGTCGATCCTCGCCTCCGAGTGGCTCGACATGCCGGCGGTCTACGGGCTGAAAGGGCACAGCATCGTCTTCGACACCGGGACGAGGCTGCCGGCCGAGGCGCTATTCATCGAGTATCAGGAGCCAGGCGGCGCGATCTCCTCGCCGGAAGTCTTTCCGCGCGCCGACGGCACCACGTATGTCTGCGGAATTTCGAGCGAGCGGCCGTTGCCCATCGATCCGTTGCGCGTCAGCGCGGATGAGGGCGCGCTCGATCGGCTGCAAGAGATGTGCGCACGGATTTCGCCGGTGCTGGCGGAGGCCAAAATTCTGGCGCGGCAGGCGTGCTTCCGGCCGGTGACGCAGGACGGGCTGCCGCTGATCGGAGCCGTGCCCGAAGCCGAAGGCGTCTACGTCGCCACCGGCCACAGCGTCTGGGGCATTCTGAATGCGCCGGCGACCGGCGAGGCGATGGCGGAGCTCATCCTCGACGGCAAGGCGCGGAGCGTCGATCTGAAGCCGTTCGTGCCAGGCCGGCTCAATCGCTTTGATCCGGCGCGGCTCCGGAAAGAGGCGCTCGCCTGAGTTACCCGCGGGCGAGCTTTTCCGCGAGCCAGGCGAAGGAGGCGGGCGCCCATTCGCGATAGTGCTTGAAGGCGCAGTGGCCGTCGTCGGGATAGATGCGCGCCTCCCTCCCGGTGACGGGCCCATGCTCCAGCATGAAGTAGATGTTGCCGATCGGCGCGAGATGGTCGTGTTTGCCATTGATCATCAGCACCGGCTGGGTGATCTTTTCGAGGACGCCGAGCTCCGAGAGCGCCCAGCGCGAGAACGTCGCCTCCTCCTGCTCCGCCGACCATTTTGGGAAGGACGGCGGCCCGCCGGGCGCGCCGAACACGAAGCTCGAGCGCCGGTTCCGCGCCTCCACGAACTCGCGCATCTCGCTTTCGCTCATGCGGTAACCGAAAGGGTGGCCGGCTATCGCCACGACGGCGCGCACCTTTTCCGGCGCTGTGCCCGCGAGCTGCATCACCGAATAGCCGCCGCGGCTGATGCCGAACGCGCCGATACGCTTCGCGTCCACCTCCGCGCGGGCGGCGAGATAGTCGACCGCCGCGACCCACGCCTTCACCGACGCCGGATCCCACGGGAACGGGTTCTCGCCGGTGCCCGGCCCGTCCATCACCAGCGAGGCAAGGCCGTTGTCGAGCGCCATCTCGGCCGCCCAGCCGCGATCCTCCTTGAAGACGTCGGCGCCGCACATGACGAGCACGGCGGGGAGGGGACTCTTGGCGCGCGGCGCGCGGAAATGCGCGCGGATGGCGCGGCCCTCGCATGCGACCTCGACGACTTCGAGCGGCGGGTCGAGATGCGCCGAGGCTTTGCGGTAGGCGCGCGCGCAATCGGCGCTCACCTCGGCCTTCAGCGGCGTGATCTCGCCCGGGAAGCGGGCGATGGCGTAGTACGTCTTCGCGAGCAGGTACGCCTTGCGAGCGCCGGCGAAGTCGCCTGCGCCTTCGTGCCTGTCGCCGGAATCCTCGTGTCGCTTGCCCACCCCACGCCAGAGCGGCACCCACTTGTCCTCGGTGGTCGCCTCGAGCTTCGCCACAAGCGCGCGTAACTCGTCCAGGTCGTCGAGCATCGAGAGCCAGCGGCGATAGAAGCCGCCATGCTCGATGACGAACGGGTCCTCGCTGGGCGCGAAGCCGAGCGGAGATGAATGGGCCGTCATGAGTCCTCCCGAAGCGAGCGCGGCCGCCGAGCCGCCGCGTTCTTGACCGTCCTATCACACGATAATACCGTATGAAGGGCGGCGTCTCCTCCGGTTTGGCGCCGGCGTGCGGCAAGCGCGACGTTGTGATCCGCCGACTGTGCAAGGGCGAGAAGCGTGGTGTAAGGTGCAATCGATTGCAAGCGAACCGAAAAAGAATCTTGGGAGGACGACGCGGGCCATGACCCTGCTGGCGACCAAGCCGGACCTCATTCCGGCTGATCCCTCACCCGCGCGCGCGGCGGCAAAAGCCGCTCCGGTCATCGTCTCCGAGGGCCTCACCGTCGGCTACAAGCTGCATCGCGAACGGAAGCTCTTGACTGCGCTGAAAGACGTGAGCCTGACGGTGAACCGCGGCGAGTTCGTGGTGCTGGTCGGCCCGTCGGGCTGCGGCAAGACCACCTTCATCAACGCCATCGCCGGCCTCGTCGAGCCGTGGGAGGGGAGCATCCTCGTCAACGGCCGGCCAATCGCCGGCCCCGGCCCCGACCGCGCCATGGTGTTCCAGGACTATGCGCTGATGCCGTGGCGCACTGTGGAATCGAACGTGCGCATGCCGTTCGAATTCCAGAATCTTGGCCTGTCGAAGCAGGAAATGGACGAGCGCGTGCGGCGCTACATCGAGCTGGTCGACCTCAAGGGATTCGAGAAGTCCTACCCGTACGAGCTCTCCGGCGGCATGAAGCAACGCGTGGGCATCGCGCGCGCACTCGTCTCCGAGCCCGACATCCTGCTCGCCGACGAGCCGTTCGCGGCGATCGACGCGATGACGCGCGAGGCGATGCAGGGCGAGCTGGAGCGCTTCGTCGCCAAGACCGGACAGACCGTCGTCTTCATCACCCATTCGATCGACGAGGCGGTCATCCTCGCCGACCGCGTCGTGGTGATCTCGTTCCGGCCGGGGCGGGTGAAGGAGGTGGTCGACGTGAATCTGCCGCGCCCACGCTTCGACTACGACGTGAAAACGCTGCCCGAATACAGCGAACTGCGCGACCACATCTGGCGGCTGGTGAAGGACGAGGCCCTGCAGACAGCACGCGGAGGAGACGGATGAGCACGATGGAATACGGCGAGACCGCTCCCGGCGGGATGCACACCGACCCGGACCGCATCCGCGACAGCGAACTCAACGCGAGCGAGCTTTGGGGCCGATACGGCTCCTGGCTGGTCACGATCGCGAACCTCACGATCTTCTTCGTCGTCTGGGAGCTGTTCGCGCGCTCGGGCGCGGTCAGCTCGCTGTTCCTGCCGACCGCGAGCAGCATGTTCGGCTCGCTCTGGCACGGGCTCACCACCACCGCTCCGCCGGGAGCGGTCATCTCGGGGAGCATCCTCGATCATCTCGGCTACAGCATGACCAATCTCGGGATCGGCCTCGTCATTGCCTGCGGCATCGGCATTCCCGCCGGCTTGCTGATGGGCGGCAACAAATACGTGGAGACGATTCTCAGCCCCTATGTGTGGGCGCTCGCCTCGCTGCCGCGCATCGCGCTGGTGCCGCTTTTCATTCTGTTCCTCGGCTTCACGGTGAAGATGCAGATCACCATCATCGTGCTGTCGGCGGTGTTCCCGATCATCATCAACGCCTGGGCCGGCGTGAAGACGACGGAGAAGTCGCTTCTCTCCGCCGCAAAGGTCTTCGGCGCGAACCGCCGCGAGCTCTACGTCAAGGTGGTGCTGCCCTATACGCTTCCCTTCATCATCGCCGGCATCCAGCAGGGCATCGGCCGCGGGCTGATCGGCGTCATCATCGCCGAGATTTTCGGAGGCTCGAGGGGGCTCGGCTATTTGATCACGCGCGCCGCCGACACCTTCAACTCGTCGCTGATGTACGCCGTGCTGTTCCTGCTCGTCGTGGTGTCGCTGACGCTGATCCAGGTCACGCGCTGGCTGGAGGCCTACGTCGCCCCGTGGCGGCGGCTCGACCAGCTGTGAGCAATCGTTCGTCTTTCGCGTTTGGAACAGGGAGGAGAAAGTGAAGAAGCACAGCAAGAAGCCGCAACTGCGCCTGCCGCGCCGCGAATTCCTGAAGCTCGGCGGGGCCGGCCTGCTCGGAACCATCATCGCCGCCGGCACGCTCGATCGGCCGGGGCCGCAGGCGGTCGCCGCCGAGAACGTGATGGCCAATCTGAAGTCGCTCAAGATGGGCGAGTTCAACCCCAACTACGCCACGCAATGGTCCTACCGGCTGGCGCAGTCGCTCGGCTACCTGAAGGAGGTCGGCATCGAGGAGTTCGAGGTGATCCTCTCGGAGGAATACATGCCGGGCCTGATCGGCGGCAGCCTCGACATCACGCATGGCGACACCAGCGTGTTCATCGGCTCGGGCGCGTCGAGCGGCCTGCCGATCAAGATGATCTCGCTCCACCGCGACAAGGAGTGGTGGATCATGGGCGTCCGCAAGGGCATCGAGACGGTCGAGGACCTGAAGGGCAAGAAGATCACCGGCGGCGGGCTCGGCGGCCGCAACACCTGGGTGATGAAGCAGGTGGTGGCGAAGCTCGGCCTCAACCCCGACACCGACGTGGAGTTCGTGCCGAGCTCGGGCGGCTCGGACGGCCGCCTGGGCGCGCTGCTCGCCGGCGCGGTCGACGGCGCCAGCCTCTTCCCGCGCCATCGTGCGGGCCTCGAAGCCGACGGCGGCAAGTTCCTCTTCGAGGAGCTGACGCAAGCGCCTCAGGAAGGCTTTGCAGCGATGGGCGGCTGGCTCGAACAGAACGACGACACCGCCTACGCGTTCGTGCTCGCCGACATCAAGGCGCGCCGCTGGCTGTTCGACCCGGCGAACAAGGACGAGGCCTACAAGATCATGATCGACCTCGGCTACGAGATTCCGCCGGAATTCGTCGCGCTCTACGATGTTGAGCTTGACCAGCTCAGCCCCGACGGCGGCTTCGAGAGCGCCGAAGTGATGGATCAGTTCCTGAAGGATCTGTCGCAGACCGGCGAGGTCCCGGCCGATCTCGATTGGCGGCCGTTCGTCGAGATGAAATACGTGTGGGCGGCGCAGGAAGCGCTCGGCCTGCCGAAGCGGCCGGCGTCGCTCTGAACAAACGGACGCCCCTCCCC
>JBOHKB010000079.1:0-6830 GCA_050728815.1 Propylenella sp.
GAGGCGCCGGACGGCACCGCCGCGCGGCCGAACGAGCCGTCCTCCAGCGTCACGTCGACTTCGATGGTGGGATTGCCGCGGCTGTCGAGAATCTCGCGGCCGACAATGTCGATGATTGCGGTCATGGGCGTTCCTTGTTGCCCGGCTCACTTATTCGATGTCGGCGGTGAACGAAAGCGCCTGCCCGAATCTTTGCGGCGCTGATACCCACGCGAATAAATCCGCCGTGCCGGCTAAGCGGCAGGAACCGCCCGCCCCTCGTCGCGTTCAGCGCGTGAAGCGTCGCGCAACGCGTCGCGATGACGCTGCCGACGGAACCCATCAAAACAGGGACGGAGTCACATGGGTATCTTTGCCAAGGACATCGAGACGCTCGACGACCTCTTCGTGCATCAGCTGAGGGACGTCTACTACGCCGAGAAGCAGCTGGTGAAAGCGCTGCCGAAGATGATCGACAAGGCGACCAGCCCGGCGCTGAGGCAGGGCCTCGAGAGCCATCTCGGCGAGACGAAGGGCCACGTCTCCCGGCTCGAAAAGGTGTTCGAGATGCACGGCGTGAAGGCCAAGGCGGTCAACTGCCCGGCCATCGACGGCATCATCGAGGAAGCCGAGGAGATCGTGGGCGACGTCGACGACAAGGACGTGCTCGACGCGGCGATCATCGCCGCGAGCCAGGCCGCCGAGCATTACGAGATGACCCGCTACGGCACTTTGATCGCCTGGGCGAAGCAGCTCGGCCGCCCCGACTGCGCCGGCGTTCTGGAACAAACGCTGCAGGAGGAGAAGGCCGCCGACGCAAAGCTTACGGCGATCGCCGAGGGTGGCATAAATAGGAAGGCCGCGTAAGACGGTCGAAAGGAGGGTGCGCGGGGACGCCCCCCGCCCCGCGCGCCCTTCCGTCTGTCATGATCGCGCCTTGGTCAGCCGGTCGATGTCGATCAGGCGATTGAGCAGCTCTTCCATCTGGCTAAGCGGCAGCATGTTCGGCCCGTCCGATGGCGCGTTGTCCGGGTCCTGATGCGTCTCGACGAAGATCGCGGCGACGCCAACGGCCACCGCCGCGCGCGCGAGCACCGGGACCATCTCACGTTCGCCGCCGGTCGATGTCCCCTGCCCGCCCGGCTGCTGCACGGAATGCGTCGCGTCGAACACGACCGGCGGGCCCATCGCCGCCATGATCGGCAGCGCGCGCATGTCGGAGACAAGCGTGTTGTAGCCGAAAGACGCGCCGCGTTCGGTGAGGAGAACGTTCCGATTGCCGCTTTCGACGATCTTGGCGAGCACGTTCTT
Source organism: Propylenella sp. (assembly GCA_050728815.1). Taxonomy (GTDB): domain Bacteria; phylum Pseudomonadota; class Alphaproteobacteria; order Rhizobiales; family Afifellaceae; genus DASWJZ01. The sequence goes on from JBOHKB010000079.1 coordinate 1,291, forward strand.
CATGTCCCAAGGGGCGAGAAACTGGCCCTTCTTGACGTTGACTGGCCGCATGGTTTTGGCGGCGGCGACCAGAAGGTCCGTCTGACGGCAGAGAAACGCCGGGATCTGCAGCACGTCGACCGCCTCCGCAACGTCCGCGCACTGGGCGGGTTCGTGCACGTCGGTCAACACCGGAAGATCAAGCTCGCGGCGGAGGTCGGCGAACACGGCGAGCGCCTTGTCGAGCCCGAGGCCGCGCTTGCCCGCGAGGCTTGTCCGGTTCGCCTTGTCGAAGCTCGTCTTGTAGACGAGGCCGATGCCGAGACGCCGGCAGATATTAATCAAGGCGCCAGCCATGTCGAAGGCATGACCGCGGCTCTCCATCTGGCAAGGACCGGCGATCAGGGCGAGCGGCAGCGCGTTGCCGAAACGCACCTTTCCGACCTCCACGATCGCGTTCGGCTTAGCCATTGTCCACGCTTCTCGCCGCCATGATCGCGCCGAAGCCCGGCGCCGCCTTCACTACAACCCGTTCCTCGTGCCGCACCGCGGCGGCGCCGAAACGCCGCTGCGCGGCGTCGATGTCTGAAACCATCAGGTCGAAAGCCGCGAACAGCAGCCCTCGGCGCGGGTCGGGCGGTTCAACACCATAGCGCGCGCGAAATCCAGCCGGCGTGAGGATGGCGATTGCCTGCCCGTCCACGGCCGCCTCGACGCCGAACGATGTGGTCCGAAGCTCGCGCTGCCCGGTCGCGGCCGTCAGCAGGATGTGGAAATCGGCTGGATTCTCCGCCACCGCGACAACGGCTGAGACCCCACGAGCGCCATTCGGATGCTTGAGGTACTCAGCCTGGAACAGCACATCCGGCGCGAGATGCTGACAGGCGAAGAAGGCGGCATCGCGCGCACCGCCCTGTTCGGCAAAGGCGAGCTTGAAGCCGATCTCCTGCTCGGAACCGTCCGGCATGGCCGCCACTCGTTTGAATTCCAGCGGGCCCGCTGCGCCCACGCCAGCTTTGTCGAACGCGGCATGGTCGGCTTCGGCATCCTCGCTCTTCAGCGCCAGCATCGCGAAACCCTCGCTCTTGCGCCGCTCGGCATAGCGCTTGAGCCGCTTGATGAAGACGTTCCCGGTCGCAGCGGCGATATCGGCGACGGTGCGGTCGAGGATGGCAATCGGTTCAAGATAGGTGCGGTTCTCGAAGAAGACACAGCAATTGCCGCTGCCGAAGGGATGACGCGCATCCGGCGCCACCTTGAACCCAAGGCTCGTGAGCCGCGACCGCGCCAGCGTCAGCGTGGTGACGGGAAGGACAAGATGGTCGATCGCGCGGATGTCCCGATTTCCCCTGCGGCTGGCTCGCGTGCTTGGACACGGCGTCCGGGCTGCCTCGGCCCAGCCCTATCGCCCCGCACATGTCAGGTCAAAGGCGGTCTCTGGACGCGCGAGCGCGAATGGCGAATCATGCAGGATCAGATGCTCCGCCTGCGGAGGGAATGGCCATGTTCTCCCACCTGAAGCTCGCTCCGGTCCTGCTCCTTCTCGCCCATCCGGCATTCGCCCAGGATCCGCCGACGCCGAAATTCGGCCCGGAAGCGACGCCGATTTTTCAGGAGAACGGGTATCTCCGCCAGGCGCCGGCGCCCGACTACTGGACGCTCTCCGCTTTTTACGTCCCGCAGCAGACGACGAGCGACTGCTCTGCCGCCGCGGTCACGATGGCGGTCAACGCCCTTCGTGGCCTGCCGCCCAACGCCGATCAGGAGGTCGTCACAGAGCAGGCGCTGATCGAGCTCATCGGGGATGCCACGTGGTCGGAGCAGGTCGCCGACGAGGGGCCCGGTGTGACTTTTGGTGACCTCACGAAAGTCGTCGATATGGCCCTGGACAAGATGGAGATCGGCGCAACGATCGAAGCCGTGCAGCCCGCCGCCGCCGATGCCGCGGCTCTCGCCGATCTGCGCGAGGCGCTCGCGGAGAACGAGGCTTCGGACGACAACGTCATGCTCGTCTACTTCAACCAGGGCGTCATCACCGGCGACTGGGACGGGCCGCATATCTCGCCGATCGGCGCCTACGACGCGGCGAACGACCGCGTGCTCGTCATGGACGTCGACCGCGACTGGTATGTGCCGTACTGGACCTCGACGGAGACGCTTTTGGCGGCGCTCATCAAGCCGATCTCGGACGAGCACGGCGTGCTCGCCGGCGGGACGGGGGGATATGTACTTGCGGAGAAGCAATAGACACCGGCTGGACCGCCGCACTGTGCAATGTCGGTCGGCGTCAGCTCGCTCATTCGCGTTCTGACGCAGCCCATGGATCAACCACTCGAAGGCCGCATTCGAGAAAATGAGGAACATTGCGGGTCGCGACTTCCGCCCCGCGCGACAGAGCAATTCCGGCGATCATGGCATCAAGGATTTCGATCGGGCGGCCAATTCGGCGACGATTGGTCATGATGTTCGAATACGCGTCCGCCGCGGCTTCGTCGAACGACAGCAAGCGGTCTCGGAATCCGTGCGCCATTAATTCTTGAAAGCGTCGCTCCAGGTCTGATCGGCGGCGTCCAAGCGGAAGGCGCCGGACACCGTAGAGCACTTCGGCGACGGTAACCGTGGTGACCACAAGCATGCTCTGTGGCTGAAGGCGTAGCCACACGACAACCTCGGGGTCGGGCGCCGCCCGCATCAGTTCAGAAACGACATTCGAATCAAGAACGATCATTCACTGAAATCCGGGGGCTCGCGGGCGAACGCCTCCGGATGCGGTTCCAGATCGACCCCATGTTCCGGGCCAAACAGTTCCAACGCCAGGTCGACAATGCTGACGGGCTCATCGTTCCTTCGTAGGCCGCCCTTCAAGATCGCCCTCGCCTCCTCCTCCATCGAATGACCATGCTCCGCCGCCCGTCGTCGCAGCAGTGCCTTCGTTTGGTCGTCGACGTTGCGAATGAGGATCGATCCCATAGCTGGAAAGTAGCGCATCCGACCGTTGATATCAATGATATCAAGGGGGCGAGCCTCTACACCAGCCGGCTCCGCTCCACCGCCGCGGCGATGAAGCTCGCGAATAGCGGATGCGGGTCGAACGGACGCGACTTCAGCTCGGGGTGGTACTGCACGCCGACGAACCACGGATGGCCGGGAAGCTCGATCGTCTCCGGAAGCAGGTTGTCCGGCGACATGCCCGAGAACGACAGCCCCGCCGCGTCGAGCCGCTCGACGTAATCGATGTTCACCTCGTAGCGATGCCGGTGGCGTTCGCTGATGTCCGTATCGCCATAGATTTCGGCGATGCGGCTCCCTTTTTTCAGAATCGCCGCGTAGGCGCCGAGCCGCATCGTTCCGCCGAGGTCGCCTTGGGCGAGCCGCTTTTCGAGCTCATTGCCCCTCAGCCATTCCGTCATCAGGCCGACCACGGGTTCTGAGGTCGGGCCGAATTCCGAGGAGTTCGCCGCGGCGATTCTGGCAAGATTCCGCGCCGCCTCGATCACCGCCATCTGCATGCCGAAGCAGATGCCGAAATAGGGGACGTCGCGGGTGCGCGCAAAGGTGACGGCGTTGATCTTGCCTTGCGAGCCGCGCTCGCCGAAGCCGCCGGGCACCAGGATGCCGTTCACCGCTTCGAGATAGGGCGCGGGATCCTCCTTCTCGAAGACTTCGCTCTCGATCCAGTCGAGCTTGACCTTCACCCGGTTGGCGATGCCGCCATGCGTCAGCGCCTCGGTCAGCGACTTGTAGGCATCCTTCAGTCCCGTATATTTGCCGACGATCGCGATCGTCACCTCGCCTTCGGGATGGCGAAGCACGCGGGTTATTTCGCGCCACTGGTCGAGGTTGGGCGGCGGAGCGGCTTCCTCGCCGAAGGCGGCGAGGACTTCCCTGTCCAGCCCCTCGTCGTGATAGGCGACCGGCACGTCGTAGATCGTCTCCACGTCGAGCGCGGGGATGACCGCGTTCTCCCGCACATTGCAGAAGAGCGCGAGTTTTCGCCGGTCGCCGTCGGAGACCGGCCGGTCGCAACGCACGAGCAGCAGATCGGGCTGGATACCGATCGAGCGGAGCTCCTTGACCGAATGCTGCGTCGGCTTGGTCTTCAGCTCGCCCGCCGTCGCGATCCACGGCATCAGCGTCAGATGGATGAAGACCGCGTGGCCGCGCGGCAGCTCGTTGCCGAGTTGGCGGATCGCCTCGAAGAAGGGCAGGCCTTCGATGTCGCCGACCGTGCCGCCGATTTCGCAGAGCACGAAGTCGAACTCGTCGTTGCCTTCAAGGATGAAGGCCTTGATCGCGTCGGTGACGTGCGGGATCACCTGCACTGTCGCGCCGAGATAATCGCCGCGCCGCTCCCTGGTGATGATCTCCTGGTAGATGCGTCCGGTTGTGACGTTGTCCATGCGGTTGGCGGAGCGCCCGGTGAAGCGCTCGTAGTGGCCGAGGTCGAGGTCGGTCTCCGCGCCGTCGTCGGTGACGAACACCTCGCCGTGCTGGTAGGGGCTCATCGTCCCCGGATCGACGTTGAGATAGGGATCGAGCTTCCGGAGCCGCACCTTGTAGCCGCGCGCCTGTAGGAGCGCGCCAAGGGCCGCCGATGCGAGACCTTTACCGAGGGAGGAGACCACGCCGCCGGTAATGAAGATGTACCGCGCCATGGGATTTGAGCCTTAGCGCGGCGGAGACGATTCGACGAGTCGAAAATGCAGGCTCGCAGTCGCCGCCGGATTCCCGCGGCTCGCCAGCGGCTGGCGGCCATCGTTTGAACACCAATTCCGCTCATTCGAGGCACCGAGAGCGGTCGCAGCGCGAACGCTCCCGGAAGTCCATGATGCCGAGACTACATCCGACCCGACGGTCACTCCTGCCCTGGCCCAACGCCAGGCGGGTGGCGCGGCTCGTCGGCGGGACCGGGATCATCGTCCTCTCGGCCGCCGGCCTTTCCGCGCCGCCCGGGGCACGGCCCGCGCGCGCCGAGGTAGCGTCGGATGCGAGCCGCGCCTGCCCCGCCTATCACGGCGGAGTTGCATTCGCGGGCACCCTCGCGCTGCCGGTCGATCCGGCCGCCGAGATGACGTCGGGGTTCGGCCCGCGCCGCCACCCGATCCTCCGCCTGGTGAGGATGCATACGGGAGTCGATTGGGAGTCGCCGATGAACGAGGCGGTGTATGCGCCTGCCGACGGCCTCGTGGCGACCGCGGGCCGCGTCCCAGTCTACGGCAACCGCATCGTGCTCGACCACGGCAACGGCTGGCGCACCACCTACAGCTACCTCGCGGCGATCGATCTGTCGCCTTGCGAAGCCGTGCACACCGGGCAGGAGATAGGCCGGATAGGGGCTACCGGAGCAACGACCGGCCGCCACCTGCATTTCGAGGTCCTCCGAGACGGCGAGTTCGTGGACCCGCAGGAGCATCTGCCGAAGCCGGAGAACTGAACCGGCGGCGTCGCGTGCAAAGTGAAGAAAGCGCGACGCGAACCAGCGGGGACTTTTCGCGTTACTGGCCGCCTTCCGCAGGCGCCTCGGGAGCCTGCGGCGTTGCGCCGCCGCCCGCCTGCGGTTG
>JBOHKB010000080.1:0-14248 GCA_050728815.1 Propylenella sp.
GAAATCGCCGCCGCCAAGGCGGCCGTCCCGCTCGCCGAGCTGAAGGCGCGGATCGCCGACGCGGAGCCGCCGCGCGGCTTCGCCGAAGCGCTCCGGCGCCGCATCGCTACCGACGGCGTGGCGCTGATCGCCGAGATCAAGAAGGCGAGCCCATCAAAGGGGCTTATCCGCGCGGACTTCGACCCGCCGGCGCTGGCGCGCGCCTACGAGGCGGGCGGGGCGGCGTGCCTTTCGGTGCTGACCGACCGGCCCTCATTCCAGGGCGCGCCCGGGTTTCTCACCGCCGCGCGCGACGCGACCGCGCTTCCGGTGCTCCGCAAGGATTTCATGTACGACCCCTACCAGGTGTTCGAGGCGCGGAGCTGGGGGACGGACTGCATCCTGCTCATCATGGCGGCGATCTCCGATGAGGAGGCTAAGGCGCAGGAAGACGTGGCGCTCGCACTCGGCATGGACGTGCTTCTCGAAGTGCACGACGAAGCAGAGCTTCAGCGGGCGCTTCGCCTCGCCTCGCCGCTAATCGGCATCAACAACCGCGACCTCAAAACGTTTGAGACGTCGCTTCAGACATCGGCGCGGCTCGCGCCGCTCGTGCCGAGCGAGCGGCTCCTGGTCGGCGAAAGCGGCATCGCCACCCCGGCCGACGTGGCGGCGCTCGCGGAGATGGGAGTCCGCGCGATCCTGGTCGGCGAGAGCCTGATGCGGCAGCCCGATGTGGAGGCGGCAACGCGCGCGTTGCTCTCGCGCGAGAAGGCGGAAGCGGCTGAGTAGCGCATCAAGCGATACCTTGGACCGCATCCGCGCTCTGGCCGCTGCCGGCCAAGTTCGCATCTCCGATCACGGTTACGACGAGCTCGCGGATGATGCTATGTTTTCAGACGAAGTGCTGGCTGGACTGGCCAGCGCGGTCGTCGTTGAGGACTATCCGTCCGCTCCCAAAGGCCCGAGCGTCCTGGTTCTCGAGCATGACGGTGAGGGACGGCCGGTGCACGTTCTTTGGGGTATTCCGAAGGATCAGAACGGGCCAGCCGTGCTGATCACAGCCTACCGTCCCGATCCAGCACGTTGGTCGAAGGGTTTCACTGAGCGAAGGAAATGAAGACTCGCAAGACGATCAAGCTAGTCCGCGAAGGCAAATACGCCGCGGACGTTTCCGTCGAGCTCATCGAGGATGAGACCGGCTGGTCACCCTACCTCTCGGTCGGCGACGCGAAAAAACTCGACGCCGTGCGCAGGGCTCTTCGCGACGGGGACATCGCCGCGGCGGGACGCCACGCACGAGTGTTCGAGTTGCTGCCGGTCTCGGCCTGAGCGGCGGCCATGCGGCGAGTGACAAAATGACCGCGCGGCTGACGCATCTCGACGAAAGCGGCAAGGCGGACATGGTGGACGTGTCGGCGAAGGACGTGACCGCCCGCACCGCGTCGGCGAGCGGCGCGGTCGTCATGGCGCAGAAGACGCTCGATCTGATCCTCGCCGGCGACACGAAGAAGGGCGACGTGATCGCCGCTGCCCGCATCGCCGGCATCATGGCCGCCAAGAAGACACACGAGCTGATCCCGCTCTGCCATCCGCTCGCGCTCGAAAAGATCTCGGTCGACATCGAGCCGGACGCGTCGCTGCCCGGCCTCCGCGTGACTGCCGTCGCCAAGCTCGACGGCAAGACGGGCGTGGAGATGGAGGCGCTGACCGCGGTCGCGGTCGCTTGCCTCACGATCTACGACATGGCAAAGGCCGCGGACCGCGGCATGCGCATCACCGACATCCGGCTCGAGGAGAAAACCGGCGGCCGCTCGGGCCATTTTCGCGCGGGGAGGCCGTGAGCCTGCTCCCTGTTGACGAAGCTGTCGGACGACTCCTCGCCGGCGTCGAGCCACTAGGATCCGAACACATCGAGCTTGAGGAGTGTCTCGGTCGGGTCCTCGCCGGAGACATTGCGGCGCGGCTGACGCAACCTCCCTTCCCTGCCTCCGCCATGGACGGCTACGCCGTGCGTGCCGCCGAGGCCACGGCCGGCGCGCGACTCAAGGTCGTCGGGATGTCGCGGGCGGGCGAGCGCTTCGCTGGCGCGCTTCGGCCTCGCGAGGCGGTCCGCATCTTCACCGGCGCGCCGGTGCCCGACGCCGCCGATGCGATCCTGATCCAGGAAAACGCCGAGCGCGACGGCGACGTGATCCGGGTGAGCGAAGGCGTCCAACCGGGCCGTCACCTGCGCCCGGCCGGGCTCGACTTCCGCGCCGGTGAGGTGCTGCTCGCGGAGAACCGCCGCCTCGACGCGCGGGCGCTCTCGCTCGCGGCCGCCATGGGCCACGCCACGCTCCCGGTCAGGCGGCGGCCGCGCGTGGCGGTGCTCGCGAACGGCGACGAGCTTGTGCCGCCGGGGACTATGCCCGGGCCGGACCAGATCGTTTCCTCCAACGGAATCGGGCTCGCCGCCTTCGTGCGCGAGCTAGGCGGCGAGCCGATCGACCTTGGCATCGCGCCCGACCGCCGCGACGCGATCGGCGCTTTCGTCGGGCGCGCTACGGACGCCGACATCCTGGTCGTCGCCGGCGGCGCGTCGGTCGGCGAGCACGACCTCGTGCAGGCGGCGCTCGCCGACAAAGGGATGGCGCTCGACTTCTGGAAGATCGCCATGCGGCCGGGAAAGCCGCTGATGGTCGGACGGCTCGGTGCGATGCGCGTCCTCGGCCTTCCCGGCAACCCTGTCTCGGCGCTTGTCTGCAGTCACGTCTTCCTGAAGCCGCTTGTCCGCACGATGCTCGGCCTGCCCATGGCACAGGACCTCGTCACCGCCAAGCTCGGCGCGGCGATGGGCAAGAACGACAATCGCCAGGACTACGTGCGCGCGCGCGTGAAGATCGTCGGCGGCGAGCAGATCGTCACGCCGTTCGGCGTGCAGGATTCGTCGATGCTCGCGACGCTCGCCGCGGCCGACGCGCTGATCGTCCGCCCCATCCGCGCGCCGGCGGTTGCCGCCGGCGAGAGCGTGCCGATCCTGCCATTGTAGGAGCGGCACGGCGGCTCTCCTCGACGAGCGCGCGCCGCTCTGGCTAAGCTTCGATTTCGCCGATCGCCTTGATCGCGTGCGGCGTGAGCAGCCCGGCTCCCCATCCAGATCGCGGCAGGATTTCCGCCATCCCGGGATGGGCGACCAGCGCCACCGCGGCAAGGGCGACCGGCACGGGGCTCAGCCAATCGACCCTTGAGGGCGTCAGCTCCTCGCGGCTGCCGCTGTAGACGCCGCCGGCGCTGAAGAGCTGCCACGACTCCCGCAGGACTGCGGCGCGCGAGCCGCTCTGCTTGGCGACGCCGAGCATGGCCTGGAGCGCGAGATGCGTGCGCACGGGCACGCGACCGGGCGGCGCTTCCCGCGGCGATTCTCCAAGCGAGACGCGAACAAGCAACTCCGGGAGATCCATTCCCGCCAAAACCGCGCTCATCGGTTCGACCAGGCGCGGATTGCAGTCGATGTAATGCGCTTCGCCTCGGCTCCAGATGTAGCCGAGCGATAGAGCGCCGTGCCAATCGAGGTGCCTGCCAATGCGGATGAGCGCGGCGCGCACGCTTGGACGGGAGACGCTTTCCTTGACCGCCGCGCCGCCGCCTACGCCGGTCTTGAGGTCACGGTAGGCGTGCATTCCGACAAGCCGGCCGCGATCGAACACCGCCTGCGCATGCTCCACCGGGCCGCTGACCATATCCTGCACGATGATGGGCTTCGTTTCCGCGCCGATCTCGGCCCGCGCGCGGAGAAGATCGTCGGCGCTATTGACCATCCAGACACCGCGGCTCGCCGTGCCAAGCGGGTGCTTGAGGACGAAGGGCAGCTCCGCCTCGCCCGGAACCGCAGAGACATCTGGAACGATCCGGGTTCGCGGCTGCGCTAATCGGAGGACCGACAGCAACTGCGAGAATTTCACCTTGTCGAGGGCATCCGCGTACGCCTTGAAGGAAGGAAGCGCGAGACCGACAGGCGGCAGCCAACGCCGCGCCTTGGCGAAAACCAGCCCCTGCTCGTGGATCGGGAGCAGGATGTCGTATTGCCGCGTTTTGAGCAGCTTCACTACGAACGCGAGATAGCCGGCCGGGTCTTTGCTGAGCGGAGGGCAGCGATGGAACCGGTGGACGAACGAGGAGAAACGGCAGATGCAGTGGGCGTCGGGATCGCAAATGTCGATAACATAGCCCCGCGGCCCGAGCGCGGTCAGCGCCTGCCGCGCCGAAGTGCTCGCTCCCTCGGTGAAGAGGATGCGGAGCGGCGGCCGACCGCTTCCGTTAGTGCCGTCTGATAGGGGGGCGCCCATCTTGCGTGACCCAAGCAACGCGAGAGCCACCCCCTCGGCTCCGACCGCGCCACCTTAGGCCACGCCGGCGATGCCCCGGTAGGTCGAAGTCGCCGCACCTGTTCCCTTCACCCAAAATTAAGGGGACTTGCGGAACAGTGCGTGAACATGTAGTGTCCGTTCGTGATTTGTACGCAAGATCACGTGGTGCGAGGGCGAGCCAAAACGATGCTGACGCGCAAACAACTCGAACTCCTTCTGTTCATCAATGAGCGCCTCAAGGAGAGCGGAATCCCGCCCTCTTTCGACGAAATGAAGGACGCGCTCGACCTCAGATCCAAGTCGGGAATCCACCGCCTGATCACGGCGCTCGAGGAGCGCGGCTTCATCCGCCGCCTGCCGAATCGGGCGCGCGCGCTGGAGGTCATCCGGCTCCCCGACGCCGTCAATCCCAGCTTCGCCGCCGCCCGGCGCGGCGGTTTCCGCCCGAACGTCATCGAGGGACGCCTCGGCAAGGGACCGAAGGAGGCGCCGCATCCAGAGGCCGCCAACGACGCGGTGGCGATCCCGGTCATGGGGCGGATCGCCGCCGGCGTCCCCGCCTCGGCGATCCAGAATCACAGCCACTCGATTTCGCTCCCGCCGGAGCTGCTCGGGAGCGGCGAATATTTTGCGCTCGAAGTCCGCGGCGATTCGATGATCGAGGCCGGCATCCTGGAGGGCGACACGATCGTCGTCAAAAAGCAGGACACGGCGAACACCGGCGACATCGTGGTGGCGCTGATCGACAACGAAGAAGCGACGCTGAAACGGCTTCGCCGCAAGGGCGCTTCGATCGCGCTCGAGGCGGCGAACCCGGCCTACGAGACAAGAATCTTCGGGCCGGACCGCGTGCGCATCCAGGGGCGGCTGACGGGGCTGCTCAGGAAGTACTAGCGCTCCCCACCCTCTCCCCTATTGGGGAGGGCTTGGCCTCTGCCACGGGCGCGGGGCGATTGAGCGTTCAGTCTTTACGGAGAAGACCGGTTCGCCGCTGCCGACGCCGACCCGCACCGCGTGCGAGCCGAAAAGCTCCAGGCGCTCGCCGTCGATAATCAGCCGCGCGCGGCAGTCGGCGGGCGCTGTGAGTGGCGTCACGATCACGTCGGCGCGCCGGCAATCCTCGGCGAAGGCCACCGGGTCGAGCACGTGCGAGACGAAAAGCCCGCCCGCCGCGCCGAGCATGCAGGCTGACGGATCGCAGCGCACGCCTTCGCGCAGCTCGTCGCCGGCCGGCGTCGCCACCGCTTCCTTGTCGAAAAACTGGTCGATTGTGTAGGAGCCGGCGCGGCTGCCGGAGACGCGCAGCACGCCTGATGTGTCGCGCACCGCGACCGCGTTTCCTTCAGGCGCGACCATGATGTCCGCGCGATCGACCAAGAGTGGGATCAGGCACAGCCCCATGCCGATTGTGGGAAGGCCGATGAGCCGCCATCGCCCCCGCCAGAGGCAGAGCCACAGCATGCCCGCGACGATCACGAGGAGCGCGAACGGCGCGATTGGCGGCGCCCGCACCTCCGCGCCGGGCAGCGCCGAAACCCAGGCGGCGATCGAAAGCATCGCCTCGATTCCCCAGGCCATCACCGCAAGCGGCAGCGCTTCCAAGCCGAACGGCATGACCACGAGAGCCAGCAGCCCGAAGGGCATGATGACGATCGAGACGAAAGGCGCTGCGAGGAGATTGCCGAGGAGCGAGTACGACGCCACCCGCTCGAAGTGGTACGCGGCGAAGGGCGCCGTCGCAAACCCCGCCACCAGCGTGGTGAGCGCCACGCCGAAGAATGCGCGCCAGACGAAGCGCAGCACGCGCTGGCCGGGAATGACGCTGTCGTCGGAAAGCCGGCGGACCGTCCGATCGCGCCACGCTTCCCATGCGGCGATGAGCGCGGCGACAGCGCCGAAGGACATCTGGAAGCCGGGTTCAAGGACGCCTTCGGGCCTGAGCGCGACGACAATGAAGGCGGCGATGGCGAGGTTCCGCATGGATATCGCCGGGCGGTCGAGAAGCATGGCGGAGAAGATCACCGCCGCCATCACATATGCGCGGACCGTCGCGACGTTGCCGCCCGAGACCGCGAGATAGGCGGTCGCCGCGACGAGGGCAGCGACGGCCGACCACTTTCGGATCGGGCGGCCAAGCGCCAAGCGCGGCGAAAGCGCCAGGACCGCGCGCAGAAAGTAGAAGACGGTGCCGGCGACCAGCATCATGTGCAGGCCGGAGATGGAGAGGATATGCGCGAGGCCCGAGCGGCGGAGGTTCTCGTTCGTCTCGGTCGAGATCGTGCTTCGCTCGCCGACCAGAAGCGCCGCCGCCACCGCGCCCGCCTCCGCCGGCTCTGCCGCCATTATGCGCGCGACGATCGCGGCGCGGATGCGCGCTATCATGAGGTCGAGTGCGAACCGCGGCGGCGGAGCGACGACGGTAAAATCGCCGAACGCGAAGCCGCTGCCGCCGATGCCGTCGAAGTAGGCGGCGCCGCGGGGATCGTAGCCGCCCGGGACGACCGGGCCTGGCACCGGCATCAGCCGGCCGCGGAAAGTCACTTCCGCTCCGAGCGGCGGAAGCTCGTAGCGCTCGGCGACGGTTATACGGACACGCTTCGGCAGCTCACCCGCCCACGCGGCATCGGTCGAGAGCCGGTCGAGGACGATCCGCGGGCGAAGTTCCACGCGGTTCTCGCGCGCCGCGACCCGGCCATTCAGCGCGGCCGCGAAAGGCCGCTCGACATGGGGTGTATCGAGGCTATCGACGCGGAGCTTCGCCGCTGTCGCCCCGGCGAGCAGAACGGCGATGACCGCGACGCTCCATACCGACGCGCCGCGCCGGTATGAGACAATAGCCGCACTCGCAAACACGAAGGCCAAGGCGACAAGCGCCGCGAAGAGCGGCTCGCGCGGCAGCACGAAATAGACGGCCGCGCCGGCGCCGAAGGCGACCGCGAGCCACTGAAAGCCGGCGCGGTCCGCAAGCTCGCGCTCGAGGCTATCGCCGAGCGATCGTGCGAGATCGCCGCTGCGCCAGCCGAGCCGCCGCGCCCAAGATGCGGGTCGGAAAAACAGGCGTCGGTGTACGCCCGCCCGCGATTCCGTTGCGCCTTCCTGCTCCACGCGCCCCCCAACGCTCGCGGAAACAGGTCATGCTACATCAGGTTGCGGCTCTGGCCACCCCGATCCTAGCCATAACGAGCGCGGGGGCCGCCCTCAGGCGGCCTTGGCGATCAGCGACTGCAGAGACGGATGCACCGAGGGCGCCTCGTCGCGGATGAAGCGGAGGAGCGCCTTCTCGTTTGCATGCAGCGTGCCGTCGCGGCCGATGCGGCGCGAAAGCCATTCCGCTTCCTCGGCGGTCACGACTTCGGCGCTCGCAATCGCGGCGTTGGTCCTTCCGTTGCGCTCGGCCCACGCGGCTTCGGTGCCCGGGCGCCGGTAGGCGTCGAGCACGCCGCGGAGGCCGCCCGCGGCCATGCGGGAGAAGAAATCGCCGACGCCGCCTGACGGCGAGTCGAGCCACGCCTCGCGGCGGAGCGCCTCATGCCGGGTCGGCACGGAATAGCCGGAGGCAGCCATCATGAAATTGGCGACCGCCTTGACGAAGAGATCGCTCCACGATGGATCGTTCTCGGCTTCGGCGGTGTGATCGTTGATGTCGAAAAGCACCTCGGCCTCCGACTGCGTGATGGCGACGTTTCCGTCGCCGCCGAAGGCATAGAGGATGCGCCGGATGAGCTCTACCTCGGGGCGGTTGATGTGGCCCGGAGTGAGTTCTCCGCCCCGCGCGAGCGGCCCTTCGCCGTTCACGACCGCCTTCTTTACCTGCTTCAGCGCAAAGGAGACCAGCCGCTCGGGGCTGGACTTGGCGCGCTCCATCACCTTTACGAGAAGCTCGAGCTCGGTCGCGGTCTTGACCACGCCGTCGCTGCCGATGCGGGCGATGAGCCAGTCGGCGTTTGCCTCGCTGAGATAGCCGTGCGGCTCGACCTGCTCGACCAGGTAGTCGGTGACCGCCTCCACGAAGAATTCAGGCCAGGAGGGATCACGCTCCTCCGCCGCCTCGTCGATCTTGAAGAGCCGTTCCACCTCGCCGGCTTCGGCGGCGCCGTCGTGATAGACGGCGCGGCGGAGCTCGGTCACATCGCCGGCCGTGACCCGCTTGGAAGCCACGGCATCGGCGACGACATCGCGAATGTACATCGCGTTCCCCCTATGAAATCGTTCGGGCCGGAAACTGCCGGAGAAAGGCTAAGGAAGCTTTGACGGGCCGCCGCCGACCCGCGGAAGCCTCTCAGGCCGCCGCCGCGACGGGCAACTCGGCTTCGACCGGCGCCCTGAGCGGCACGATCTCGGCGGAGACAGCATCATCGCCTGCTTGCGGGGCAGGCGGCGCCCCTTGAGGCGATGGGAAGGATTCCGCCAGAACCGTCTGCAGCCGGCGCGCATCTCGCTCCGGAGCGCCCTGGCGGTGATTGCGGGCGGAAAGCTCCACGAGGAGCTGTTGCAGCCAGTCCGGCGAGGATTCCGAGCGCGCCATGACGCGCGCGATCAGTTCGAGGCTGCGCAGATCGGCGATGCGGTCGCTGCCGATCTTCCCGATCAGCCAGTCCGCCTTGGCTTCAGTCAGCACGCCGGCCGGGGCTTCGCCGAGGACGACGCCGGAAAGGACCGCGCGGGCGAGGAGCTGTGTCCAGGCGGGCGCGGTGCGCTCGGCGTAGCGATCGATGGTGAAGAGGACATCGATCGTCTCGCGCGAGATCGTTGCGCCGATCGGCAGGGAGCGCTCCAGCCGCGCCGCCTGCTCGGCGCTGACCGACCGCGCCGCCCTGACTTCCACGATGAGATCGCACGCCAACATCTTCACGCCCCCTGAAAAGACTTCGTTCTGCTTGGCGGAGAAGCTGACGCGGAAAAACTAATTTAGATTTGAGCGAAATTCGTCGGTCGGAGTTTTGGCGAGTCGTGGTTTACGAATTTCTTCCGCGACCGGCGTCGCGAGCTAGAGGTTCGATTGCGCGATTCCGTCACCAGCAACCGTTCTGCGATTCCGCTCCGACGATCCGCGTGATGTTGTACTGCTCGATCTCGCTCAACTCGACGTCGGCTTGCTCTTCGACCCAGCAGTCGGAATTGTCGAACGCCTGCTGCGCGCGCCACGTCTGGAAGCAATAGCCGTGCTCGTCGTAGATGCGGTTCCGCACGTGCCAGAGATTCTCGCAGGAGAGCTGCACGAGATTCTCGATGTGCATGTAGTCCCTGTCGCTGCAGCCGATCAGCTCGTAGCAATCGGCGCGGGCCGGTTCTGTCGTGAAAGAAGCCAGCGTCAGGGCAAAGCAAGCGAGACGGACGGCGCGTAACGCGAAACTAAATAGTCGAGTCATCAAGCCCCTTCCCTCCAACCGCCCGAATCTAGCACCGCAAGTCATTTCTGTCGCCGGGCGTGACGAGCCGGAAACAGGGGCCGTCGTCAGATCACCACCAAATGCCTCGCTTCTGCTCCATGCGCCGCTGAGATTGGTATTCCCCGATCGAACGTAACCAGCCGACCGCCGTTCTTCACCGCCAGCGCGAGGAGATAGACATCGGTGATCTGGTTTGGACCGAGAATTCGCGCGTGATCGAAGATCGTCGGATCGGTGATCGAGACGTCGTCGGCCCAGAACATGTGGTCTGGCTGCATCACACCAAGTCGCAGCGCTTCCAGAGCGTCGGAGAGCGGTCGATGCTGCGGATAACTCCGCTGCGACATGACACGCGCAAACCCGTTTTGGGTAAGCGGACATGTTGCCCAACCGTCGGCCTGATTGGCGCTCCACCACCCGCGTATGCGCCCGTGGGAGACGTGGTCGGGATCGACGAGCGCCAGGAGGGCGTTCACATCGAACAGCGTTCGCACCGTCACTTCTCGAGCGACAAGCGCCCATCCTCAAGTTCGGTTTCCTCGATCAACCGATCCACCAGTTCCCTGGTGACCACAACGCCCCGTGAGGGCAGAACGGGGATGCCATCGACGATCTCGAATCCCTGTGGCTCTGCTGCTGCAGATGCGGTCAGCCCCTTGCGGGCGAGGTCGGAAAGAACTTTGCCCGCTGTACTCCTTTCCGCGGTCGCAAGCTCCTTCGCCGCTTCCAGAATGTCTTCGTCGATATCGAGCGTGGTTCGCACGGTCAGGCCCCCAATCCAATTTCCGCGTCTTCCAAGTCGGCCTGTTCTATCACCATCCCCTTGGTTAGGATTCTGCCGGTTCGCGGAAGCACGAGCCACCCATCCTCAACGACCATGCCGTGTGGTCCGGGAACGCCGATATCCCGCCTGTCGGGACTGGTCAGCCCTTTTGGAGAGCAATTTGCCAGCCGTCTTTTTGGCCGCAGCGGAAAGCTCTTTGGCCGCCTCCAGGACATCATCGTCTACGTCGAGGGTGGTGCGCACGCATCAGATGCTAATGCATCAGGTGCAATGATGCAAGCCCGGGAGCGGAATTTTCGCCAGGCAATCACGGCTCCGAGGCTCCGCTGCAAACACCGCTGCTGCCAAAGTGAAGGCGCCTGAGCGCAGATTGAAAACCCTCTCGCCGGCGGTGGCGTATAGACGGCGACCGTACGCAAGGCGATTCCAAGATGAACCGGCAGAACTCTTCGGGCCCCGACATCATCTACCGGCAGAGCTGGCCGACCCGCATCTGGCACTGGGTGAACGCCGTCTGCCTGTTCTTCCTGCTTTTGAGCGGGCTGCAGATCTTCAACGCCCACCCTGCCCTCTATTTCGGCGAGCAATCGACCTTCGACGCGCCCGCTTTGTCGCTTACCGCCTATCGCGGAGAGGGCGGCTCGATCCGCGGGGAGACGCAGATCGGCGCGTTCCGCCTCGACACGACAGGCGTGCTCGGCGCGTCGGCCGATCTGAACGGCAATGTCGCGCCTCGCGGGTTCCCGTCCTGGCTCACCATCCCGAGTTACCAGGACCTCGCCACCGGGCGCGTCTGGCATTTCTTCTTCGCGTGGCTTCTGGTCATCAGCGGCGCGGTCTATCTCGTCGTCGGCCTCGTCAACGGCCACTTCGTCCGCGATCTTGCGCCGAGCGGCAAAGAGTTGCGCGGCATCGGCCGCTCGATCGCCGAGCATGCGCGTCTCCACTTCCGCCACGACGGGCGCTACAACGTGCTGCAAAAACTCTCCTACATCGGCGTGATCTTCGTGCTGCTGCCGCTGATGGTGGCGACCGGACTCACCATGTCGCCGGCCATCGACAGCTGGGCGCCGTGGCTGCTCGATCTCTTCGGCGGGCGACAGACCGCGCGCACCCTCCACTTCATCGGCATGGCGCTGCTCGTGCTCTTCTTCATCGTGCACATCGTCATGGTGATCGCGGCCGGGCCGGTCAACGAGCTGCGCTCGATCATCACCGGCCGCTACCGGACCGATTCGGAATCGAAGGAGGTCTCGCCGTGACCCTGATGCTCACACGCCGCCATATCCTAAGGGGCGGCGCGCTCGGCGCGGGGAGCCTGCTCCTCGCCGGCTGCGACCCGATCAGCCGGAACCCGGCGGCACGCAATTTCCTGCAGCGCGCCGAGGACCTGACCATGGCCGCGCAGCGCGCGCTGATCGACCGCACCGCGCTCGCGCGCGAATTCTCCGAGAGCGACATCATCCAGCCGCAGCGGCCGAACGGCTCGGCCAACATCCAGGACGAGGCTTATCACGCGCTCTTCGACAGCGGCTTTGCTGGCTGGCGGCTGCCGGTCACGGGGCTGGTCGAGAGGCCGCTGTCGCTCTCGCTCGAGGAACTCCGCAACATGCCGTCGCGCACGCAGATCACGCGGCACGATTGCGTCGAGGGCTGGAGCTGCATCGCAAAGTGGACCGGCGTGCCGCTTTCGGCCGTGCTCGACCAGGCGGGCGCCAGGCCGGGCGCGACCTATGTCGTGTTCCGCTGCTTCGACACGATGGAGAACAGTTTTGAGGGGCCGGTGAAATATTACGAGTCGATCGATATGATCGACGCGCGCCACCCGCAGACGATCCTCGCCTACGGGCTGAATGGGGCGCCGCTCCCGATCGAGAACGGCGCGCCGCTCCGCGTGCGCGTCGAGCGCCAACTCGGCTACAAGATGGCAAAGTACATCTTAGCGATCGAAGTGGTCGACAGTTTTGGGGCCATCGCCGGCGGCCAGGGCGGATATTGGGAAGACCGGGGATATGAGTGGTATGCGGGGATTTGAGGGACTCAGGCGCTGGCGCTGAAATCGGCGTTAGCCGGTGTTGCGCAGAGGCGGCTGGGCAGTTACTGCGTAGTCGCATATTGCTCGGAGCCTGTGATGGGCGACCTCTTGTTCGATGTCGATGACGAGATCATCTCGCGCCTGCAGGCTATGGCACAGCGCGAAGGCAAAACGCTTGAGAAATCCTGACGGAGGCGGCGGCGCGATCGCAAGAAAACGCGCTTCGCGCGCTCGACGAGATAAGAAGTACGACCGTGGGCAAGACGGCTATAGACCCTGTGACGCTCATCCGTCATGACCGAGACACCGATCATAGCTCGATCTGATTCGATCTACGGCAATCCTTCTTCACAGCGGAATGTTGTCGTGCTTCTTCCACGGATTCGCCAAATCCTTCGTCCGTAGCAGCCGGAGCGCTCGCGCAACGCGCCTTCGCGTCGCGTGCGGCATGATCACGTCGTCGATATAGCCGCGCTCTGCGGCGACGAAGGGGTTCAGGAACCGCGCCTCGTATTCCTTCGTGTGCTCTGCGATCTTCTCCGCGTCGCCGGCGTCCTTGCGGTGCAGGATCTCCGCCGCGCCCCTGGCGCCCATCACGGCGATCTCGGCCGTCGGCCAGGCGTAGTTGATGTCGCCGCGGAGATGCTTCGAAGCCATGACGTCGTAGGCGCCGCCGTAGGCCTTGCGCGTGATAAGCGTGACCTTCGGCACGGTCGCCTCGGCGTAGGCGAAGAGCAGCTTGGCGCCGTGCTTGATCAAGCCCCCTTGCTCCTGCGCCGTGCCGGGCAGGAAGCCGGGCACGTCGACGAAGGTGAGGATGGGGATGGAAAAACAGTCGCAGAAGCGCACGAAGCGCGCGCCCTTGCGGCTCGCGTCGCTGTCGAGCACGCCGGCAAGCACCATGGGCTGGTTGGCCACCACGCCGACCGTGCGCCCCTCGATGCGGCCGAAGCCGGTGACGATGTTCCTGGCGTGCGCCGGCTGGATTTCGAAGAAGGCGCCTTCGTCGAGCGTCTTTTCGATCAACTCCTTGATGTCGTAGGGCTTGTTGGCGGCGTCGGGGATCAAGCTGTCAAGCGAAGGCTCGCTGCGGTCCCACGTGTCGCTCGTCTCGATCTCCGGCAGCGGCGAGGCGTTCGACAGCGGCAGGAAATCGAACAGCCGCCGCATCTCCATCAGCGTATCCACGTCGTTGTCGAAGGCGCCGTCGGCGATCGACGACTTCACCGTGTGCACCGACGCGCCGCCGAGCTCCTCCGGCGTCACCGTCTCGTTGGTGACGGTCTTCACCACGTCCGGCCCGGTGACGAACATGTAGCTGGTGTTCCTGACCATGAAGATGAAGTCGGTCATCGCCGGCGAATAGACGTCGCCGCCGGCGCACGGCCCCATGATGACGGATATCTGCGGGATGACGCCCGACGCCAAGACGTTGCGCTGGAAAACCTCGGCATAGCCGGCGAGCGAGGCGACGCCCTCCTGGATGCGCGCGCCGCCGGCATCGTAGAGGCCGATGATCGGCGCGCGGTTCCTGAGCGCCATGTCCTGCACCTTCTGGATTTTTTCCGCGTGCGCCTCCGACAGCGAGCCGCCGAACACGGTGAAGTCCTGACTGAACACGAACACGAGCCGGCCGTTGATCGTGCCCCAGCCGGTAACGACGCCGTCGCCCGGGATCTTCTGTTCCTCCATGCCGAAGTCGCGGCAGCGG
>JBOHKB010000081.1:0-16833 GCA_050728815.1 Propylenella sp.
TGCTCCTTGATCCATGGATGGTCGGGCGAGCACTGGATGGCGAAGTCG
Organism: Propylenella sp.; assembly: GCA_050728815.1. Taxonomy (GTDB): domain Bacteria; phylum Pseudomonadota; class Alphaproteobacteria; order Rhizobiales; family Afifellaceae; genus DASWJZ01. The sequence goes on from JBOHKB010000081.1 coordinate 49, forward strand.
AGCGCGATTTCGAGACCGTGCTCGCGCGCGGCGGCGATCAGCCGCGCAAAATCCTCGAACGTGCCGAGCTTCGGGTGGATGGCGTCGTGGCCGCCTTCCTCCGAGCCTATGGCGTAGGGGCTGCCGGGGTCGTCGGGGCCGGCGGCGAGGCTGTTGTTCTTGCCCTTGCGGTGAGTGCCGCCGATCGGGTGGATCGGCGGGAAATAGAGCACGTCGAAGCCGAGGTCGCGGACGTAGGGGAGCTTGCGGATCACGTCGTCGAAGGTGCCGTGCCGGCGCGGATCGTCGGACATCGAGCGCGGCATCAGCTCGTACCAGGCGCTGAAGGCGGCTCTCTTGCGGTCGACGATCAGCTCGAGCTCGCGCGGATAGCGCGAGAGGTTGGTGCGGATGCCGGCACGCCTCATGAGCTCGCCCGCCTCGCGCGAGAGTAGGCTCGCCAGGCGCTCGCCGTCCTCGACGCTCGACTCGCAGTGCGCGAGCAGCGCCGCGAGCGCCGAGCGGTCGGCGCCGCCGACGCGGTCGCTCTCCTTCAGCGCCCGCGCCACCAGCTCCATGCCTTCCTTCAACTCAAGCGCCACCGGCACGCCGGCGGCGTGCTTCTTCGACACCTCGTCGCGCCAGCTGGCGAAGAGGTCGCGCCAGGCGATCAGCGTGTAGAGATAGCGGGCGTTCGCCTCGACGATCGTGACGCCGCGCCAACGGTCGTTGTCGACCAAGGCCATCGGCACTTCGCGCCAGCTTTCCGCGTCGGCGCGGCGGATCAGGAGCGCCGCGTCGATCTTGTCATGGCCGTCGGAGAAGATGTCGGCCTCGACCTCGAAGGAATCGCCGACCGCGGCCTTTGCGGGGAAGCGGCCGCCTTCGATCTCCGGCGACACGGCTTCGATGACGACGCGATTGGCGGCAAGTGCATCGAGCCGCGGATCGGGTGCGGGCCGCGGCGCTGCGCCGAGAGGCGCGCTCGCGCGCCGGGGGGCGGCGGGTTCCGCCGTCTGCACCTTTCTCGCTTGCGGTCCGGTCACGCTTCTTCCCAGGCTCGCCGCTTCACGAAAAGCGATTCTGCAAATCCGGCACGCGGCCTCGCGCGTGGTCTGCCTGGCTCGCAACAAGGAGCCCTGCCTTCGATTAACACGCCGAATCCCTCACGCAAGGTCGCGACGCCGCTTTTTCCGGGCGCGCCGGCCCCGCCGGCGGCGTCCGACGCCTTGGTCACCTTCATAGGCGCGAGGGGCGGGGCCGGTTCCGCGGAACCGAAGCCGGCTGTCTGCGTAGACATGCCATAGCCGCCACTGGATTCATTGCTGGGAAGGGATCGCTGGCGGCGCTCGTGCCTGCCGAGGAGCGCGATGGATCATAGGGTTACCTTCACCCTGCTGCAGGCCGCCCGCGCCTATCGGGCCCGTTCGGCGAAGCTGCTGGCGCGTCTCGGCCTCTATCCCGGCCAGGACGCGCTCTTGAAGCTGCTCGAGGATGGCCCGAAGACGATGGGAGAGGCTGCGGAATCGCTGTCGATCCAGCCGCCGACCGTCACCAAGATGGTCAGTCGCCTCTCGGCTGCCGGGCTCGTGCAGACGTCCGTTCTCGACGGCGACCGGCGCAAGGTCGCCGTCAGCATGACCGACGCCGCCCGCGGCCGCATCGGCGACATCGACAGCATCTGGCAGGAGTTGGAGGAGGAGGCGCTCGAGGATGTGGAGCCGGAGCCGCTCAGATCCGGCCTCGCAATGCTCGCGCGCAACCTTTCGAAGCATAACGGCAAGCCGTCCTGATCTGGCCTGGGGCGCAGTCGACGGCTTACGGCGCGAAATCCGCAATAGGGACTTGGCGGAGGCGTTCTCCGCGCGCATGGTTCGAGCCTGCCCGGTCGGGCCGCTGGAGCCGGATAGATGCTCGAAACCTTCGACCCCGTCCTCCTCGCCCGCATCCAGTTCGCCTTCACCGTCTCATTTCACATCGTCTTTCCGGCGCTCTCGATCGGGCTCGGGAGCTATCTTGCGGTGCTCGAGGCGCTGTGGCTGTTCACCGGCGAGGAGCGCTACCTCCGCCTCTTTCGCATCTGGGTGAAGGCGTTCGCGCTCGCCTTCGGCATGGGGGTCGTCTCCGGGATCGTGCTCTCCTATCAGTTCGGCACGAACTGGAGCGTCTTCTCCGACAAGGTGGGCCCGGTGATTGGGCCGCTCATGGGCTACGAGGTACTGACCGCTTTTTTTCTGGAGGCGGGTTTCCTCGGGATCATGCTCTTCGGCGTGAACCGCGTCCCGCGGTCGTTGCATTTTTTCGCGACGCTCGCCGTTGCGGTCGGCGCGCTCGTTTCCGCGTTTTGGATTCTCTCCGCCAACAGCTGGATGCATACGCCGGCAGGCCACGGCATGAACGCCGCCGGGCAGTTCGTGCCGCGGGACTGGCTCGCGATCATCTTCAACCCGTCCTTCCCCTACCGCCTCGTGCACATGGTACTCGCCGCCTATCTCGCCACTGCGTTCCTTGTCGGCGCGACGGGCGCTTATCATCTCCTTCGCGGTAGGCGCGGCCCCGACGTCAGGACGATGTTTTCGATGGCGATGTGGATGGCCGCGCTGGTCGCGCCGGTGCAGCTCATCGTGGGCGACGTCCACGGTCTCAACACGCTCGAGCATCAGCCGGCGAAGGTCGCCGCGATGGAGGGGCACTTCGAGGCTGAAATGACCGGAGCGCCCCTCATCCTCTTTGGCCTGCCGGACAGCGAGGCCGGCGAGACGCGCCACGCGCTTCAGGTGCCGAAGCTTGGCAGCCTCATCCTGACCCACGATCTGAACGGCACGGTGCGCGGACTGAAAAGCTGGCCGCGCGAAGACTGGCCGCGCGTGTCGATCGTGTTCTGGAGCTTTCGCGTGATGGTGGGGATCGGCCTGCTGATGATTGCCACCGGTCTCGTCAGCCTTTGGCTCCGCCGCCGGCGAAAACTCCATGACACGCCGCTCTTCTCCGGCTGGTGCGTGCTGATGGGGCCGTCGGGATTTGTCGCCCTCCTCGCCGGCTGGTTCGTCACCGAAGTCGGCCGACAGCCTTACACGGTCTATGGGCTTCTGCGTACAGAGGATTCCGTGTCGCCGGTCGCCGCCGCTGGCGTCGCCGGTTCGCTCGCCGCCTTCGTGGCGGTGTACCTTGTCGTTTTCGGCGCGGGGGTCTGGTATCTGCTGCGGCTCGTTTTAGCCGACCCGGAGGCGGCCAAGGCAAGGCCCCTCGAAGGGCCGGTCCGCGCGGCCGGCATAACGCCCGAGCTTCAGCGCAAGCAGCCGGCTGGATGAGCGCTGTGATCGATCTCGCCGTCGTCTGGAGCGGCATCCTCGCATTCGCGGTCTTCGCCTATGTGGTGCTTGACGGCTTCGACCTCGGCATCGGAATCCTGACGCCGCTCGCGCACTCCGAGGAGGAGGAAGAGACCATGATCGGCGCGATCGCACCGGTCTGGGATGGCAACGAGACCTGGCTGGTGCTGGGCGGCGGGGGGCTGATGGCGGCCTTTCCGCTCGCCTATGCCGTGCTCCTGCCGGCGCTCTACGCCCCGCTCATCGCGATGCTGCTCGCGCTCATCTTTCGCGGTGTCGCCTTCGAGTTTCGTCACCGCAGTCCGGCGCACCGCCGCGCCTGGACTTGGGGATTCGTTCTCGGCTCCTATGTCGCGACATTCGCTCAGGGCCTGGCGCTTGGAACCGTGATCCAGGGGATAGAGGTCAGCGGCCGCGCCTATGCCGGCGGCTGGTTCGATTGGCTCACCCCGTTCAGCCTGTTGACCGGCGCAGCGCTCCTCTTCGGCTACGCGCTGCTCGGCGCGTGCTTTCTCATCATGAAGACGGGAGGTTATCTGCAGGAGCGGATGTTCGGACTGGCGCTCCCGCTCGCTGTCGCCGTGCTCGGCTTCATCGTGGTCGTGAGCGTGTGGACGCCGTTCCTGAGCCCCGATCTGCGCGAGCGCTGGTTCTCCTGGCCGAACATCGCAGTTCTGTCGCCGGCGCCGCTCCTTGTCGCGGCGATCGCCATCGGCCTCTTCCGCGCCCTCGCCAAGGGACGCGAGGGGACGCCGTTCCTGATGACTATCCTGCTCTTCCTCACCGCCTATGCCGGGATCGGCGTCAGCGTCTACCCCTACATCGTGCCGCGCGCGGTCACGGTCTGGGAGGCGGCGGCGCCTGACGAGAGCCTCCTTTTCCTGCTCGTCGGGACTGCGATCCTGATCCCCATCATCCTTGCCTACACCTGCTATTCGTACTGGGTGTTTCGCGGCAAGGTCGAATCGACGCAGGGCTATCGCTGAGCCGCGCGCCGCGCCCGCGGCGAGGAATCTTCACGCGGATGCGAAGTGCAAACGCTTGCATTGGAGCAAGCCTGCTATTGCCAAAGTCCTGCTAATCGGCCAGTTTCCTGGCATTAGCCGCAAAGTATGCCAGAGAGGGGGCGTGACTGCGGCTAAGAAAATCGCAAGAATGTCTCAATCCGCAGTCTCGGATTGCAAGGGAGGAGATCGCATGACCGAAACCAGCGAAAACAGAGTATCGCGCCGGAAGTTCCTGAAGGCGGGCGCCGTAGGCGCCGGAGCCGCGGCGGGCACGCTTGCCATGCCGGCAGTAGTGACGGCGCAGAGCCCGGTCGTCGTGAAGATGCAAACATCGTGGCCGGCGTCCGACATCTGGATGGATTTCGCGCGTGAATATGTCGACCGCGTACAGGCCATGTCGGCGGGGCGCATCACGATCGACCTCACGCCAGCCGGCGCCATTGTCGGCGCCTTCCAGGTGCTCGACGCGGTCAATGACGGCGCGCTCGACGCCGCGCACACAGTGCCGGTCTACTGGTACGGCAAGAACAAGGCCGCATCGCTGTTCGGCACCGGGCCGGTGTTCGGCGGCAACGCCAACACCATGCTGGCTTGGTTCTATGGCGGCGGCGGCAAGGAGCTCTACAAAGAGCTGACGCAGGACATCATGGGCCTCAACGTCTACGGCTTCTACGCCTTCCCGATGCCGGCGCAGCCGTTCGGTTGGTTCAAGAACCCGGTCACGACGGTCGCCGACATCAAAGGGTTCAAGTACCGCACCGTCGGTCTTGCCGCCGACCTCATGTCGAAGATGGGGATGAGCGTGCAGCAGCTCCCGGGCGGCGAGATCGTGCCTGCGATGGAACGCGGCGTCATCGACGCGTTCGAATTCAACAACCCGTCGTCCGACATGCGCTTCGGCGCACAGGATGTGGCGAAGAACTACTTCCTCTCGTCATATCATCAAGCCAGCGAGTCGTTCGAGTTCCTGTTCAACAAGGACTTCTTCGACGATCTCGACCCGGATCTGCAAGCGATCCTCCAATACACGGTCGAAGCGGTGAGCACCTCCAATACCGCCCTCGCGCTCGACAACTACTCGAAGGACCTGCAGACGCTACAGACCGAGCACGGCGTCACCGTGCATCGCACCTCGAAGGAGCTTCTCGACGCCGAGTTGAAGGCCTGGGACGAGCTCATACCCGAGCTCGAGCAGGACGCGTTCATGAAGAAGTGCATGGACAGCCAGCGCGCCTGGGTCGAGCGCGTGGTGTTCTACGAGCTGATGAACGCGGCTGACCTGGCGCTTGCCTACGAGCACTACTTCCCAGGCAAGCTGAAGCTTTAGTCGCCAGCTTCTGATATGCTCGCGATCCGGCGGCGCAAAAACCGCCGGATCGCTGTCTGGATAGGCCCGGTCCCTCCATGGTCCGTTACGTCATGTTCGCCGATCGCGTTTCGGCGTGGTTCGGCAAGGCCTTCGCCTGGGCCATCATGGTGATGATCTTCGGGATCAGCTGGGAGGTCTTCCTCCGCTACATCATTCACGCGCCGAGCATCTGGTCGTTCGATCTTTCGTACATCATGTACGGAACGCTGTTCATGATGGCGGGGGCCTACACGCTTTCGCGCGACGGACACGTTCGCGGCGACTTCATCTACCGTCTGTGGCGACCGCGGACGCAGGCCAAGGTGGAGCTCGTTCTCTACTTCCTGTTCTTCTTCCCCGGCGTGACGGCGCTCGTGCTCTCCGGCTGGAAATACGCCGCGCGGGGGTGGCGCTTCCAAGAGATCAGCGTGAACAGCCCGGCCGGCATACCCGTCTTCCAGTTCAAGATGATCATCGTCGCGGGCGGGATACTCCTCTTCATGCAGGGGATCGCGCAGGTCTTCCGCTGCATCATGTGCATCCGCACCGGCGAGTGGCTGCGCGCCGCCGACGACATCGAGGAGACGGAGACGAAGCTGATCCACGAGCACGAGCGCGATCTGCTCCGCCATGGCTCGGAAGCCATCGATGTCCCCGACATAGGCAGAGGTTCCGGCCGATGACCGACCCGCAGGTCGCCCTGCTGATGCTGGGCGTCTTCATCTTCATCATCCTGCTTGGATTCCCGATCGCCTTCACGCTGATGGCGATGGGCGTCGGCTTCGGTTATTACGCCTACTTCGACGCCGGGCGGATGTGGCGCTCCTACGACCGCGCCGTGGAGAACGGCGCGGATTTCTGGACGCTGACCGAGACCTGGATCGGCGGCTTCTTCAACAACCGCATATTCGATCTCTTCATAAACCAGACCTACTCGGTCATGGCCAACGACGTGCTGACCGCGGTGCCGCTCTTCCTGTTCATGGGTTACATCGTCGAGCGCGCCAACATCGTCGACCGGCTGTTCGGCACGATTTACATCGCGGCGCGGCGGCTGCCGGGGGCGATGGCCGTGGCGGCGCTCATCACCTGCGCCCTCTTCGCGACCGCGACTGGCATCGTCGGCGCGGTGGTGACGCTGATGGGCCTCCTCGCTTTTCCGGCGATGCTCAAGGCCCGCTACGACACGAGCTTCGCCTCCGGCGTGATCTGCGCTGGCGGCACGCTCGGCATCCTGATCCCGCCGTCGATCATGCTGATCGTGTACGCCGCGGCGTCCGGCGTCTCCATAGTGCAGCTCTATGCGGGTGCGCTGCTGCCCGGGTTCCTGCTCGCCGGCCTCTACCTCGTCTATGTCATTTCGCGCGCGATATTGCAGCCCAGCATTGCGCCAAGGCCACGCAGCGAAGACATCGAGGAGATCGCGATGGGGCAGCTGCTCATCAGGCTGCTCACTTCCTTCCTGCCGCTCGCGGTGCTCATTCTCGCGGTGCTCGGCTCCATCCTCTTCGGTCTGGCGACCCCGTCGGAGGCGGCGGCCGTCGGCGCCCTCGGCGGGCTGTTACTGGCGGTGGCATATCGCGCGCTGACCTGGCAGCGGCTGCGCGAGTCGGTTTACCTGACCGTCCGCACGACGGCGATGGTCTGCTTCCTGTTCGTCGGCTCGTGGACGTTTTCCTCGGTCTTTTCCTATCTCGGCGGCGAACAAGTGATCACCGAGTTCGTCACCGGCCTCGATATTTCCCCGCTCATGTTCCTGATCCTCGCGCAGATCATCATCTTCCTCCTCGGCTGGCCGCTCGAATGGTCGGAGATCATCATCATCTTCGTGCCGATCTTCCTGCCGCTCTTGCCGCATTTCGGCATCGACCCGCTGTTCTTCGGTATCCTGGTCGCGCTCAACTTGCAGACTTCGTTCCTGACGCCGCCCATGGCGATGTCGGCCTACTACCTGAAGGGAATCGCCCCGCCGCACGTGCAGCTCGTGCAGATCTTCAAGGGCTGTTTCCCCTTCCTGTCGATGGTCTTCGTCGCCATGATCGTGATCTACGTTTTCCCCGACGTCGCCATGTATCTGCCGAAGCTGATCTACGGCCGCTGAGGGATGAAGAAGCGCGAGCTCTGGAAGCTGACCGCGCTCGGCCTGCGCGACCGGCTCGTCCGCGGCGAGTTCCGGGCCGTCGACGTCGCAGCCTCTTATCTCGAGCGGGTCGCGGAGCGCGAGCCGGAGGTGGAGGCCTGGGCTTTCCTCGACCGCGATCTCGTCACACGGCAGGCGGAGGCCGCGGACGCGGCGCGCGGGACCGGCCGGGCGACCGGACCTCTGCATGGTCTGCCGGTCGGGCTGAAGGACATCATCGACACGCGCGACATGCCGACGGAGAACGGCACCGCGATTGACGCGGGGCGCCGGCCCAGCAGCGACGCAACTATCGTTCGGCGGCTCCACGAGGCGGGAGCAGTCATTATGGGGAAGACGGTGACCACGGAGCTCGGCTCGATGCAGCCGCGCGGCACCCGAAACCCCTTCGATCCGACGCGCACGCCGGGCGGCTCCTCTTCCGGTTCCGCCGCCGCCGTCGCGGCCGACATGGTCCCGATGGCCGTCGGCACACAGACCGGCGGCTCGGTGATCCGCCCGGCTTCCTTCTGTGGCGTTGTGGGCTTCAAGCCGAGCTTCGGCTTGATCCCGCGCCGTGGCGTGCTTCCGCAGGCGCCGCCGCTCGACACGATCGGCGTCTTCGCGCGAAGCGTCGAAGAGGCGGCGCTCCTGGCCGATGCGATTGCCGGATACGACCCGGATGACGCCGACTCGCTGATGCTTCCGCCGCCGAGGCTGCTCGACGTCGCGACGACCAAGCCGCCGGTCACTCCGTCGCTCGCCTTCGTCAAGACGCCCTTCTGGGACGCCGCTGAGGAGGCGACCAAGGAGGGCTTCGGCGAGCTCGTCGAGGTGCTCGGCAAGGCGTGCGCGGAGGTCGCGCTACCGGAGGTATTCTCGGAGGCGACAGGAGCCATCCGCACGATCCAGCTCATCGGCATCGCCCGCCACTATCGCCGCTATCTTGAGAAGGGGCGCGAGCAGCTCAGCGACTACATGCGCGGAGCGATCGACGACGGGCTCAAGATCGCCGCCGTCGACTATCTGACCGCGCTCGACTGGCAGAAATCGCTCGCCGCCGGACTCGAGCCGCTTTTTGACAAATACGACGCAATCGTCACCCCGGCCGCACCGGGGGAAGCGCCGTCGATCGAGACCACCGGCAATCCAATCTTCAACGGCCTATGGACGCTTTGCGGCGTGCCGGCGGTGTCGGTGCCGCTGCTCGCAGGCCCGAACGGAATGCCGGTCGGCGTGCAGGTGGTCGGGCGGCGCGGCGAGGACGGCCGGTTGCTGCGCACGGCGCGGTGGCTCGTGGAAAGCTTGCGCGAAGCCGGCCAGGATGCGAGCGTGGTTGTGGGAGCTCACCAATGACGGGTCTCGACTGGATCATCGCGCCGCTGGCGCTTGTCATTTTCGCGCTCTACCTCGCGGTCATTCCGTGGTTCGTGCCGAAGCCGGACCTGATTACCGTTATCGTCGTGGTCATTATCATGGCTGCGTACGATTTCTTCCGAACCGCGATCCGCAGCAACAACAGGAATCGGAATGGGCCGCCCAACTAGCGAACGCGGCGGCCGCTTCATCCTGGGCGCGGACCCTTGAGGACGGGGGAACATGGCAGACAAGAAGATTCGCTGGGGAGTCATCTCGACCGCCAAGATCGGCACCGAGAAGGTCATTCCGGGCATGCAGCGCTCGAAGCGCGGCAGCGTGGACGCGATCGCCTCGCGCGATGCGGCGAAGGGGAAGGCGCTCGCCAAGCAGCTCGGCATCCCGAAGTCCTACGGCACGTACGAGGCGCTGCTCGCCGATCCCGACATCGACGCGGTCTACAACCCGCTCCCGAACAATCTTCACATCGACTGGACGATCGCGGCGCTGAAGGCGGGCAAGCACGTGCTCTGCGAGAAGCCGCTCGGCATGAACGCGGCGGACGCCGAACGGCTGCGCGCCGTTTCCGGCAAACACCATGTCATGGAAGCCTTCATGGTGCGCTTCGCGCCGCAATGGCTGAGGGCGCGCGAGCTCGTGCGCTCCGGCAAGATCGGCGCGCTGAAGGCGGTGCAGGTGTTCTTCAGCTACGACAACCGCGACCCCGAAAACATCCGCAACATTGTGGAGACCGGGGGCGGCGCGCTCCTCGACATCGGCTGCTACGGCATCGTATCGGGCCGCTTCACCTTCGAGGCGGAGCCGAAGCGCGTCGTGTCGCTGATCGACCGCGACCCGGCGTTCAAGACAGATCGTCTCTCCTCGGTGATCGCCGATTTCGGCGAGGGGCGGCAGCTCTCCTTCGTCGTCTCCACCCAGCTCGGCGCGCATCAGCGCGTGACGCTTGGCGGCGACAAAGGCCGGGTCGAGATCCTGATCCCATTCAACCCGGTGGCGATGCAGCCGACCACCATCGTCATCGACGACGGCAGCAAGCTCGGCGGCGCCTCGTCGGTCGAGGAGGTGCTGCCGCCGTCCGACCACTACGCCGAAGAGGCGGACGCCTTCGCCCGCGCCGTGCTTGGCGAGACGGAACTTCCCTATGGCGTCGAGGACGGCGTGCGGAACATGAAGATTCTCGACGCGATCTTCCGCGCCGAGAAGAGCGGCAAGTGGGAGGCGACGGGGCTTTAGCGGCGGCCCGGCTCACGCCAGCCGCAAGGGGCGGCGCGAGGCCGGATTTCGCCGGCTCTTTTCCCGATCGCAATAGACGCTTCCGCGCCATCGGCTCGGCTACTCCGGGCCTCGCCGCAGCGGCACGCCGGGGACGCGCCTCTCCACGACGCACTCGTTGCGGCAATCGAGCGATTCGTCGGCGCGGGCGGCCGGGTGGCGCTCACGAATGCGGTTGGCGGGGGTGGCGGCGAAGCGGTCGAGAAGGCCCGGGCTCCGCAGCAGCGGCCTGAGAAATATCTGATGTATTGCAATCGTTTAGAAGCGACGGCAACCATGCGGCGAGGCGATCTTTCAGCCTCTCGCGGGTTTTGCTGGACAGGAGGCCATGCAGTCGCCAAGGGTAGCGGAGTCGACTCGTCTCCCCTGATGACGTCGACGACTGTGGCGGCGTAACCTCCGGGTGGCCGCCACTTTTTTGGCGAGCGCGCCGGCCATGAGGCCGACTCAGCCGCCTCTGGATGTTCGGAGCGTCCGCATCTCTCGGGCAGGTGGTGCCCAGGGCGAAAATCGAGCCACCGATAGTGGGATTTCCAACCCTCCGTTACAACGTGACCGCGAGCGCCCGCTTGGTCTTACTGGCCTGCTCGACCGCAAGCCTGCTCGACCGCAAGCCCAAGGCGCTCTCAGGTGGGCAGCGCCAGCGGGTAGCCATTGGCCGCGCGATCGCGCGCGAACCGCGGCTGTTCCTGTTCGACGAACCGTTTTCTGGCGGAGCCGCTTGGCGCCGATACCGTGATATTCAGCAGGATCGGCGAGCGCGAGATCGTCTGCCGCGTCACTCCAGAGGCGCGCTCAACCACGGGCTCCCAGATAGTCCTTCAAGCCAACATGAATCCCATGCATCTGTTTGACCCCGAAAGCGGAATGTCCCTGTAATTGCCTGCGTCTGTCTCGATTAGACGAGGTCGATGTGATAGGATATTTTGAGTTTCATCTGAGGAAATGCGCTGTGAAGATCGTTACTCACGTGGCCGTTGGCGAGAGCGTGTACCGGCGCATTCGTGCTGATATCATTTTTGGCCGCCTGCCTCCGCGCAAGAGGCTCCGCCTCGAACAGCTGAAGAAGGACTACGAGGCCAGCATCTCGACTTTGCGCGAGATCCTGAACCGTCTGGCCTCCGAGGGGCTTGTCGTGGCGGAGGGCCAGCGCGGTTTCGAAGTGGCGCCGATGTCGCCGGAGAATCTCCGCGAAATCGCCGAGCTGCGCGAACTCCTCGAATGCTACGCGCTCGAGCAGTCTTTCGCCGTCGGCGACCTCAACTGGGAAGCCCACGTCGTGGCCGCTCATTACAAGCTCGCGCAGATGGAAGCCAAGATGCTGGCCGGAGACCGCTCCGTCACCGAGCAGTGGAAACGCTTCGATTGGGAGTTTCATCAGGCGCTGATTTCGGCCTGCGGATCGCGCGCTCTGATGGACACGCATGCGGTCGTCTTCGACAAGTACCTCCGCTACCAGATGATTTCGCTGACCTTCCGCGGCGCCATCGCTGCGGAGGAACACCAGCAATTGCTGGAGGCGGCGCTCGGGCGGGACGCAAAGACGGCGCAGGAGGTTTTGCGCCGGCATGTGCAGGGAGGCGTCGAACACGGCCTCTCAGCTTGACGCTCCGAGCAGGCTGGATGGGGCCCGATGCGGCTTCATCAGAACTGCCGACTTGCACCGCCACGGCTCTGCACAGTTTGCTGATCGTCATACGGAACTCATATGATATGACGTTATCGCGTTTATGCGTTGAGTCTGCCGCACAAATGTGCAAAATTCCACGCAGTGGAGCCCCGGAGGGGTCGGCTCTGCTCAATGTTCCAAAGGGAGGATATCGATGACATTCAGAATGACGCGGCGATCGTTCCTGCGGTCGTCGGCATCGGCAACGCTGCTTGCTTCAGCCGGCGGCCTGATGGCCACTTCGGCCTTCGCTCAGAAGGCCGTTCTCAGGCTCTCGTCGCCCGCCACGCCCACAGATCAGCGTGCGGTTGCGCTGACCGAAGTCTTCGGACCCGCGGTCGCCGACTTTGCGACCTTCGAGCCGCACTGGAACGCCACCCTCTTCAAGCAGGGCACCGAGCTTGAGGCGATCGCCCGCGACAACCTCGAAATGTCGATCACCTCGCCGCAGGAGCTCGCCACGCTCATTCCCGCCTGGTCGATCTTCACCGCCGGCTACCTGCTCCGCGACGCGGAACACCAGAAGAAGGTCTTCGCCGCCGATTTCATGCAGCCGATGAAGCAGGAGGTGGAGGATGCGCTCGGCGTGAAGCTGCTGACGGTGATGTATCTCGGCCGTCGTCAGCTCAACTTGAAGGGCGACCGCGAGATCAAGACGCCCGCCGACCTCGCGGGCGTAAAGCTCAGGATGCCCGGGACCGACGCTTGGCAGTTCCTCGGCTCGGCGCTCGGCGCGAACCCCCTGCCCATGGCGTTCACCGAGGTCTACACGGCGCTCCAGACCGGCGCCATCGACGGTCAGGACAACCCGCTGCCGACCGACCGCGATTCCAAGTTCTACGAGGTCACCGATCAGATCGTGCTGACCAGCCACCTCGTCGACCAGAACTATCTCGCCTTCAGCAAGAAGGCGTGGGACGGGCTGACTCCCGAGCAACAGGCGACCGTACAGAAGGCCGCGGACGATGCCGCGGAGCTTGGACGTCAGCGCCAGCTCGCGCTCGAGGCCGAGCTCGAGCAGTTCTTCAAGGACCAGGGCCTGAAGGTTTACACGCCCGACGTGGAGGCTTTCCGCGCCCAGGTGCAGAAGGCCTATCTGGAGTCCGAATTCGCCAAGGACTGGCCGGCGGGGATGCTCGACAAGATCAATTCACTGATGTGAAAGGCTCGATAGCGTGAAGGCGGGCTTTTGGCTGCGCCGTCGCGCGGAAGACGTGGCAGCGGGTCTGCTCGCTGCCATGTTCCTCTCGTTTCTCCTTCAGATATTCACCCGCTACGTCGTCAACTACCCGCTGGGCTGGACCCTCGAGGTCTGCCTGACGTGCTGGCTGTGGCTTGTGTTCTGGGGCGCCGCATTTACTCTTGACGACCGCGAGCACGTCAAGTTCGATCTCGTCTACGTCGCCGCATCTCTGCGCGTTCGCCGAGTCCTGGCGCTCGTCTCGGCGTTCGCAATTCTTTCCGGCTTTCTCGCTGCGCTGCCGGCGACCTATGACTACATCACGTTCTACCAGATCAAGAAAAGCGCAACGCTCCGCATCCGGCTGGATATAGTTTTCAGCGTCTACGGCATCTTTGCCATCGCGGTCATCGTCCGTTACGGCCTGCGCGCGTGGGTGCTCCTGCGCGGCCCCGGCGCGGATGCGCATGAGCAGTCCGCGACAGGATGATAAGCGCCCCCTTCGCCGCCTGCCTTATCGTCCTCTTCTTTCTGGCGGGGATCGGCACCCCGATCGCGCTAGCAATGTTTGTGGCTGCGATCGTCTACCTTTTTGCAAAGGGGCAGGACCTGGGGCTCGCGGCCGAGCAAAGCATTCAGGGCCTCTACGACAGCTTCGTCCTCCTTGCGGTGCCGCTCTTCATCGTCGCCGCGAACATCATGAATCAGGGCACGATCAGCGATCGCCTGCTCGATTTCTGCAAGGCCGTGGTGGGACGTTTTCGGGGCGGTCTGGCGCAGGTCGACATCCTCGTCAGCCTTATTTTCTCAGGCATGTCGGGTTCCGCCGTCGCCGATGCGGCCGGCGTCGGCAAAATCACGATCAATATGATGCTGCGCAGCGGCCACTACACGCCCGGCTTTGCCGGGGCGGTCGTCGCCGCATCGGCGACCATCGGGCCGATCATTCCGCCGTCCATTCCGATGGTGATGTATGCGCTGATCTCAGACACCTCGATCGGCTACCTGTTCATCGGCGGGGTTGTGCCGGGCCTGCTGATGACGGCGGTCCTGATGGCGATGACTGCGTGGCTGGCGAGGCGGCGCGCGATCCCGGCCGAGACCGCCGTGCCGCTGCGCGAGTTGCCCAACGTCACCTTTCGGGCGCTGCCTGTGCTTTTCATGCCGGTGATTCTGTTGGCCGGCATATACGGCGGCGCAACAACGCCCACTGAAGCCGCCGCTGTCGCCGCAGCCTATGCTCTTTTGCTGGCCGCGGTCGTATACCGCTCCGTTACGCGACGCTCGCTCCACGAGGTCCTGGTCGACAGCGCCCGCTCTTCCGCTTCGATCGGTCTTGTGATCGGCGGTGCGCTCATCTTCAACTATATCGTCGCATCGGAGAACATACCGAACACGCTCGCCGCTTTTCTGGATCAGCTCGAGCTCTCGCCGCTGGCCTTCATGCTGTTCGCGAACGTGCTTGTTCTGCTGCTCGGATGCATCCTTGACGCCACGACGATTATTCTTGTGGTCCTCCCGCTGTTCATTCCCGCCTGCCGTGCCCTCGGCATCGATCTGGTGCATTTCGGCGTCGTCATGGTCGTCAACTGCATGATCGGGCTGATCACTCCGCCGTACGGTATCCTGCTGTTCGTCATCAACGCCACGACCGGCATCGCGATCAACGACATCATTCGCGAGGTTCTTCCCTTCCTCTGCGCGCTCCTCGCTGCCCTCGTCATCATGGTCGTGCTTCCGGAGACGGTTCTCTGGCTGCCGCGGTTGCTGGGTTACCGGGGATGATCGCCGTCTCCCCGTCCCCCCGCCCGGAGGAAAGCCCGTCGGCGGTCCGCCTCGGCCTCATCGGCGACAATATCGGCCGCTCGCGTGCGCCGGAGCTGCATCGCCTCGCCGGCATGATCGCGGGCGTCACGACCACCTATGAACGCCTCATCCCGAAGGAGCTTGGCCGCGACTTCGATGCGGTCTTCGACTACTGCGCCGCTTCCGGCTATCGCGGCGTGAACATCACCTATCCCTACAAGGAAGTCGCCGCCGACAAGGTTGCGTCGCAAGACCCGCGCGTCCGCGAGATCCGTGCCGTCAACACCGTGGTCTTCGGGCCGCACGGGCCGGAGGGCTACAATACCGACTACTCGGGTTTCATCGCCGCCTATCGCGCCGCCTTCGGCGAAATGCCTCCCGGCGATGTGGCGATGATAGGCGCCGGTGGTGTGGGCAGGGCAGTTGCCTTCGGGCTATCGGCGCTGGCGGCGGCCTCCATTCGCATTGCCGACAAGGACCGCTCCAAGGCTGTCGGTTTGGCACAAGCGCTGAGGGGCGTGGCGCCGCATGTCGAGATTGCAGTGGTGTCCGACGTCCGCGAGGCGCTTCGCGGCGCCAGCGGCGTCATCAACTGCACGCCGGTGGGCATGGTCGGTCACGAGGGCACGCCTGTCCCGGCGTCCGCACTCGGCAGCCAGCGCTGGGCCTTCGACGCAGTTTACACCCCGGTCGAGACCACATTCCTGCACGACGCCGCGGCGGCGGGCCTCAAATGCCTGAGCGGCTTCGAGCTTTTTTTCCATCAAGGCGTACAGGCCTTCCGCATCTTCACCGGCCGGGACGTTCCCGAAGGCGAGCTTCGCCGACGCCTCGCCGACACGTCGGGCGCAAATCGAGGAGCATAGACACAGGATGATCGAGCAACGCGAGGGGCATCCCCTGCGCAAAGTCATTGGCCTCAGCGCGGCGCTTGCGACGCCGTTCACCGCGTCGGGCGAGGTTGACTGGGTTCGCTTCGCCAGCCACGCAAAGGACCTCCTTGAGCGCGGGATGAAGGTGGTCACCGCGTTCGGCACGACGGGTGAGGGCATTTCCATCCCCGTCGTGAGCAGGGCCATGCTTTACGATCGGATGTCTGCGGAGGGAGTTGCGCCCGCCTCGCTTGTGGAGTGCGTCTACGGTCTTGCCGCCGCCGATACCGGGCAGCGGGCAAAGCGTGCTCTCGAGACAGGCTGTGCAGCGGTGCTGCTGACCCCGCCCTTCTACTTCAAAAACCCTGGCGAGGAGGGACTCCACCGGTGGTTCTGCGAGGTCTTCGAGACTACCGGGGCGTCCGCACGGGACATCATCCTCTACAATATCCCGCAGATCACCGGGGTGCGCATCGAGCTTGGATCTTTAGCGCGGCTGCGGACGGCGCTCGGCTCGACCATTGCTGGGGTCAAGGACAGCGGCGGCGACTGGTCCTATACGGAGGCACTCATCCGCGGGCATGGCGACCTCGCCATTCTCGTCGGCCACGAGGGGCACCTGGCGGCCGCGGTTCGGCTCGGCGCCAGTGGCGCGATCAGTGGCGTCGCCAATTTCGCGCCGGAGCTGGTTGGACGACTGGTCGCCGGCGCTGACGATGACCGCATCGAGCCGATCCTCGCCGCCTTGACGGCGCGGGACGTCGTGCCGGCCATAAAGGCCTTCATGGCCGATACGCGTGGGGAGGCCTGGCGCAGGGTGATGC